>NZ_JAWHPL010000021.1:721951-1033215 GCF_032587875.1 Pseudomonas syringae group sp. 243L2
GGGGCGCTGCTTCTAATCGTCTTCTTCAATGAATCAAGCAATTCGTGTGGGTGCTTATGGTGCAGCTGAGTCGTCGATTAAGGAGGTGATCCAGCCGCAGGTTCCCCTACGGCTACCTTGTTACGACTTCACCCCAGTCATGAATCACACCGTGGTAACCGTCCCCCCGAAGGTTAGACTAGCTACTTCTGGTGCAACCCACTCCCATGGTGTGACGGGCGGTGTGTACAAGGCCCGGGAACGTATTCACCGCGACATTCTGATTCGCGATTACTAGCGATTCCGACTTCACGCAGTCGAGTTGCAGACTGCGATCCGGACTACGATCGGTTTTGTGAGATTAGCTCCACCTCGCGGCTTGGCAACCCTCTGTACCGACCATTGTAGCACGTGTGTAGCCCAGGCCGTAAGGGCCATGATGACTTGACGTCATCCCCACCTTCCTCCGGTTTGTCACCGGCAGTCTCCTTAGAGTGCCCACCATAACGTGCTGGTAACTAAGGACAAGGGTTGCGCTCGTTACGGGACTTAACCCAACATCTCACGACACGAGCTGACGACAGCCATGCAGCACCTGTCTCAATGTTCCCGAAGGCACCAATCCATCTCTGGAAAGTTCATTGGATGTCAAGGCCTGGTAAGGTTCTTCGCGTTGCTTCGAATTAAACCACATGCTCCACCGCTTGTGCGGGCCCCCGTCAATTCATTTGAGTTTTAACCTTGCGGCCGTACTCCCCAGGCGGTCAACTTAATGCGTTAGCTGCGCCACTAAGAGCTCAAGGCTCCCAACGGCTAGTTGACATCGTTTACGGCGTGGACTACCAGGGTATCTAATCCTGTTTGCTCCCCACGCTTTCGCACCTCAGTGTCAGTATCAGTCCAGGTGGTCGCCTTCGCCACTGGTGTTCCTTCCTATATCTACGCATTTCACCGCTACACAGGAAATTCCACCACCCTCTACCATACTCTAGCTTGCCAGTTTTGGATGCAGTTCCCAGGTTGAGCCCGGGGATTTCACATTCAACTTAACAAACCACCTACGCGCGCTTTACGCCCAGTAATTCCGATTAACGCTTGCACCCTCTGTATTACCGCGGCTGCTGGCACAGAGTTAGCCGGTGCTTATTCTGTCGGTAACGTCAAAACAATCACGTATTAGGTAACTGCCCTTCCTCCCAACTTAAAGTGCTTTACAATCCGAAGACCTTCTTCACACACGCGGCATGGCTGGATCAGGCTTTCGCCCATTGTCCAATATTCCCCACTGCTGCCTCCCGTAGGAGTCTGGACCGTGTCTCAGTTCCAGTGTGACTGATCATCCTCTCAGACCAGTTACGGATCGTCGCCTTGGTGAGCCATTACCTCACCAACTAGCTAATCCGACCTAGGCTCATCTGATAGCGCAAGGCCCGAAGGTCCCCTGCTTTCTCCCGTAGGACGTATGCGGTATTAGCGTCCGTTTCCGAGCGTTATCCCCCACTACCAGGCAGATTCCTAGGCATTACTCACCCGTCCGCCGCTCGCCACCAGGTACAAGTACCCGTGCTGCCGCTCGACTTGCATGTGTTAGGCCTGCCGCCAGCGTTCAATCTGAGCCATGATCAAACTCTTCAGTTCAAACATCTAACTGGGTTTTGAGAAAACCCTAAACTTGGCTCAGCAATCGTTGGTTACATCTTTGATTTCTCGCGGAGTAACTTGGGTTGCTGATAATCTGTTGACTTCAGTCTGACACCACAAGCACCCACACGAATTGCTTGATTCAGTTGTTAAAGAGCGGGTGGTTAAGAGCTTTCGTCTCAACCGAGGCGCGCATTCTACAGCGTCTCTTGTATCTGTCAAGCGGTTATTTTAAGAAGCTTTCAAAGTTTCCTTTGCAACTTCAACCACTTGCGCTTCGATCAACTCTGCAGTTGCTCATCAGCGGGAGGCGAATTCTACAGCGTTACAACCGCGTGTCAAACTCTTTTTTCTCACCGCTGTCGTTCACTGCAGACTCGACCTCCTTCCTCGCTGACTCTTCACTTCAAACCCTTGTAAACCATTGATCTACAAGGCTTTTTCGTTTCCGTCTGCGCCGGAAGTGGGGCGAATTATAGACAGATCGCAGAGGGCGTCAACCGTTATTTTGAACTTTCTTCAGAAACCAGGGTAACGCGACCGAAAGCCTTCTTACCGGCCTGGCAGACGTGAGTTGCACCTAGCTTGAATACAAAGCCGCGATCCACCACCTCACCATCTATACGCACACCACCAGATGCCAGCAGATCGCGAGCGACCGCAGCGTTCTTTACCAGCCCTGCTTTATTAAGGACGGCCGAGATCGGCATATCCTCTATAGCAGCCACGGAGATCTCCGGCAGATCGTCTGGCAACTCGCCTTCCTTCATACGGTTGCCCGCAGAACGATGCGCATTGGCGGCAGCCTCTTCACCATGGAAACGGGCGACCAGCTCTTCGGCCAGCTTGATTTTGATATCACGCGGATTGGCACCCGCTTCACAATCAGCCTTCAAGCCATTGATCTCTTCCATCGAACGGAAGCTCAGCAGCTCGAAGTAGCGCCACATCAGCGAATCCGGAATCGATACCAGCTTGCTGTACATAATGCCCGGCGCTTCCTGAATACCAACGTAGTTGCCCAGCGACTTGGACATCTTCTTCACGCCATCCAGGCCTTCCAGCAGCGGCATGGTCAGAATGCATTGCGGCTCCTGCCCATAAGCGCGCTGAAGCTCGCGCCCCATCAGCAGGTTGAATTTCTGATCAGTACCACCCAGTTCGACGTCAGCCTTCAAGGCCACAGAGTCGTAACCCTGCACCAGCGGGTAAAGGAATTCGTGGATGGCGATGGACTGGTTGCTTTTATAGCGCTTGTCGAAATCGTCACGCTCAAGCATACGGGCGACCGTGTACTGCGAAGACAATCGAATGAAGTCAGCCGGGCTCAGCCTGTCCATCCAGGTGGAGTTGAACGCCACTTCGGTTTTGGCCGGATCGAGAATCTTGAAAACCTGAGACTTGTAGGTTTCGGCGTAGTCGAGAACCTGCTCACGGGTGAGCGGCGGACGCGTGGCGCTTTTGCCGCTCGGATCGCCGATCATGCCGGTGAAATCACCGATCAGGAAGATGATCTGATGCCCCAGGTCCTGAAACTGGCGCAGCTTATTAATAAGCACCGTGTGTCCAAGGTGCAGATCGGGCGCTGTCGGGTCGAAACCAGCCTTGATACGCAGTGGCTGGCCACGCTTCAGCTTCTCGACCAGTTCGGCCTCGACCAGGAGTTCATCTGCACCGCGCTTGATCAGCGCCAGCTGCTCTTCAACCGACTTCATTTCAGCCCCCAATTCAAAGGGAACCAACCTTACAAGATCAGAGCCCAATTACAAGTTTTGCCCAGCGTTCGCCTGCGAATCAGTGACTGATACGCGGGAAGGGTTGCTTCGAGCAGGTTTTGGTTATATTTTATACAGTTATTTCATCTTCATCATGTCATTCATCTTTTCCATTTCACCTTTTTCAAAGTCAAATTACCTATGAAAGACACACCGCCTAAAGCGCCCCCGCTTTATCCGAAGAGTCACCTGCTCGCTGCAAGCGGCATTGCCGCATTGTTGAGCCTGGCTCTCCTGGTTTTCCCTTCCAGCGAAGTTGAAGCCAAACGAACGAACCTTTCCCTTGATCTGGAGATGCCGGATCAGGACGTACAAGACCAAGACGCTCCAGACGCTGCTCAAGCCACACCTGAAACCACTGAATCGCCATTTGCCCAGATCGACAATGCCGATGACCAGGCTCAAGACACCGCCACAGCACAGTCTGACGCAGAAAAGCCGGCACCAGCCAAAGACCCTAACCATCGGGAAGTGATCGTCAGCAAGGGCGACACGCTTTCGACTCTGTTCGAAAAAGTCGGGCTGCCAGCCGCTACCGTTCATGAAGTACTGGCCAGCGACAAGCAGGCCAAACAGTTCACCAAGCTGCAGAACGGGCAAACCCTGCAGTTCGAACTATCGCCGGACGGCCAGCTCAAGCAACTGCATACCAAACTCAGCGAGCTCGAGACCATCAGCCTCTCGAAATCGGCTTCCGGCTTCGTTTTCAATCGCGAGATCAGCAAGCCCAATGTGCGCAATGCGTATGTGCATGGCGTGATCAACAGCTCACTTTCGCAATCCGCGCAGCGTGCTGGCCTGACTCATAGCATGACAATGGACATGGCCAACATCTTCGGCTACGACATCGACTTCGCGCAGGACATCCGCAAGGGTGACGAGTTTGACGTGGTGTATGAGCAGAAAGTGGTCAACGGCAAAAGCGTCGGCACAGGCAATATCCTTTCCGCTCGCTTTACAAACCGCGGCAAGACCTACACCGCCGTTCGTTACACCAACAAGCAAGGCAATACCAATTACTACACTGCTGACGGCAACAGCATGCGCAAGGCATTCATCCGCACCCCGGTAGACTTTGCCCGCATCAGCTCCATGTTTTCGATGGGTCGCAAACACCCTATCCTCAACAAGATCCGTGCGCACAAGGGCGTCGACTATGCGGCGCCACGCGGTACGCCGATCAAGGCAACCGGCGACGGCAAGGTTCTGCTCGCTGGCCGTCGCGGCGGTTACGGCAATACCGTCATCATCCAGCACGGCGATACCTACCGCACTCTGTACGGTCACATGCAAGGCTTTGCCAAAGGCATACAAACCGGCGGAACCGTTAAGCAAGGTCAGGTAATCGGCTATATTGGAACTACCGGCTTGTCTACCGGCCCGCACTTGCACTATGAATTTCAGGTCAATGGCGTTCACGTAGACCCGCTGGGCCAGAAGCTTCCGATGGCGGATCCGATCGCCAAATCCGAAAAACAGCGGTTCATGCAACAAAGCCAGCCGTTGATGGCGCGCATGGATCAGGAAAAGGCCACCACGCTGGCCTCGAATAAAAGGTAATCCATGGACTTCTTCTATATAGGTGTGATGTCCGGCAGCAGTCTCGATGGGATTGATATCGCCCTTTTGAAGCAGGATGACCGCTCAAGGCTTCTGGCTACTCACTACATCCCGATGCCGGAAGATCTGCATGCCGAACTGCTGGGGCTTTGCTCCAGTGGCGTCGATGAGCTTGCACGTGCAGCAATCGCCGAGCAGAAGTGGTGCAGGCTGGTCGCACAGGGCGTGCAGACCTTGCTGGAAGATCAAAACATGGTGCCTGCTCAGATTCGCGCCATTGGCAGCCACGGCCAGACTATTCGTCATGAACCTGCGCGCGGCTACAGCATTCAGATCGGCAACCCGGCGCTGCTGGCAGAGCTGACAGAAATCACCGTGGTAAGCGATTTTCGTCGTCGCGACATCGCCGCAGGCGGACAGGGTGCGCCGCTCGTGCCCGCCTTCCACGAAGCACTGTTCGACGATAACAAAGACCACCGCGCTGTATTGAACATCGGCGGCTTCAGCAATCTGAGCCTGATCGAATCCGATCGCCCGGTCGAAGGCTTCGATTGCGGTCCAGGTAACGTGCTGCTGGATGCCTGGATACAATCCCAGCGCCATGAAAGCTACGACAAGGACGGGGAATGGGCGGCGAGCGGCGAGGTTGATCAAGCGCTTCTCCAGAAACTGCTCAGCGATCAGTTTTTCCTGACCAAAGGCCCAAAAAGCACCGGTCGGGAAGTGTTCAACCTGGGTTGGGTGCACCATCATCTGTTCCAGCTGCCAACGTTGACACCTGAAGACGTGCAAGCCACGCTGCTGGAACTGACTGCATTGACCATCACAGAGTCCCTGCAATCGGCACAAGCGATCACCAAGGAGCTTCTGGTCTGTGGCGGCGGCGCACATAACAAGGCGCTGATGAAACGCCTTGCAGAGCTATTGCCTGACACCGAGGTCAGCAGTACCGAGAAGTTTGGCGTGGACCCTGACTGGGTTGAGGCCATGGCATTTGCCTGGCTGGCTCATTGCTGCCTCGAAGGCGTACCGGCCAACCGCCCAACGGTAACCGGCGCTAAAGGCAGACGTGTTCTGGGCGCGATCTACCCCGCCTGACGTCGTGCCTGAACGCAAAACGCCGCTCAATGAGCGGCGTTTTTGTTTACAACAAGCTTCAATCAGATCGAGAACGACGAGCCACAACCACAGGTCGTGGAAGCATTCGGGTTTTTGATCACGAATCGCGAACCCTCAAGTCCTTCCTGATAATCGACCTCTGCGCCAGCCAGGTACTGGAAGCTCATCGGATCGACAACCAGACTTACGCCCTCGCGCTCGACGATAGTGTCATCGTCGGCCACGTCTTCATCAAACGTAAAACCATACTGAAAACCTGAACAACCGCCACCTGTAACGAATACACGCAGTTTGAGACGATCATTGCCCTCTTCGTCGACCAGGGTTTTCACCTTGTGCGCTGCATTCGGAGTGAACTCCAAAGCGGTAGGCGTGAAGGATTCGACACTCATGTCAGATATCTCCCGGCGTTAGCCGTCGTAATGCGTAATGACGGCATTATCCGCTTCTCCTAGAAAATCGGTCAACTATTTGCTGGACGGCGGCAGTGCTTACGGCATCATGCCCGCGTGAGACAAACCGGCGCGCTCATCAAGACCAAACAGGATGTTCATATTCTGAACCGCCTGACCTGACGCGCCTTTGACCAGATTGTCGATAACCGACAGCACGACAACCAGATCGCCGCCCTGCGGACGGTGCACCGCGATGCGGCAAACGTTGGCTCCGCGCACACTGCGGGTCTCGGGATGGCTGCCAGCGGGCATTACATCCACAAAAGGCTCGTCGGCGTAGCGCTTCTCGAACAGCGCTTGCAGGTCCACCGAACGATCAGCGACTGTCGCATAGAGGGTGGAATGAATGCCACGAATCATCGGCACCAGATGCGGAACAAACGTCAGGCCGATATCACCGCCCGCAGCGCGACGCAGGCCCTGAGTGATTTCAGGCAGGTGACGATGGCCCTTCACGGCGTAGGCCTTGAAGCTTTCATTGGCTTCCGAATACAGAGAACCAATGCTCAGGCCACGTCCGGCACCGCTCACGCCGGATTTGCAGTCGGCAATAAGGCGAGTGTTGTCGGCAATGCCCGCCTCAAGCAACGGCAGGAAACCCAATTGTGTGGCTGTCGGATAGCAACCCGGCACGGCGATGAGCCGAGCATTCTTGATCTGTTCGCGATTGACTTCCGGCAATCCGTAAACCGCATCCTGCAGCAGCTGCGGAGCACCGTGCGGCTGGCCATACCATTTGGCCCACTCGACCGGGTCCTGCAGACGGAAGTCGGCAGACAGGTCGATCACCTTGGTGCCTGCCGCAAGCAGTTCACCGGCCAGTGCATGAGCGACACCGTGGGGCGTGGCGAAGAACACCACGTCACAGGCACCCAGGGTTTTCACGTCAGGTACGCTGAAAGCCAGGCCGTCGTAGTGCCCGCGCAGGTTCGGGTACATCTCGGCGACTGGCATGCCGGCCTCCGAGCGCGAGGTAATGACCACTACTTCTGCCTGCGGATGCTGTGCCAACAGACGCAGCAGCTCGACCCCGGTGTAACCCGTGCCGCCGACAATACCGACCTTGACCATAACCTGCCCTCAACGAAACAACTGGAAAGCGGTCGATAATAGGAGCCTATCGCCTCTGCGACAACCGACAACGTGACGTACGGACGCACAAGACACTACTATTCGGCCACCGTGAACCTGGGAATAATCAAAAATGCTCTATCTATGGGTCAAAGCGCTGCATGTCATTTCAATGGTCTGCTGGTTTGCAGCCCTGTTCTATCTACCAAGACTGTTCGTCTATCACTCGATGAGTGAGGACACGGTCAGCCGCGAGCGCTTCATGGTGATGGAACGCAAGCTCTACCGAGGCATCATGACCCCGGCGATGATCGCAACGCTGGTCTTCGGCGGCTGGCTGATCAGCTTTGACGTCAGCGGCTATTTCAGTCAGGGCTGGATGCACGCGAAGCTGGCACTGGTGTTCCTGCTGATCGGCTATCACCATGTCTGTGGCGCACAGGTCAAACGCTTTGCCCGTGGAGAGAATGGCCGCAGCCATGTGTTCTATCGCTGGTTCAACGAGATTCCTGTGCTGATCCTGATCGCTATCGTCATTCTGGTCATCGTCAAACCCTTCTGACCGGAAAGCATTCGGCCTCTCCAGTAACACACCAGGGCGCTCGGCTTTACGCAATGTGTAACGCAAGCGCCCGGTACTGTCCCCAACCACAAGACAAGGAAGCCCTGTATGGCCGATTCCCTCTTCAAGATTGTATTTGAAGGACAGGTGCGTGAAGGCGTCGAGCTTGATACCGCGAAGGCCAACCTTGCGGGGTTGTTCAAAAGTGAAGCTCGCGCAGTGCAAAAGTTGTTCAACGGCCAGCCCGTTGCGCTCAAGCGCGGGCTGACCCATACGGATGCTGAGCGCTACCTGAAGGCACTTAATGACGCAGGCGTCGAAGCACGCATCGAACCTGACAGCGACATCAGCCTGAGCCTCAATGAAATAGCCAGCGCGCCGCCACAAAAACCCGCGCATCTGGAAATATCGCCCTATGCGCCGCCCAAAGCACAGGTTGGCGGTGATCAGCCAGAGCATTCGACTCTAAAAGTCCTGAGCATAAATGGGCGCATCGGGCGTTTGCGCTATCTGGCCTGGAGCCTGGTATTGAGCGCAGCGGCACTGGCGCTGGTTGCCGTGTGCCTGCTGACGATGAACGAGTCACTGGTCGCTGGCGGGCTGCTGAGCGCAGTGGTGCTCGTAGTGTTTGCAGTCATCGGTGCACAGATCGGTATACAACGGCTGCACGACCTGGGCTGGTCGGGCTGGCTTTTACTGCTGACGATGGTGCCCTTCATAGGCAGTGTCTTCCCGTTCCTCATGGTCCTGCTGCCGGGTACAAAAGGCCCCAATCAGTTCGGCCCACCGCCACCGCCGAACTCGAAAGGCGTAAAGACGCTGGCCGTTCTGTGGTTGTTGCTGCTACCGATTATTCTGATCGGCCTCACTGCCGGAGGCGCAGGAATGCTGCGCGACGAGCTGGAATTGCAGACCGACGAGTACGAGCAATCCCTCCCGTACGACGATGAACAAGACCAGGACAGTGCCTTGATCGTGCCGGTGGATGTCAACAAAGAGCTCAAAGAAACACAGTGACACGTAATAGACTGCTCACGGTTCGGCAGACTGCCGGGCGCAATATGCTCAATGGAGAAATGCATGACCCGTTACGCCCTGATCACCGGCGCGTCCAGCGGCATAGGCCTGGCGATGGCCGAAGCGCTGGCACGCCGTGGTCGCAGCCTGATTCTGGTCGCCCGTCAGCGCGACCTGCTGGAAACAATTGCACTGGAATTGACTCAGCGTTTTGGCGTGGAAGTGCTGTTTCGTGCATGCGACCTGGGCGAACCGCTGCGACTCTCGGGCTTCCTGCTGGAGCTGGAAGACGGCGCGCATCAGATTGACCTGCTGGTCAATGCAGCGGGCATCGGCACGTGCGGACCTTTTCTGGCGCAGGACTGGAGCGCCGAGCAGGACCTGATCGACCTGAACATCCTCGCTCTGACGCGCCTGTGCCATACGGTCGGCAACCTCATGGCCATTCAGGGTGGTGGGCAGATACTCAATGTCGCCTCGGTGGCGGCGTTCCAGCCAGGGCCGTGGATGAGCACCTACTACGCGAGCAAAGCGTATGTGCTGCATTTTTCCGAGGGGCTGCGCGAGGAAGTGAAGAAGGCCGGGGTGAAGGTCTCGGTGTTGTGCCCCGGCCCGACCCGAACGGCTTTTTTCCGTACCGCGCAGTTGCAGGTCAATGTCGACAACCTGATGAGCCCCGAAGAAGTGGCCCTGTATACCGTTCGCGCACTGGCAAAGGACCGTGCAGTGATCATCCCCGGCTTCAGCACCCGTCTATGGACGCTCAGCCCGCGCCTGGTCTCGCGCTGGCTGGCCCGCCAGATCAGCGGCTACATCAACAGGAAGTACTGCCCACGCTGACAGACAAACGACTGGGCGAGCGGCGTCTCGCTCAGTACACTCAGGCGCACTGCTGCACAGCGATACCCTGCGACGACCATCAACCGACAAGGAGCAAACGGCTGTGGAAACTTTGTTTACCAAGATCATCAATCGGGAAATTCCGGCGAAGATCATCTACGAAGATGACCAGGTACTGGCTTTTCACGACATCGCCCCACAGGCACCCGTGCATTTTCTGGTTATCCCGAAAAAGCCCATTCGGACCCTGAACGATCTGACCGAAGAAGACAAAGGCCTGGCGGGGCATATCCTGTTCACAGCGCAGCGTCTGGCTATTGAACTGGGTTGTGAAGAAGGCTTCCGCGTGGTCATGAACTGCAATGATCTGGGCGGACAGACCGTTTATCACATTCACATGCATGTACTCGGTCAGCGTCAGATGAACTGGCCGCCGGGCTGATCCCGCGTTTCCGGGCTTTGCAGCCGGTCAGCGGCCGTTATGTTCGCTGGCCGGTCGACACAAGCCCCTGCTGCCTGCGGCCGATTCGGGTAAACTGCCCACATGATCTTCCGGAGGTGCCCATGGCTACCGAACGTCACTATTCCCCCCTCGACCGTCTGCTACTGCAAGCCGATAGCGCAATGCGCACATTGCTGCCATTGAGCGCACATCCGCAGCGCCCCTCCCCTGCGGTTGTCCAGCCCGATCACAAGATGAGCGACGTCGACACACGCCACGTTGCAGGCCTGATGCGCATCAACCATACCGGTGAAGTCTGCGCCCAGGCGCTGTACCAGGGGCAGGCGCTGACAGCGAAGCTGCCCAAGGTGCGCAAGGCGATGGAGCATGCGGCTGAAGAGGAAATCGATCACCTTGTGTGGTGTGAACAGCGCATTCATCAGCTTGGCAGCCATACCAGCGTGCTGAACCCGCTGTTCTACGGCCTGTCCTTCGGGATCGGTGCGGTAGCCGGCGTTATCAGCGACCGGGTCAGCCTGGGTTTCGTCGCGGCGACAGAGGATCAGGTCTGCAAACACTTGAGTGAGCACCTTGAGCAATTGCCGAGCGAAGACGGAAAGTCGCGGGCCATTCTGGAACAGATGCTTAATGATGAAGAACACCATGCCGAGTCAGCGCTGGAAGCAGGCGGCTTTCGCTTCCCGGCACCGGTCAAGTTTGGCATGAGCATATTGGCCAAGGTAATGACCAAGTCGACTTATCGCATCTGACGACGCATCAGGACGGATAAGGACGAATAAAAAAGGCGCCTGCATCAGGCGCCTTTTTAATGTCCGAAATCCGGGCTTATACGGCTACGTTACGGCCGTAGAAGATTTCCAGCATTTCGTGTTTGACCTTGGCGGTCACTTGTTCGCGCTGCTCGGCAGACAAGTTGCTGGTCGCGTCGCCGAACAGGTAGTTATCCAGTTCGAACTGCTTGAGCAGCATCTTGGTGTGGAACAGGTTTTCCTGATACACGTTCACGTCGGTCATCTGGTAACCGTTGCGCGTGTCTTCGGACAGGTAATTCTGGATCGAGTTGATTTCATGATCGATGAAGTGCTTCTTGCCTTCCACGTCACGGGTAAAGCCGCGCACGCGATAATCGACGGTCACAATATCCGACTCGAACTTGTGAATCAGGTAATTCAACGCCTTGAGCGGTGAAATAACGCCACAGGTCGACACATCGATATCCACGCGGAACGTGGCGATGCCATCTACCGGGTGAATTTCCGGGTAGGTATGGACCGTGATGTGGCTCTTGTCCAGGTGCGCCAGGATGGTTTCCGGCAGTGGACCTGGCGACTCTTCGATCTGGCTTTCGGTAGGCGTCACCGGCTGCTCGGAGATCAGAATGGTCACACTGGCACCTTGTGGATCGTAATCCTGACGTGCAATGTTCAGGATGTTGGCACCAATGATATCGACAACATCAGTCAGAATCCGCGTCAGGCGTTCTGCGTCGTACACACTGTTGATGTATTCGACATACGCCTGCTGGTCCTGCGGGGTTTCCGCATAGCAGATGTCATAAATGTTGAAGCTCAAGGTCTTTGTCAGGTTATTGAACCCGTGGAGCTTGAGTTTGCTTTTCACCGTTAAAAACTCTCTATATGGGTGCGGCGCCAGCCGCGTGATCAAGCATGCCCGTCAGTTGAGTCCGGCTCATCTGCGTAGGACGGTTAACACCTCTTCGCGTTGGCGATTTTGGTTGTCTGTTCGGGCCGCCAGCAGAAAACCAGTACATGCTGCGCCCTGAAAAAGTGGCGCATTATGCAGACGTCCGAAGCCGTCTGCCAGAGTGTGCGCCGTTTTTATGATCGTTGGATGTCTGGCGTTCAGGTCAACTCGATAATTTCATAATCGTGAGTGATCTCCACACCCGCGTTTCCGAGCATTATAGAAGCAGAGCAATACTTCTCCGCTGACAACTCGATAGCCCGTTTGACCTGAGCTTCTTTCAGGCCGCGGCCCTTGACGACGAAGTGCAGGTGAATTTTGGTGAACACTTTCGGATCTTCATCCGCGCGCTCGGCGTCAAGAAATGCCTCGCAGCTTTCCACTGGCTGGCGCGACTTCTTCAGGATGCTCACCACGTCAAAGTTGCTGCAGCCGCCCAGACCGATCAACACCATTTCCATCGGGCGTACACCCAGGTTGCGGCCACCGCTTTCAGGCGGGCCGTCCATCACTACCACATGACCGCTGCCGGATTCGCCGAGGAACATGGCTTCGCCAGCCCATTGAATGCGTGCCTTCATCGCCAGGACTCCACTGTAAAAAAGGGGTCGCCAGCTTAGCACAGCGCCAAACGCTGCCTGGACGCATTGGAAAAATGCTTTTCGTAGGAAACGCGTAGGAATATTCGCAAATAGCTTCCTACACGTCTGGAAAAGCTGGTGAGAATGCAGGCGCAGCCGATACCTACAGGTATGCCATTTGGCCATACACCTTATTTCGGAAGTCACGCATGGTCGCAATAACTTTTACGCCCAAAGCAAACAGTCTCGACAAGCTGCTGCCCCATGCGGAACGCCGCCGCTGCCCCGCCAAAAGCAACATCATCAATGCGGGTGATCGCTCTGAGTCGCTGTTTCTGATCTTGAAAGGCTCAGTCACGGTTCTGATCGAAGATGACGAAAGACGCGAGATGATCGTCGCCTATCTCAACAGCGGGGATTTTTTTGGTGAACTAGGTCTGTTTGAGCAGCCGGGACGCGAATCCGTGCGCAGCGCATGGGTGCGAGCCAAGACCGAATGCGAAGTGGCCGAGATTTCATACGGCGCCTTCCGCGAGCTGACCCGCCAGGAGCCGGAAATTCTCTACGCTTTGGGCAGTCAGATGGCCGAGCGCCTGCGCAACACCACACGCAAGGTCGGTGATCTGGCGTTTCTCGATGTCACCGGGCGAGTAGCTCGCACGTTGCTTGAGCTGTGCAAGCAGCCAGATGCAATGACCCACCCGGACGGGATGCAGATCAAGATTACCCGCCAGGAGATCGGACGCATCGTAGGCTGTTCAAGAGAAATGGTGGGGCGCGTGCTCAAAGCCCTGGAAGAGCAGAGCCTGGTCAACGTCAAGGGAAAAACGATGGTGGTGTACGGTACGCGCTGAACCTCTGCCAGTCAGAGTTCAGCGAGTAGCTGCCGATAGGCCTGCGCCAGGCGAGACAGAACGTCGACATCCGGAAACACTTCGTGCAAGGCAACGTGGCTTTCGGCCCGAATACGTGGCTCAAGCTCACAAAGCTCGTTGAAGCGGTTGACCGCTCCCGCCATCTGTACACGTTCATCATCCAGCAGCAATGCGCCGTGGGCCAACACCACAGGACGCGTTCCGCCCTGACTCTGCCGCCAGCGCTGGGCTGTTCCGACCATCTTGCGACCATCAAGGTTGACGTTGAAGCGGCCGTCACAGAATGCACCTGCCACTTCGCCCAATGAAGCCTGGCCGCCCAATTCGACCAGCAGGTCGAGCAGCGGCTGGCACAAGCGCAGGTAGGCGGTTTCTATGCGGTCACGATCAACATCAGCAGCGGGCTGTGCATAGACCAGCGCGATATTCACCGTGGAAGAGGATTGTGGCACCGGCTCACCACCGGTTTCACGCAACAACACGGGCCATCCATTGTCAGCCAGAGTCTCGCTGGCCTCGACAAAACCCGGCAAGCGGCTCATGCGCCGCGGCATGACCAGCGCCCGATCAGTAGGTCGCCAGAACAGCAACCCATGATCGGTAGCGCCGGAGCACACAGCCGCCAGAAGGTCCTGCTCGGCCTGCAAGCCTTGTTCGACGCAGATGTCGATGATCGAGTCTTGCATGCCGGACCTCAGCGTGGTGTTCAGTTCAGTCAGTCGATGGACGGGCCGCTCGCCGCAAGCTTGCGCTCCGGAAAGAACAGCCGCTGCAACTCGGCGCCCGGGTGTTCGGCGCGCATGAAAGCTTCGCCCACCAGGAACGAATAGACATCGTTGATTTCCATCAGCTCGACATCCGCACGATTGAGAATGCCGCTTTCGGTGATGACCAAGCGATCACGCGGGATGCGCGGTAGCAACTCCAGCGTGGTTTCCAGGCTCACTTCAAAGGTGTGGAGGTTGCGATTGTTGACACCCACCAGCGGTGTATCAAGCGTCTTGAGTGCGCGCTCCAGCTCGTCGCCGTCGTGCACCTCGACCAGTACGTCCAGCCCGACACGCTTGGCAACGTCGGCCAGCTCAGCCATTTGCGCGTCTTCCAGTGCCGACACGATCAGCAGAATGCAGTCAGCGCCCAACGCGCGAGCCTCGACCACTTGATAAGGATCGATCATGAAATCCTTGCGGATCACCGGCAAATTGCACGCCGCCCGCGCTTCCTGAAGATAGGCATCGGAACCCTGAAAGAAATCGACATCAGTGAGCACTGAAAGACAGGTAGCGCCTCCCGCCTGATAACTTCTGGCGATCTCGCCCGGCAGAAAATTCTCCCGGATAACGCCTTTGCTTGGAGACGCCTTTTTGACTTCTGCGATGACGGCAGGCAGCTTCAACCTGGCCTGAGTGATCAGCGCGTTGGCAAAGCCACGTGGCGCATCGACGCTGGCGACCTGTTGTTCAAGTTCGGCGAGGCTGACAATTGCTCGACGGGCCGCAATTTCCTCGGCCTTTCGGACAAGAATCTTTTCCAGTACGGTTGGCACGCTCATGCTTCGTTCTCCTGTTTGAATACTGCCGTGAAGGCACCCAACTCTTCCAGCTTTTCCCGCGCAAGGCCGGTGTGCAGGGCATCGTGTGCCAAGGCCACACCCTCTTTCAGGCTGGTCGCATGATCGGCAGCATAGAGCGCGGCACCGGCATTAAGCACGATCATTTCCGCGGCTTTCTGCCCGTTCTCGGTCATGCGTCGCCCAAGCGCATCACGAATCAGTTCCAGCGAAACTGCCGGACTTTCCACAGCGAGGCCATACAGACTCTGGCTTTTGATGCCCAGGTCTTCGGGCTGTACCCAGTATTCAGTCACTTCGCCATTTTTCAGCTCGGCAACGAAGGTCGGCGCGGCCAGACTGAACTCGTCCAGGCCGTCCTGCGAGTGCACCACCAGCACATGCTTGCTGCCCAGCCGCAGCAGCACTTCGGCCAGCGGCCGGCATAACGCCTGATTGAACACGCCGACGATCTGGTGGCGAACCCCGGCCGGATTGGTCAGCGGGCCGAGCATATTGAACAGTGTGCGCAGCCCCAGCTCGCGGCGCGGCCCGGCTGTGTGCTTCATGGCCGTGTGATGAGACTGGGCGAACATGAAGCCGATGCCCACGCTGTCGATGCAGCGAGCCACCTGAACAGGCGTAAGGTTCAGATAAACCCCGGCGGCTTCCAGCAGATCGGCGCTGCCGCTCTTGCCCGACACTGCGCGGTTACCGTGTTTGGCCACCGTGCAGCCAGCAGCTGCGATGACAAAAGCCGACGCCGTGGACACGTTGAAAATATTTGCGCCGTCACCGCCAGTGCCAACGATGTCTACAACGCCATCCAGTGTTTTCAGCTCGACACTGCTGGCCAGCTCACGCATGACCGAAACAGCACCGACGATCTCATCGATGGTTTCACTCTTCATGCGCATGCCCATCAGAAACGCACCGATCTGCGCTTCGGTGCATTGGCCGGTCATGATCTCGCGCATGACGTCGCGCATCTCGTCAGTGGTCAGGTCCAGCTGGTTGACCACGCGGTTCAGCGCGCTTTTGATGTTCATGGGGGTAGTCATAAAAAATCCTTAGCCCTGACGATGGCCGCCGCTCTGCTTGAGAAAGTTGGCGAACAGCTCGTGGCCCTGCTCGGTCAGAATCGACTCAGGGTGAAACTGTACCCCTTCCACGTTCAACGTTTTGTGACGCAGGCCCATTATCTCGTCAACCGAGCCGTCTTCCAGCGCAGTCCAGGCGGTCACTTCCAGGCACTCGGGCAAGGTATCGCTTTTTACCACCAGCGAGTGGTAGCGGGTTACCACCAGTGGATGATTAAGGCCTTCGAACACGCCGCCGTCCTGATGCACCACCGGGCTGGTTTTGCCGTGCATCACCTGGCGCGCACGCACCACATCGCCACCAAAGGCCTGCCCGATGGACTGATGCCCCAGGCACACACCCAGAATCGGCAGTTTGCCCGCGAAATGTTTGATCACTTCAAGCGAGACACCGGCTTCATTGGGTGTGCACGGGCCAGGCGAGACCACGATGCGCTCAGGGTTCAGGGCTTCGATCTGTTCAATGGTCAGTTCGTCGTTACGAATGACTTTGACATCAGCCCCCAGCTCACCGAGGTACTGCACGACGTTGTAGGTGAACGAATCGTAGTTATCGATCATCAGCAGCATTTTGCTATCAACCTTTTGATTTACTGACTTGATTCAGGCCTTCCGGATTCCACTTCGCCCATGCGTCCCCTCTTCAGCCACAACGCTGGGGGTGACAGAGGCAAAGGCATCATATATCGAAGGCATACAGGTACGGGTCCGGCAGGGCCGGCAAGGAAATAGTCAGGCGCGCCAACGCCAACGGGCGTGAGCCTTGACAACGCGCATCAAGAGTTTGCTGACAGTCGTCACGGAAGGGGTCTCATCGGTACGTTTCGGGACATTAGCGTACCGAACCGACCGGTGCAATATGAATGTACCGGGCTGCGCCGATTGAAAAGCGGTTAAAGGCTGAAAAGAGGGCCGCGCCTCCTTGTGGAGGCGGGATTGAGGCAGGGGCACGATGGCCGAGGGTGGGGAGCCGAGAGGAACATCAGTGCGCAATCTCGCGCACGTAGGCTTGGCAGGCCTTCAAAGCGATCAATCCCTGATCGCCGTAGTCGGTGATGGCGACAATTCGTCCAGCAGCCGCTGGGTCAAGTTCGCCTCGTGGGCCTCCATGAACCACGCCGCCGGAACCGGAGGCGGTTGGCATTCCATCGCCAGCGGTGGGGCTGGCAAGGAGGACTGACAGCCGCAGATCAGCGGTAGCCAGACGATCACGCAAGCGAGCCTGAGAAGTCTGTGCATCGCTCAATTCCTTATGAATGGTTGTATCGTTATCTTGCAGACGGAGTTCCAGCGCCCGCCTTCGTGCTTGTTCAGCGTTCTGCCAGTCGACGACCGCCAGCGCCGCCTGCTCGCGCTCTTGCTGCCAAGCCAGCGTTTGCGTAGACAGTTGCAGACCATAGTGAGCCGCCTGCCACTGCCAGGCGGCCCATGTACCCAGCCCTGACCCCAGCACGAATGCGAGGATCAGGAATCGCATATCCAGCACTTTCACGGCAGCACCTCCAATGCCCGCTGGTAAAGCGCCTGCCGATCCGCCAGGCCGTTGGTACCGCCGTTGATGCGGCGGGTGATCATCAGAAAATCACCCTTGTCTGCCAGCGCATTGAGGTTGGCCCGATCCCAGAACCACGCCGCCGACATGGCGGCATGCTCCGGCTGTTCAAGTAGTTGCGGCTGGCGCAACAAGTCCAGCCCCAGCGCCTCCCCGCACGCTTCGTAGTTAGCCCGCCCCGTCAACTGAATCAGCCCGCGCCCTCGGTACAGTTGACCGTCGCCATCTGCCTCTGGCGTGTTGCCCAGACGCAGCGCCAACTGCCCGGTGTCGTACTTGGCCAGATAGCTGTCGCTACCCAGCTCGCGCACATAACGAAGCTGCCCGGATTCATGCCCGATCTGAGCGATGAACCCAGCGATACGCAGGCGGGTGTTGATGGTGTAGCGGGTCATGGCGGTGTTGAGAGCAGGAACAAAAACGCCGGCTTTAGGGCCGGCGTTGGGGAGGATTTGCAGTAGTTGTTGCTGGTTGATAGGCATCGGTCCTCCTATTAGGGGTTACAGGACTAACCCGCCCCCTGAGTCGATAAAGTTCCCCTGTTTAAAAGCAAGTTGAACGGCAGATAAAACAACGCCCCGTCAGTGCGGGGCGTTATGGCTTGGGCAGTTCGTCTTCACTTACGCCTATTGATAACAGCGGTGCTGCAGACGGTTTAACATATACAAATGGCGTCGCAGGCGGCACCGGCCAATCGAACGACATTGGATAGCCTGGCAATGTCTCGAGTTGGGCAAGTTGCACTCGATACAGGCGTAGCGCGTCGAGCTCGGCGTTTACAGCAGGCAGTGATTTACGCTGATCGTCAGTGGCCATATCCAACGTTATGGCATCTTGCAACATATCCAGATCGGCAACCAATCCGTTGATTTTCGCAGAGACCTCGGCCGAGTAAATACCACGCTGGCACATCACCTGCGCCTGAACCATCTGCTCGGTGGGTTCGAGAATCTCGCCAAACTCGCCTGCAACTGCACGGTTGAAAAGATCTACACCGTGTGGCTCAGGGTCATGGGCAGAGGCACCAAAAGGCACCTCACCGAAAACATCCTTTGTTTCCTCGAAAATCACCGACAGGACGATGGAGGTATGGGCCAGATCGGACCAGCGAGGGTTTCGTGCACTTATTACTGTGTTCATATAACTACCTTTATCCAACTCGTTGAAAGAGTGTACGTTCGCTGCCCGAAAAAGCGCCGTGTGCACGCCAGGTGCCTCCGCCAATAAGGCCAGAATTGTTACCGGCACCATCGCTACCGTTTGTAGAGCTATAGATCAGGTTGGTGCCGGATACCATGCCTCCCTGATTAACCAGCCCTTGGGAATTGATGACACGTGCAAATGCATAGGAGCCGATGCCACCGAGCCCCAGTGCGGCAACTTTTGCGGGCAAATTCTGATCGTTGATCATGTCGCCAAAGTCAGAGCTGTCGACCTGAAGGCGCAAACTACCGGCACCGTTGTAGCCAAGGCGAACCTTGTTAGCGGACATGTTGGCACCGCCGCCCTGCTCGACTGGCGTGTAGCCAAGACGCGGTTGCAGGTAATAGACCTGACCGTCAGAGGCTCTGCGCATATAAGGCAGGTTTACGTCATTACCGGCAAAGCCGAGAACAGTTATGGAGTCCGCTGTGGGTCGCTGCGCATCACGAGCATCCGTCTCGGCCTTGGTATAAGCATCGGTGATGCCATATGCAGCAAGCGTGGTGCCCCAGTTGGCCTTGCCGTTGGGATCAAAGTTAGCCGCATACCAAACGCGTCCCAAATCGGTAGCGTCCACGGTCAATTTGAGGCCGTTATCAGACCAGCCTATCTTCACAACGTTATTGGATTGACCTGTGCCTGTACCTTGCTGGACGGGCGTGTACCCCAACTTTGTCTGAAGCCAGCTAATAGCAGAGTCTGCAACACGCCGCATGTAGGGTTGCCCTAGATCCCCACTGGCCAGCCCTACATAAGAGATAGCGTCCGCCAACGCCCTACTGGCCAGTCGCGTATCCACTTCGCTTTTGGCATACACCTCTGCCTTGGTATAGGCGTCAGTAATTTTATAAGACGCCAGCGTAGTGCCCCAGTCAGCTTTGGTGGCTGGATTAAAGTTGTTCGCATACCAGATATTGCCAAGATCAGTAGCGTCGACCATCGCCTTGAGGCCGTTATTCGACCAGCCGATCTTTACCTTGTTGTCGAGCTGGCCTGTACCACCGCCTTGTTGTACCGGAGTAAAACCCAGGCTCGGTTGCAGGGAAACCAAGGCGCCATCGGACTCACGGCGCATGTAAGGCGCATCAGGCTTGTTATTGGCCAGTCCTACATAGGTAATGGAATCGCGCAGCGGCCGCTGAAGATCGCGCAGATCGGCCTCGGCCTTGGTGTACGCATCCGAAATACCATTACCGCTGAGTGTTGTCGGATTGCTCCCCTCTTCCACCTGCCCATATTTATTGACCTTGACCCTCGTGTAATCACCCGCGGCCACACCACTGCGTCCCAGCAGACGCTCGAACGCAAGGTCAGTTGTACCCAGCACCGGCACTGTCGTATTGACCAGTTGCCATACGGTGCCCGCGTTCTTCGTGCCGGCTTGCACCGGCACCATATGACCCGGCGTGCATTCGGTGCTTTCGTTCGCATCCTGCGCACGAGCCCAGGCGCCTGCCGCGGCCACATAAATCCAGTTCTGCGACGCAGTGTCCTGATTCTTGACCAGCACCCGATCGCCGGCCACCAGTGTGACGTCATCGATGGTCTGCAAACCGCTCAGCCCAATGGAGACTGTCGTGGCGCAACGCACCGATTTTTTGTAATCGGATGCTGCCAGGCCAAGAATGGCCCGGTGCAATTGAGTGACATCTTCCTCATTCGGCACAAGGCCAGCGCCGAGGATGACGTTCAAAATCTCCTGCGTCACCGAGTTGCCCCACTGCGCCGGGATCAGCGAACCAGGTGTGCCGGTTGCTGGGTTTTCATCTACAAACTTGCCGCTTGCCAAGCCTACGCCCGGCACACTCTTGGGATAATCCACATTGTGTTCCTCAGTTGAAGTTTACGAATTCGACGCTGTGCGCCGGTGCTGCTCGACGGATCAAACATTCGATTGCGAGCCCGGGATTCACCCCGAACCGCTCGCCCCAGTAGCTGGCCCCGAAGCGTCGGCCCAGCCGCTGGCGACCGCCGGTGTTCAGGGTCCACATGAACTGCGCATTCCAGGTGCCGAAGTGCGCCTGGCCAAAACGCGAACGCCCCATACGGGGCGCTCGGTGTTCGGTCACGGTGGCATCGGGGTAGCCCTGGCTGATGGCAATGTCGATGTAGAACGCCGCGTTCTGCCCTCCTGTCGCCACAAGCCGCTGGCGCACCGACAGACGCCGGTCTGCAAACAACGGTTTGAGCCCCAGGCACGGATCAGGCAGGTTCATCACCCGCTCCCAGTCCGGTACCAATTCACTGACGGTTGCAGGGTCCATCTCGTTGAGCAGGTCGAACGCGCGGCCATCGATGCGTGCGAACTCGCGGGACAGGCCGGTAATGACCTGCTGCAATTCCGGCACCCGCTCCGGATCCCACGCGGGACCAGGTGGCAACAGCGCCTGCAGTTGTCCGGCGTAATGTTCGGCAGTTCTTATGACGACCATTGAATACCCCCGAACGTGAGCAACTGGTTGGCCGCAGCAGTAACGTTGGCCACGGGTGAAACCAGCACATGATCGGTTTCGCCTGTCGCGCGGCTGATGGCCTCGGCGATGTGCGTGAGCAACAGGGTTTCGCCCAGTCCGCCCTCACGGTTGTGCAGGTCCAGCAGTTGCGCTTCGACCGCCGCCCGCACGGCGGAGGTATCCGGTGTGAGCCGGATGGTGTAGACCACCGGTTTCTGCACCGGCGCCAGCACATACACGTCTGCGGTGACCGGACGCAGCGGCTCGATATACGCAGCGACCGCAGCCAGCTGCTCGGCGTCAGGAATGGGATCGGCCTGGTCGTCACGCATGAAGAACACCGCCACCGTCCCCGGCCCCATGAACCGGCGCACACACCAGGCGCGCGTCACGCCCGGCACTTCCAGCGCCCAGGTCACGTAATCATCCTGATTGCCGCCATGCGGGATGACCCGGTAGGAGCGCACTACACGCGCACGCAACGACTCGATACTTTCCTGCGAGATGCCGCCGGAAAGTCCGTCGGCAATGACGGTGAAGGTGCTGTCGATGCCTTCGACCGGTTGCACGGCAGTCATGACCAGACCGGCATCCGCATTACCCAGAACACCGGCATCGACCGCTTCGACCGTGGTGGTGTTATTGCCCGCAACCGTGGTGACGCCTTTGGTCACGCGGTAGAAGCGTCCATCACTGAACTGCAGCACAGTGTCCGCATCCAGCACCGCGCCGGCTGCAGCGGTAAAGCGCACCGTGCCGGTAGCGGCCTGTGCCACCTTGCGCGGTTGCCTCAGGCGCAGGATGGCTTGCCGCTCAAGGGTCTCCTCGTCGGCGGTGTCCGGCAGAATCTGGTCGGCGATCCAGTCCTGATAGCCGTACAGTCCGTAGGCCGCGCCGCTGTGCGCACGGGACAATACCCGAGCATCGGACTGACGCAGCGCTTCGTCGGCGAGGTCGACCTGGGTTCGGTTGATCAGCGCCGGTAACGTAGGTGTTTCAAACGGCATAAATCACCTGCCACTGTTCAGAAGGGTTGAAGCGCACGATCTGACCGTCCGAAACGACCAGCTCGACGCCCAGGTTCAGGCGATTGCTCTGAACCTGTTCGGTAAGGATGTTGATGTTGCTGACCTGACCGTCATCGATCAGCCAGGCAAGCGCTTCGCGCGCATAGAACTCGGCGTCGCGCTGGGTCTGCGCAGTGAGCCGGACCCTGCGCAGCAGCCACAGCCTGGAGCCGATACGGTCATTGGCCTGTGCCGGGTAGGTGTCGCCCCACCAGCCATAGCGCTCGGCATCGTCGAACGGGTCGTCCGCTTCGGCACGCCGCCAGGTGAACAGGCTGATGACCACCGAGCGCAGCAAGGACGCCTGCAGAGAGCCTTCAATAATCATCCGGCACCTCCAGCGGGCGGTCCGCTCTGGCCGTTACCTGCCTGAACACCGCCATGCAGATGGCTGATCTGACTGATGCCAGCGGCAAGCTGGTCGCCTTTGGAAACAATCTTTCCGGTCTGGGTGATCTGCGGTGTGTCGAAGTTCACCGCTACCGCGGCCTTGATGTTCAAGGTGTCGGTTTCAATGTCGATGACCTTGCCGCGCTTGAGGTGAATCTTGTCGCCCTCGTCGGTATAGATCGCCACTTCGCCCGACTCCAGGCCCTTGAGGCGATAGCGCCGGTCGGCCACCACCAGCAGCAGACCGTGCGACCGGTCGCCACCAATGAAGGCGGCGATGCCCTCGGCGCCGGCCAGCGGGTTGCTGGTGAAGCCATAGGGTTCGAAGTGCTCCATGTCGTCCTTGACCTCTCCGGCGGTGAGGCGCATTTGCAGCGCCTGCATTTTGCTGCTGGCCCTGGCGAGCACCACCGTGCCGCGCACCAGCATGCGATTGAGTAAGCTCATGAGGTTGTTTCCTCGTCGATGGGCAGCAGCCAGGAGTAAGCGTCCTGATTGACCTGCACCTTGCTGCGCTTGTTGGGGTCACCTGGCTCGGCCTGGAAACCTTCAGGCGGACCGACCACCAGCGTGGTGATCGTGCCTTGGTCGCTAAGCGAGTAGGTCACGGCTGAAATCAGCATGTTCCGGCTCGTAAAACCGATGACCGGATCGATCACCCGGACCATGGTGTTGTGCCGCCAGAGCGCCCCGTTGGACTGCCGCCAGCCCTGGACCTTGTAGGTGGTGAGCAGTGCCTTGCCGGCCCGCTGACCACGCTCCCAATTGGCGCGACTCAAGGCGAGCTTCGGTGTGATCGGCGCATCCTCATGAACGACCAGTACGCGAAGACGCTTTTTATGCGCAGGGTCGTCATGCCGGTCATCCGTGACTTCTGCCGAGACCTCCGACGACTCCTTGCCGAACGTCTGGTCATTACCGGTCTGTTGACCAATGACCCGGTATTCGG
Organism: Pseudomonas syringae group sp. 243L2; assembly: GCF_032587875.1. Taxonomy (NCBI): domain Bacteria; kingdom Pseudomonadati; phylum Pseudomonadota; class Gammaproteobacteria; order Pseudomonadales; family Pseudomonadaceae; genus Pseudomonas; species Pseudomonas syringae group sp. 243L2. Next base: position 745,857 of record NZ_JAWHPL010000021.1, read on the forward strand.
AAAAAAGCCCGGAAAAGTCCCGCGCGATGACGGCGCTCAACACATTCTTGCCGAGTTCGAGCGCGTCTGCGCTCTGCCCGCGACTACCCGGCCTGGCCAGCACCACATTGCCGTATTCGTCATCGGTGGAAAAAATCCGGAACAGGGTCAGCAGCCGGTCAATGGACTTGAACACGGTTTCGGCAGGCTCGATGGTGTGATCGGCCATCTTCGAGGTCTCCGGTATTTCGCTGATCACCGACAAACCATAAGGAGCAGCCAGCGCTTCAACGATCTTCAACACCCCCACCTCCTTCCACTGGCTCGGCCTGTTGATGGCCGAGCAGTCGATGAGGTCGGCGGTTTTCGAGCGTCCGGAAATCTTTAGCGTGATTTGCTTGCCGTCATAGCTGATCGGCGCGGCAAACACCCAGCCGGTCAGAATCAACTCGCCGCCGATACGCACCTCGCACGCTGCGCCGGGCGTGATCGGATGCGAGATTTCAGTGCCCGGCCACTGCCAAGTAATGCTCACGTCAAAGCTGCGCGCCTGACGCTCGATCCCGGCAGAGATTTCCACCGACTTCCAGCCGGCATAGTCGTGCTCGTCAACCGTCAGGGTGACAACGTTAGGGTCGATCATGGGTCACTCCTGTGCGATCTTCAGCGTGCCTGGCGGTACGAAACCCGGGTGGGCCAGCCGATTGCGCTGCACCATTTCCTGCGCCCGGCTGGCGTCACCGAATCGGCGATAGGCCAGCACCAGCGCGGGCAAAGGCTCAGAGACCTTCATGTCCACCAGACGTACACCGGAGGCCGCCACCACGTTGAGGTGCCTGATCAACGCCTGACGCAACGTGTTGAGCGCCAGGTAATGTTCGGGATCGGCTTTCAACGACGCTTCCCAGATGGCCGAACTCAGCGTGTCGCGCAGTTCGATGACGTCATCGGCAACCGGCACATCCACGCGTTGCAGCGCTTGCGTCACCTGCTGATCAAGCGAGGGCACCACGTTGAGCGGCGTGACCGTCGTCGCAATCGGCATGCTCGCGACGATTCTCGCCACCTTGACCAACAGCGCATCCTGAACCAGGTTGGCAGTGGCCTGAGCCGTCACACTGGTATCACGACCGCTGCCCTGGCTGACCAGATTGATACCGGACACCGCCTCTGCCTGTTGTGTGGCCTCGGAAATCACAGACCGGTAATCGACCGTTTCAACAGAAGACGTCCCACCGTTGCCGCTGGACCTTGATGCAATGCTGTTGGACGTGCCGCCGCTATTGCCGCTCGCGGAAGCGCTTGCTGAACTGCCGGTGACCGAGCTGCCGGAACTGCTGGTGCCGCTCGCTCTTCTGGCTCGTTGGCTGTCACCGTCGAAACTGGCGAAGAACGTGGTAAACAGCGTGCTGACCGTCAACGGCGCATTGACCAGCGAATGCACCAGCGCGGTGACATCCGAATAGATCGCCATAAACGGTACGAACTGCCGCTGAATGGTCGCGAACACACCCGACAGGGCGCTGCGCAGCGCCTGAATGTTGATACGTACCGCGTCCACTGTGACCATCACCGAGCGGTAGCGCCTGAGCGCCGAATCCAGCAGGCTCTCGGACGCGCTCAGCAACTGCCGTCGCGTATTGAGCGTCGACACGGGAAACTTGAGCGGGTTGGCCGGATAGAATTTCAGGTCCAGCCGGACGAGTCCGCCTTCGCTCAGGTTGTGTGTGACGCCGCACTCGCCAACCTGAACCTGCACGCGACCCAGCCAGGGATGTACCAGCTCGCCGGCACCTTCCTGCTCCAGTGCCTGCAGCAGTCTGTCTCGCTGTTCGAAACAGTCGGGACCGACAATGAACCCCGTCAGCGTATGCACTTTCGACTGTTTGCCCAGCGACTCGAAATAAGGCTCGTCGCGTTGTGGAAACTCATGCAACTGCCCCTTGCGGCCTGCCGGAACGACGGCTTTTTCAATGAAAAAACCGACGCCCCGAAAAGACGCTGGCAGCAGGCTGTCACGCCATGTACTCATGATCCGGCTCCTGCGCCGAGGGTTCGATAACCGACGTTTGGCGATATCGTCAAACCCGGCTGGTTGGTTTGCACTTGCCCGGCACGCATGCCCGGCGGCGCGTTTTCAAAGCGAATGTTGAGCTCGCCTTCAAGTCGCGGACCGGCCACGCCTGCGCCCTGCTGCAACAACAGGCTGCCGGGCGCCAGCGGGGTGGGTACGCCGAGCAATTGGCTGGTCGACGGCACGCCAGTGGCCTGATTGAGCAACTGCTGATTCATGCGAACGTTCTCGACGGCACCGGCCGCCAGAAACGCACCGGTCCCGCCGCCCGGCCCTGCATTGCGTATCCGCTGTTCTTCCGCGAACTGATTGGCCTTCTCGGTTGCCCGCTGCAGGACGGTCTTATCAGTGTCGCCACCAAACCAGCTCATGATCGGTTCGATGAATGGCTTGATGTCCGCCCACAGACCTGCGAACCAGGTTTTGATAGGCTGCCAATTCTCGATGACCATGCCCAGCGGCGAAAAACTGAACAGCGTTGCCAGCACATCGGTAAACGGCTGCGCCTCGGCCTTGATGGTTTCCCATAGCCCGGCGAAGTACTCGGAGATTGGCTGCCAGTTGGCCACGACCATGCCCAACGGCGTCCAGGCGAACAGCGTCTGCAGGAAGTCGAAAAACGGGGTTGCCAGCGCCTTGATAACGTCCCAAAGCGCAGCAAAGAACTCGGACAGCGGTTGCCAGTTGGCGACGATCATACCGAGCGGCGTCCAGGCGAATACCGCCTTTAGTACGTCCCAAAGCGCCATGGCCGGACCACGAATCGCTTCCCAGACAGCTTGAAAATAAGGCGCGACGGTCGACCAGTTGGCAATCAGAAGACCTGCCGCCAGCGCCAGGCCGCGCACGATCAGGGCCAGCGGTGACAGGCCCATCACCGCGCTAAGTACGCTCATGGCGGTCGTCGCGGTCATGACCGCAACTTGCAATACACCGAACGCAATCGCAGCGGCCACCACACCCTTGATCACGCCAGGGTGTTCGGCCGCCAGCGCGGCGACCTGAGAAATCATCGGCCCGATCACGGCCATTGCTTCGTTCATCGCCGGCAGAAACATACTGCCGATGTTGATGCCCAGACGATCGACACGGTTGGTCATCTCTTTGATGGCCGTGGCCGTGGTCTGTGAGTTGTCGGCGAATTCCTTCTCGATAGTGCCGCTGTCCTGCACGCCCTCGCCGACCTTGGCCAGGTTGGACCTGAGCACATCCAGATTGGCCAGCAGTGGCGTGATAGCACCCAGCGATTCCGCGCCGAACAATTGCGTGATGACATCCGACTGCTTGCCAGGGTCAACACTGGAGACCGCCGTCAGGACCTTTTCAATGGTCCCGGACGGGTCGCTCTGCATGCCCTGGGTCAGCTGATTGACGTCGAGCTGCAACGCTTCGAACGCCCCGGCTTTCGCCGCGCCACCTTCGGTCAACGACTGCATGAATCGCTTCATACCGCTGGCGGCCACATCGGCCGGCACATCGACGCTGGCCAGCGTGGCGCCCATTGCCGCCAGTTGCCCGGAGGCCATCCCCGCAACCGGCCCAAGCGGGCCCATTGCAGTCACCATGGTGGCGATTTTCTTTTCCAGGTTGTTGCCGCCGAGCACGTTGATCTTCTCGGACAGCGCCGCGACTTGCGGTTGAGTCATCTGGAACGATGAGCGCCACGAGGCCATCATGTCGCCCGACTCGGCCGCCGTCTGATCGAATGCGACACCCATTTTCACGGCATCGCTGGCAAACCCGGTCAGTTCTTCACGCGGTACATTGGCCTTGGCACCGGCAGCAACAATCGCCGCGATGCCATTGGCGCTTTCCGGCAGCCGTTCACTGAGGTCCAGAATGTCGGAACTCATCTGCTGGAACTGTTGCGGTGTTTCAAAGGTGACCGACCGTTTCACGCCGGCCATGCTGGTCTCGAAACCGATCGCTGCCTTTACCCCGGCAATCAAGGGCTCTGCCAAAGCATTGTCCTTGATCATCTCGCCCACTTCGACGTTCCCAAGACCAGAGCCTTTAAGCCTGGTCTCGAAGCCTTCAACGTTGTTGCGGATGGTTCCCAGCGTTGGAGACAGCTTGTCGACGCCGGTAATCAGCGTCTTGATAGTGTCTGCCATCACTCCCCCTGCAGGATCTGGTTGATGCGTTGCGTCTGCAAGATCGACTCGGTGATGACGTCCAGCTCCCTGGACATCATCAGTTCGGGATCGGTCTTCCAGAAATACGCGAGGTCGTAAACGACGGCGATCAGTCCTTCGAGGTTGCTGATGCCGCTGCCATGAAAAAACTCGCAACCTTCCAGCTCAACGTATTGATGTCGCACAGGTCCATCTGATTGACCGACGAGGGCGGGATGCCGGCGCAGACGGCGATGTACTTCGCCGCCACGTCCAGATCCAGGGAAACTTCCTCGTTCTTGTCGATCCTGTACGGCAGAGCCTTGATGGCCCGCGCTTCCTGCGCCGTAGGGCGCCGGAAGGTCAGTTGCGAAAGGGTTTCGCCGTGCGCTTCGATCGGGCTGGCCAGGTCGATGACTTCACTCATTGCCAGCTCCCCTGATTGCCGTCGAATTGCAGTTCGATGGTGCCGTCGTCAGCCTTGCTGCTCGGCTCATCGACCAGGTAGGCGCCTGACAGGACGTAGGTCTTGCCGTTCTTGAACTCACAGGTGATGGTCATGTCCACACCGGTAGTGAGCAGCTTGAGCGGCAGATCCGCGGTATGCACGGCGGTGAATTTCAACCAGGCGGCCTTTTCGGTTTCCTTGTAGTAACCAGGCACGACGGTCTCGCGCTTGATGTTCATCAGAGGCGCTTCGCCGCCGCCGCTGATGGTCAATTGGGTGCCATCCACTTTGATGTAGCAGGTACCCGCAACTTTCTGACCCATGTTGTTTATCTCCAGAATGAAAAAACCCGCACGAGGCGGGCTTGAAAGGGTTGGTTAGGCTTATGCCGCTTCGTCGTACTGCAAGCGGAACTGGTTGAGCAGCGCGAACACGCGCAGGCCGTTGATGTAGTCAGGCGGGAACATCACGTTCACGCGGCTTGGGTCATTGCCGTCACGCTCGACAATCAGGTGCTGGGCGAACGTTTCGGCGTTCTCCACATGACCCTCTTCTTCAAGACGTGCGTATTGCGCAATCAACTCGCCACGGATGGTGCTCGGCGTGATGATCGGCTGGCCGGCACCGAAGCGCGTGCCATCGTTGGCCAGCTTATGGCGACCGTACTTGCTGGTGATGATGCCTTGCAGACGACGGATGATGAACGCCGACTGGTGCATGGTTTCACTGTCCAGGTACGAGTTGTCAGCCTGGCCGTAAGCGTTCTTCTGGTAGGTGGTGATCGAACGCTGAATGCGTACGTAACCGCCTTCGTAGTACGCCGTGGCGATGCCGTAACGCAGCAGCGACTCACGCTCGGTCAGGGTGAAACGCTGACTGGCCGGTGCCGGATCGATACCAGGCATGGTGCCGCTCTGGGTCGGACGGCTGGCGTCGGCAGAAATGAACACCGCCGTGCGCGCAGCCAGGGCAGCGGCTTGCAGCCAGACCGGTTGCGGCACACCGTTTTCGACACCCTGCAGGGTGATGTGCTGATCGTTGCGCAGTTGGCCTGCGGCCACCAGCGTACCGACCGTGCCGCGCTTGGCGCTGTAAACGTGGCCGTACAACTGGCGCGCCCAGCTCCAGCGACCGTTGCTGTCGTCCATTGCCGCTTTCCAGGCATCCAGCGTGGCGGTGTCGGTCCAGGGCATGCAGATGAACTCGAACGGCTCATCGCCCAGCGCAGCCAGTGCCTTGAGCTGATCAGGTGTACCCACGCCGCCGGTCATGGCCGTGACTGCCGCCGTCAGGCCAGCCGGAATGACTTCGCCATTGGTCTTGCCCTGGCGATTGAATTCCAGCTGGATGTCATTGCCGCTTGCCCCGCTCCATTTGCAGGAAAGGGTCAGCACACCCGCTTCGACAGCCGCGGTGACCGGCAGGTCAGGCGTGGCATTGATCTTCACCGACAGTGCAGTGGCCGCCTGGGCAGCGGTTGCGCCATTAACGACAGTGGCCTGCACTCGCATGCCGCCGACATACAGGTTCAGCAGACCGGCTTCGGTCGCCGCCCCGCTGAGGGTGACTTTCGCGCCGGCCTTGGCGCCTTCGGTATTGAGCAGCGGCAGGCACCAGACTTCGCCGGTGGGGTCCGCCTTGCGCCAGGTTTCATACATCGAGGCCAGCATGGAGCCCTGACCGCCGATGTTTTTCGCCAGCGCCACGCTCGGCACCAGCACCAGAGAACCCAGTTCGGGGCCGGACACATCGTCGTTGACCTGCGCAACGATCAGTCGACGCATGCTGGCCGACGCGCTGTTGGCGGCCGAATTGTCCATCTCCGCATAAAACAGCGGCACGCGAACATCGGATGGAATGTTGTTAAAGCTGATAGCCATTGTTTGGCTTCCTCTTGGTTAAGCCGTGAAGGCTTGATGGGTGGTGGTGGATTGCTCGGTTTGAAGGGTGATATCGCCGTCGTTCTGACGACGCTGCCACCAGGCGTTGAAGGTCACCTGCCGACCTTCGACGGGCAGCAAATCGCCCGCCTCCGGATCCGGCACAGTGCGGCCCTCGACCGGTACTACAGTGATGCGTTGAGTCATGGTGTTACCTCTATTGTGAATTTCGCTTCGATACGGCCATCAGGGCCGGGGGATTTCAGGTTCGGATCTGCGGGGTCAACGCAGTCCATCTCGAGGGTGGCGCCGGTAAATCCGGGCAAACCGTCCAGATACGCCTCATGCCAGGTCTCGGCAGGCTGATCGGAGGTGTTGCGGCCCAGTTGAAACTGCGCTGCAAACCCGAAGCGATACGTCACCCGGTCGCCGCTGATCTGCACCAGCGCGCCACCGGTGTACTGCATCGCGTCGTAATCGCGATCCGGGTTCCAGCCCACCAACGCTCGCCACAACTCAGCGCGCAGGGTGTGCAGTTGCTCACTGGCTTCCTGCCCGCGCTTGTCCCCGCCGTCGAGCACCACCACCACGTCAATCCGGTCGGTGATGTTCTGGCGAATAACGTTCTGCAAATCGTTGGCGGTGGACTGATCGCCAGTGGCAATGACGTACGCCGACGGGTGGGCGAGCTGATCACCGAGGGCGACCGCCGCCCAGTCGATACCGGCACTGATTCGCCCGGCAAAGCTCGGGCAGGTCGCCTGCAAGTGGGCAACTATCGGGGTTATCTTCATGAGGGGTTCCGCGTGTGTTGAAGGTTGATTGCGGCGTGGGAAACGCCTACTGGTTCGCCTTGCCCAACGCCTCATCAGCCTTGTCTGCAGCACGGCTGGCCGTGTGAGCGGCCTGATTGGCAATTGATGCAGCACTCTCGACCTTGTCTGCCGCCTGGGTGGTGGTTTCGGCCAGCCTGTCCAGGCGCCGGTCGCGCTTGCCCAGCGCTGCGTCGTAGGCATTGCGAACCTCGGCCAGCTGCTGCGTATGCTCGGCATTCGCCGACCACTGCCCGGCCTGAAAACCGAGCATCAGGCAGCCAGCGATCAGCAGTACGGAAATCAGCCAGACCTCCAGGCGCCGCCACCAATGGCGAGCGATGAAATCAATTGCGCATCTGTGCATCGTTTGCACCTCCGAGTTGGGATCGCAGCCGGGCTATTTCGGCGCTTTGCGTGGTGACCTTGTCGGTGAGTTGAACGATGTGGCTGGTGAGGGCTTCGATCTTGCCCTCCATCCGCCCAACGGCTGCGGCGAGCTCGTTGCGCTCCTTGGCGAACTGATCAGCCCGCGCTTCGGCTTCCTTGCGCGCCTGGCGCTCGGAGTCGAGCAGCTCATTGAGGCGGCGCACCGTACCGATGTCCGCGTTGTCCATCGCCCGGTCTGTTGCATCTCTGGAAAGAAACTTGCGCAGCCAAAGAAAGCCGCCAAGCAGAATTGTGCCCGTGCCGCCCAGCCAGGTAGCTGTGCCTGGGCCTAGGTCGGTTGGGTCCATTGGTGCTCCGTAATAGGGTGGTGGACTCTCAAGGCCCTCGAAAATCGAAAGCCTGAATAAACTGGAAAGAGCCCCTTGATGCGGGGCTCCGTTGTTGGGTCAGAACGGAATGACTTGCACCGTCATGCCTGTGCATAACCCCACAGGGCAATGCGCTCGGCAAAGTACGGTGTGACCAGTGCGACGGTCTCCGCCTGATTGCTGGCCTCCAGGCTCATCTTTTCGCCATCGGTGCCTGGCCCTGTGACCCACAGTGTCACTGGCACTTTTTCCGCCTTCGCTTTATCGAGCAGGTTTTTCAGCGCGGTGCGACCGGCAGCCGTTGGCGGAATACCTGTTTCGCCGATAAATGCGGCCATCTTGTTGGTCTTGGCATAGGTCAGAAACGGACCCACGATTTCATCGCGCAGAACGGTCGGCGAGATCAGGTCGTTGTTATTGGCGTAGGTACCGCTGGAGCTTTTATCGTAATCGCCGTAAGCATGGGCTTCCCAGACAATTGCATTGGCCGGGTCGACGATTTTCGACTGAAGGTTGGCAGAGACGGTGGCCCAGTTTCTGGCGCTTGCAAACTCAAGCCCACAAATGAACACCGGCTTTTTCGAGCTGTTGCGCAACGCCTGCAGCACGGTATTCATCGTGCTGATGTACAGCGCCTCAAGAGCAGGGAACGTAATGTAGTCCTTGGCACCCACCGTAGTATTCGAATACGGCTCGTTACCCAACCCCCAGCCCAACACCATCGGATCGTCGCATTCGGTGACCAGCTTCTGGTGAAAGTTGGCCAGGTGAACGGCGCTCCAGAAAGTGCCGTTGACACCGTTCCCATCCTTGATCAATACCGACTCGGTTGCCTTCCAGCCGTTCTGATTACCGGCCTCCGCGGCAGGAAGAATGCGCCCGGTCAGGTTCCCGTTTGCATCGGTTTCGTAGCGATGCAAACGCATGTAGTGGTGCGGATCAGGAATGATTCTGGCCTCGCCATTGGAGTCTTCACGAATCCAGCCAAGCATTTCTTTCCAGCGCTTCACGAAGTCGGTATTCAGGTTCGCCCCTTGACCTGGCAGGCCGTCCAGAGTCGACAGTTGAATAGCGCGCTGAAGTTCGAACGGGAAACGGATCAGACGCACGCCCCGATTCTTGACCCAGGTTGTGATGGTTCCACGATTGGGCCACTGATAATGAGTCCCTGCCTCGCCAGGCACGATCTGCCCGGCGTTAGCCACTGAACCCAGGTTGATACCTACCAGCGGAATATTCTTGAGCTGGCTGACAGCAGAACTGCTATTGGACATGATTAATACCTCTGATTAGCACCGCGAGGCAGCAACGACGCTGCTGTACCTCTGTCGCTCAACGGCGATAACTCGAGGCGCGCGGCCTTCACATGATTCAACGTTCCGCAGCGGGAACATTTGATCTGGAGCTCTGTGTACTCACCCATGCGGGCCAGCAGTTTCTTGCACTGCCCGCATCGAAAGTCCTTCAACATGTGCACTGGCCTCCGTGTGCCTGACCCAATGAAAAACCCCGCCGAGGCGGGGTTTGAGGTGGGTCGCGAGTGACCGGTTGTGGCTGTTGATCAGCCTGTTTCCGGCTGCTGCCCTGAGGCGCAAATCGCATATCGTGGGACCTTTTTACCCCCCTCCGGAAAGGCTGGGAAGGGGCAGTTTCGGGGTGGGTCGAGTTTGACCGGAGTTCAACACGAGTTCGGCCACAGCTGTGCAATCGACCCGGATAAACGGCGTGAAACCGTGTCTTCGTTCAGCCCTGTGCAGCTTTGTTGGCGACGGCGTTGTTGCTTCTGGAAGCGCTGCGCTCAGCGAGAATTGCCAGCACTTGCTGGTGAAGCTTGTTGATCCAGTTGCGATAGGTGCGGTCTGCGCCTTCATTGATGCCCACCAGACGCATCTGCTCGCGCACCGGCAACGACTCGACATAACGCAATGTCGCCAGTTGGGCCAGTTCAGGCCCGCGGCTCTTTGCAGGGCTGCGCGAAAGCTGCGCCACAGCCGCCTCGACTTCGCTGCTTATATAGTCCAGGCCGCTGCCATTACCCACCAGTGCGCGCGAGCCGGGTGTGCGACGCGGAATGTACGCGCCCCATTCCATGATCCCGGCCATCGGGCTGCTCAGTCCGCCGCCCAGGCCAATGCGCATGCGCTGTTCACCCCAATGCTGCATCACGGCTTCTATTTTCTCGATCATCGTGTCTCTCCTGTAGGACCTTTCTGAAACGCTGCGCAACGTCTTTCGCTGCGCAGAACCAAGGCCTTACAATACATTTTGTATTTTTATGACACAACGAAGCATTACATTATGTATATTGCTCAACACCCTACAGCCTGTATGATTCGACGCATGAACAGAAAATGGTATGAAGTCGCAAGACAGGTCATGGAAACCCAGCAGATCAGCCAGGAAGAGATGGCTGAGCGAATGGGCGTGACGCCCGGCGCGGTAGGGCATTGGCTGAATGGCAAGCGTGAGCCGAAGATCGAGGTTATCAATCGGTTCCTGACCGAGCTCGGCCTGCCGATTCTCACCACCTCCATTCCGGCCAGCGAGCCCGGCATGCACAACGTGGAGCCCATGGTGCAGCCCTCGCGTTTCTATCGCTATCCGGTCATCAGCTGGGTAGAGGCCGGTGGCTGGAGTGAAGCCGTCGAGCCCTACCCTGCCGGCTATTCGGACACCTTCGAGATCAGCGACTATAAAGCCAAGGGCAGAGCCTTCTGGCTGGTGGTCCGTGGCGATTCGATGACCGCACCCGCAGGCCAGAGCATTCCTGAAGGCATGTTGATTCTGGTCGACACCGGAATCGAGCCCACTGCCGGCAAGCTGGTCATCGCCAAACTGCCGGAAAGTAACGAGGCCACTTTCAAAAAACTGGTCGAAGACGCCGGACGTTACTTTCTCAAGCCGTTGAACCCCGCCTACCCGACCCTTGCGGTGACCGAGGAGTGCAAACTGATCGGTGTCATCAGGCAGATGACGATGCGTCTCTGACCCCCGGCATGCAACGTCCAAGCCCCGATAACCGGGGCTTTTTCATGCGCCACTGTTTCGTCCCGGGCAGGTGTCCGTGTAGGAAACATTTGTAGCTTGCGTGAGAAACACCCCTCAATTACTGTATGCACATACAGTAAAAAGGAGTTCACTCATGCTCAAGCAGTTCCCCGACACCTCGCAACATGACGCTTACCTGGCCTTGGCACAGCGCATTCAGGACGCTATCACCAGTGACAAGGCGCAGATCGAGCATCAGGTCCTGCTGATCAGGGAGCCTGGCGAATCGGTGGCTCACTGGGAGAGCATCATGGATCAGATCAGCGAGGCCGAAGGTATCAGCGTCACCCGCAACCCTGAAAACGGCACTGCTCGCGTGTCCTGGTACATCGATTCCCTGTGAGACGAACAATACAAATCGTATTTAAAATACAAACTGTATTGTCACAAAGCGCTACATATCGTATTGTTTGTCTGCACCCCATCTCGGGAGTACTCACATGCAAACCACAGGGAGTCATGGAATGAACGAAATACTGGATCAACTTCGCAAAGAATTCGCCACGCCGTGCCCTTCGCTGAGCGCCGTCAGAGAGCGTTATTTTTCGCACCTGTCGAACGACAGAAATCTGCTGCGCAAGATCAACGCAGGACGCATCGACTTGAAGGTCAGCCGCACAGGCGGCAGTCGTCAGGGTCACCCCTTCGTGTACCTGCATGACCTGGCCAACTATCTGAGCGCCATCGTGACCAACAGGGCTGCCTGAGGTCAAAAAAGCACCGTCGCAGCGCGATAATGTTCATCAAACTTTGCAGCTATGAAAAATCTTGCTACGTTTCCGGTACAAAACAAAAACAATCGGGATCCGTTCATGACCAAGACATCGAGGCGCTGGCCCTTCGCGGCCTGCCTGTTATCGCTTGCCTGCGGCACCGCTGCTGCCGCGCCCTATTCGACCATGGTGGTGTTCGGTGACAGTCTGGCCGATGCCGGGCAGTTTCCGGATACCGCAGGGCCCAGGGGCTCTACGCTAAGGTTCACCAATCGTGTCGGCCCCACGTATCAGGACGGCAGCGGTGAAGTGTTCAATCTGAACTCATCGACGCTGATTGGCAGAATGCTCGGTGTTCCGGCAGGAGATCTGGCGGCCTCCACGTCGCCAGTCAATGCTGCGCTGGGCGCCCCGGATGGCAATAACTGGGCAGTCGGAGGCTATCGGACCGACCAGATTCTTGAGTCGATCAACTCGCAATCCACCGTTGTCGACCCGAACACAGGCACACTGCTGCGCAGCCGGACCGGCTACCTGCCCGCAAACGGTTTTCGCGCCGACCCCAATGCGCTTTATTACCTGACCGGAGGCGGCAACGACTTCCTGCAAGGTCGCGTGGTGAGTGCCAGCAGCGCAGCGCAAGCCGCCAATCAGCTGGCTGACAGCGCGCAAGCCCTGCAACAGGCCGGTGCGCGCTACATCATGGTCTGGTTGCTACCGGACATCGGTAAAACGCCAGCCTTGAGCGGTTCGCCACTGGCTTCGGCCACCTCGGCACTCAGCGCGGGTTTCAATCAGCAACTGGTCAGCCGACTGGCGCAGATCAATGCCCAGATCATTCCACTGAATGTTCCATTGCTGATCAATGAAGTCCTCGCTGAACCGGCACGCTTCGGGTTCGATCCCAACGAGAACCTGGTCAGTACCTGCTTCAGTGGCGACAGCTGCACAGAAAGCGCAGCCAACGGCAGGTCCAGCGCGACGCCGAATCCGAGCCGAGTGTTTTTCAACGACCGCGTCCACCCGACCGAGGCCGGACAGAGGTTGCTGGCCGACTACGCCTACTCGCTGCTTTCGGCCCCTTGGGAAATAACCCTGTTGCCGGAGATGGCCAATGGCACGCTGCGGATGCATCAGGACGAGATTCGCGCGCAGTGGCTGAGCGACTGGGGCAACTGGCAAGGCGTCGGCCAGTGGCAGAGCATCATCGCCGCAGGCGGTCAGAAAATGGACTTCGACGCGCAGGACAGCTCGGCCGATGCTGATGGAAGAGGCTACAACCTGACCATCGGCGGCAGCTACCGATTTGCCGAAAACTGGCGCACCGGCGTTGTTGCCGGAGCGTATCGGCAGAATCTTGAGGCAGGCCCCAGGGACTCGGACTACAAACTCAACAGCTACATTGCCACCGCGTTTCTACAGTATCAGGCCAACCATTGGTGGGGTGATCTGGCGGTTTCAGGCGGCAAGCTGGACTACGAAAATGCCGAGCGCAAGTTCGCACTGGGGGTCAGCGAGGGTCAGGAAAAAGGCGATACCGACGGTGAGATGTGGGCGGCCAGCGGTCGAGTCGGCTTCGACATCGCGGGGGCTGCCAGCCGCTGGCATCTGTCGCCTTTTGTCAGCGCCGACTACGCGCACATTGATGTCGATGGCTACTCGGAAAAAGGTGATCGTTCGACGGCACTGACCTTCAGCGACCAGACCCGCAAGTCGCGGCGTGCAGGCGTGGGTGTGCAGGGCAAGTTCCAGGTGACACCGAGCACACAGGTATGGGGAGAAGTTGCCCATGAACGGGAGTTCGAGACCGATCAGCAGGACGTGACCATGGCGCTCAACAGCGTCCAGTCAGTGGGTTTCACGCTGGAAGGTTACACACCGCAACGCGACCTGAATCGGGCAACGCTGGGCGTCAGCCAGAAGCTGACTCAAGACCTGACACTGCGCGGAAACTACAACTGGCGCAAGAACGACGACGTGACCCAGCAAGGGGTGAATGTTGCGTTGAGTATGAGTTTCTAGAGAGTCTGCTGGGCAGCCTCACTATCGTGCGTGGCGCTTTTTCGGGGTTTCACTATCGTGCGGCATGCCGTTCTGGACGCTCTGCGTCCTATCCTGAGAACTGCGGCGCGGTGCAAATCTCTGACGCGGAGCGTCACCCAAGGCATTCCCACGCTGGAGCGTGAGGAACGATGATCTCAACTATCGTGCGACGCTCCGCGTCGCATGCCGTTCTGGACGCTCTGCGTCCTATCCTGAGAACTGCGGCGCGGCGCAAATCTATGACGCGGAGCGTCACCCACGGCATTCCCACGCTGGAGCGTGAGGAACGATGATCCAACGATAATCTCAACTATCGTGCGACGCTCCGCGTCGCATGCCGTTCTGGACGCTCCGCGTCCTCTCCTGAGAACTGCGGCGCGGTGCAAATCTGTGACGCGGAGCGTCACCCAAGGCATTCCCACGCTGGAGCATGAGGAACGATAGCTATCTAACTACCAGAGCAGCACGCCTGCTCAACCCTCGGCAGGCTGCGACGCCAGGGCAACAGCGCGGAACATGGCGCGGCGCTTGTTCAGGGTTTCTTCCCATTCCAATGCCGGCACCGAGTCGGCAACAATGCCGCCACCGGCCTGCACATGCAGTTCGCCGTTCTTGATCACCGCAGTACGAATCGCGATAGCCGTGTCCATGTTGCCATTCCAGGCCATATACCCCACGGCGCCGCCATAGACACCGCGCTTGACCGGCTCCAGCTCATCGATGATTTCCATGGCGCGAATTTTCGGCGCACCGGACAAGGTGCCAGCCGGCAGAATCGCCCGCAGTGCGTCCATTGCCGTCAGCCCGTTTTTCAATTGACCGGTGACGTTGGAAACAATGTGCATCACGTTGGAATAACGCTCGATAACCATCTTCTCGGTCAGTTTGACCGTACCGATCTCGGACACCCGCCCAACGTCATTACGGCCCAGATCGATGAGCATCAGGTGCTCGGCGATTTCCTTGTGATCGGACAGCAGGTCTTCTTCCAGCGCAAGATCGGCCTCTTCGGTGGCACCGCGAGGGCGAGTACCGGCGATTGGACGCACCGTAATCAGGTTGTCCTCGACCCTTACCAGCACTTCCGGCGAACTGCCGACGACATGGAAGTCGCCGAAGTTGAAGAAGTACATGTAAGGCGTCGGGTTGAAGCAGCGCAGCGCCCGATACAGATCGATGGGCGCGGCCTTGAAATCGATGGACATGCGTTGCGACGGCACAACCTGCATGACGTCACCCGCGAGGATGTACTGCTTGATCGTGTCGACCGCAGCCTCGTAATCATCCTGAGTAAAGCTGGAGCGAAACACCGGGTCGGCAGCCGGAGGCCGGTCCAGATCAAGACCGCGGCGCGGCGTGATCGGCTGACGCAGCTTGTGCATCAGTTCATCAAGCTGCGCGACGCCACGTGCGTAGGCATCCTGCTGCGCCGGATCGACCAGCACGATGGCGTGCATCTTGCCCGCCAGGTTGTCGAACACCACGACCGCGTCAGACACCATCAACAGGATATCCGGCACGCCCAGCGGGTCCGGGTTCGGGCAGTTGGCCAGACGCTTCTCGACATAGCGCACACAGTCGTAGCCAAAGTAGCCGACCAGCCCGCCGTTGAAGCGTGGCAGCCCGGCAATCGTCGGTACGTTGTAGCGCGCCTTGAAGGTCTCGACGAAGTCCAGCGGGTCTTCGACATCCAGGCTTTCGATCTCGACACCATCGTGGGTCACGCTGACGTGATGGCCATGAACGCGCATCACGGTGCGGCATGGCAGGCCGATGATCGAATAACGCCCCCACTTCTCGCCGCCCTGAACCGACTCCAGCAAGTAGGAGTTGGGCTGATCGGCAAGCTTGAGGTAGATCGACAGCGGCGTATCGAAGTCGGCCAGGGTTTCGCGGGCAAGCGGGATGCGGTTGTAGCCTTCGGCGGCCAAACGCAGGAATTCTTCACGGTTCATGAGCAACCTCGTGGTTTGAGGAAAAACGGTCAGTCAGGCAAACGTGCCGGCAGGCCGGCCAGGATCAAGTCAGGCGCGCCAACGCCAGCGGGCCAGGGCCTTGATGACTTTCATCCAGAGCTTGCGAGTGACCACCACGATGGATTCTCTTGAGGAGGGACGTTTGATGTCGGGCAACAGTATCTCAGCGTCCATGTCCAGGCAACCGGGAATCAGTTTGCGCAGATCATCGATGACCATCGCCGGGTTTTCCTCGGCAATCGGCCGCCCATGGTTGTAGCCATAACTCAACGCGACGCAGGCCACACCGGCCGCCTTGGCAGCCTGTACATCACTGCGCGAATCGCCAACGAACAGCGCTTGCGAGGCAGGCACACCCGCCATTTTCATTACAAAAAACAGCGCGGCAGGGTCAGGTTTTTTCTGCGGCATGGTGTCACCACCGATGATCCAGCGAAAGAAACGCCCCAGTTTCATCTCATCCAGCAGCGGCGCGACAAAGCGCTCCGGTTTGTTGGTGATGAGGGCCATTTCGACGCCCATCTTCTGCAGCCATTTCAGGGTTTCACGCACGCCGGGGTAGACCACGGTGAACTCGTGCTTCTGAGCGTAGGCACGCATGAAGATCTCCAGACCCTGCTCAGCCAGTTCATCATCGACGCCACTGTGGTCGAGGTGGTTGGCCAGCGCGCGGCGTACCAGCACCGGTGCGCCATTGCCGACCCAGGCGCGGACCGACTCAAGCCCGGCTATTGGCCGGCCAAGTTCAGCCAGCATGGTATCCACCGCTACTGCCAGATCAGGGACCGAGTCCACCAGGGTCCCGTCCAGGTCGAACATGATCAGCTTGGGCAACTTGCCTGCAAACAGCTGCTCAAAGCCGCTCATGCGCGGGATGCTGCCAGTTCTGCACGCATTTTCTCGATCACTTCCCGGTAGTCCGGCGCGTTGAAAATGGCCGAACCGGCAACGAAGGTATCAGCACCTGCCGCTGCGATCTCACGGATGTTGTTGACGTTTACGCCACCGTCGATTTCCAGACGGATGTCACGGCCCGACGCATCGATCAACGCCCGCGCTTCACGCAGCTTGTTGAGCGTGCCGGGAATGAACTTCTGCCCGCCGAAACCCGGGTTGACGCTCATGAGCAGGATCATGTCGACCTTATCCATCACGTACTCCAGCAGGTTCAGTGGAGTTGCCGGGTTGAACACCAGCCCCGCCTTGCAGCCGCCTTCACGGATCAGTTGCAACGAACGATCAATGTGCTGGGTCGCTTCCGGATGAAAAGTGATGTAGGTGGCACCGGCCTCGATGAAATCACCGATGATGCGATCCACCGGACTGACCATCAAATGCACATCGATCGGTGCAGTAACGCCATATTTGCGCAACGCGCTGCACACCATCGGACCAATGGTCAGGTTCGGGACGTAATGATTGTCCATCACGTCGAAGTGAACGAAGTCGGCGCCGCTGGACAGCACATTGTCGACTTCCTCACCCAGACGGGCGAAGTCAGCGGAAAGAATCGATGGGGCAATAACGAAGGGCTGCATGACGCACCTGTTTGAGCAGAATCACGGTGCGCGGATTGTACGCCAAGCTTCGCCTGGAGCGGTAAGCCTCAAGCTGCACGCCAATGGATTCACCTTGGCTGGCAGCTTGAAACTTGCGGCGCCCGGTTATTGAGCCGTTCGGAGTTTTTCACTGCGCCCGCGTAACCACTCCAGCACCAGCAGCAACAGCACGGAGAAGCCGATCAGCAAGGTCGCGGCGGCAGCGATGGTCGGGCTGAGGTTTTCGCGAATGCCGCTGAACATCTGCCGAGGCAAGGTCGCCTGCTCCGGCCCGGCGAGGAACAGCGTCACCACCACTTCGTCGAACGAGGTCGCGAAGGCGAACAACGCACCGGAAATCACCCCTGGCGCAATCAACGGCAGGGTCACACGACGGAATGCAGTCAGCGGCGATGCACCGAGGCTGGCGGCAGCGCGTACCAGATTGTGGTTGAAACCCTGCAAAGTGGCCGACACGGTAATGATCACGAACGGCACGCCCAGTACCGCGTGGACCAGAATCAGCGAGGTGTAGCTATTGCCCAGGCCCAGTGGCGCGAAGAACAGGTAACTGGCGACACCGACGATAACCACTGGCACCACCATCGGCGAAATCACCAGCGCCATGACCAGCGCCTTGCCGGGAAAGTTGCCACGGGTCAGGCCGATCGCCGCCAGCGTGCCGAAGCCCATCGCCAGCAGGGTCGCGGCTGGGGCGACGATCATGCTGTTCTTCAGCGCACGCATCCACTCGGCGGAGTTGAAGAAGTCCTGATACCACTGCAACGAGAACCCTTGCAGCGGATAGACCAGAAAGCTGCCTGAATTGAACGACAACGGCACGATGACCAGCACCGGTAACACGAGAAAGAGCAGCACCAGCGCACAGATGATGCGCAGGGCGTAATACCAGATGCGTTCGATCGGCGATGTGTAGGGGTTCAACATGGTGACACTCCTCAGCTCAGACGCAGGCGGCTGGCGCCGACCAGCCAGCTATAAATCAGGTACAGCACGATGGTCGCCAACAGCAGCAGCCCGCCGAGCGCGGTGGCCATGCCCCAGTTGATGCTGGTGTTGGTGTAGAAGGCGACGAAGTAGCTGACCATCTGATCGTTCGGGCTGCCCAGCAAAGCCGGGGTGATGTAGTAGCCGATCGACAGAATGAACACCAGCAGACAGCCTGCACCAATCCCGGCGTAGGTCTGAGGGAAGTACACGCGCCAGAAACTGGTGAACGGATGGCAGCCAAGTGAAATGGCGGCACGCATGTAGGTCGGGGAGATGTTCTTCATCACGCTGTAGATCGGCAGGATCATGAACGGCAGCATGATGTGAACCATCGAGATGTATACGCCCACCCGGTTGAAGACCAGTTCCAGCGGCTTGTCGATAATGCCCATCGCCAGCAAAGCGCTGTTGATCAGACCGCTCGACTGCAACAACACGATCCAGGCAGCCACACGTACCAGAATCGAGGTCCAGAACGGCAACAGCACCAGAATCATCAGCAGGTTGCTCTGCCGCGCAGGCAGGCTGGCCAGCAGGTAAGCCAGCGGATAAGCCAGCACCAGACAGATCGCGGTAATCACCAGGCCCATCCAGAAGGTACGGGCGAAGATATCCAGATAGATCGCCTGATCCGGGGTCGCAGGCGCGACTTCCCCAAGGTCGTCGATACGATGGTCTACCGCCGCCAGCAGGTAATACGGGGTAATGCTGCTGGTATTGCGGCGCACCGCCTGCCAATAGGCCGGGTCACCCCAGCGCTCGTCCAGCGCTTCGAGCGCTTCTTTATAAGAGGCCGGTTCAGTCTTGAACGGCAAGGCGCGAGCGGTCTTGCTCAGCAGGCTGCGATAACCGGCCAGTTCCATGTTCAGACGCTTGGACAGATCGCCCAGCGTGGAATTCTTGCGTGTTTCGGCCAGGTCCAGGCTCATTGCCTTGTAGACCGACTCGGGCGGCAGCCCTTTTCCATCCCACTTTTGCACTTCGACCACAGTGGTCGGCAATGCGGCGACGACTTCGGGGTTGCCGACACTCTTGTAGAGCAGCGCAGCAATCGGCACCAGAAACACTAACAGCAGGAAAATCACCAGCGGAGCGATCAATGCCTGAGCCTTCCAGCGGTTGACCCGCTCGGCGCGAGCGAGACGTTGCTTCAAGTTAGGGCTGGCGCCTTCAGTCAGGGGCACGGCGATGGCCATAGCGAACTCCGGAATCTTTCAACGAGAGGGCGCTCCCTACAGCAGAGAGCGCCCGGATCTGACGTGATGCAGCCTGATTACTTGGCAGCCCAGGCAGTGAAACGCTGCTCAAGGGATTCGCCGTTGTCGGTCCAGAACGCTACGTCCATCTGCACCTGATCCTTGATGTTCTCAGGCGTGGTCGGCATGTTCTGCAGGGTTTCCTTGTCCAGCAGCTTGACCGCCTGGGTATTGGCCGGGCCGTAGGCGATATTCTGCGAATAGGTCTTCTGCTGCTCGGGGCTCAGCATGTAGGCGATGAACTTCTTCGCGGCATCGGCGTTTTTCGAGCCCTTCGGGATGGCCCAGGCATCGAAGTCGTACACGCCGCCAGTCCATACGACCTTGAGGTTGCTTTCCTTCTGCACAGCAGCGATCCGGCCGTTGTAGGCCGAGCTCATCACCACGTCACCGGAAGCGAGGTACTGCGGCGGCTGTGCGCCTGCTTCCCACCACTGAATGTTTGGCTTGAGTTCATCGAGCTTCTTGAACGCGCGGTCCTGGCCGTCTTTGCTGGCCAGCACTTTATAAACGTCTTTCGGCGCAACGCCGTCAGCCATCAGGGCGAATTCCAGGGTGTACTTGGCGCCTTTACGCAGACCGCGCTTGCCTGGGAATTTCTTGGTGTCCCAGAAATCGGCCCAGCCGTTTGGAGCTGTGGCGACCTTGTCGGCGTTGTAGGCCAGCACGGTGGACCAGACGAAGAAACCGGCACCGCAGGTGGTGATGGCGCCAGGCACGAAATCAGCGGCATTGCCCAGTTGTTTCGGGTCCAGCTCCTCAAACATGTCCTCATCGCAACCACGGGCCAGTTCCGGCGATTCGACTTCTACCAGGTCCCAGGAAACGCTCTTGGTGTCGACCATGGTTTTGACCTTGGCCATTTCACCGTTGTATTCACCGGCGATGATCTTGCCGTTACCGGCCTTTTCCCACGGCGCGTAGAACGCCTTTTCCTGAGCGGCCTTGTTGGCACCGCCAAAGGAGATGACGGTCAGGTCGGTGGCAGCCATGGCCTGCGCGGCGCACATCAGGCCCAACGTGATAGCGGTGAACTTCAAAGACTTCAACATAGGTTCTTTTCTCCACGAGCAGTGTTGGTAAGCGATTGGGATGGGCGATCAGGTCGCCTCTGTTATTGCTTTTATTGATAGATCAATGCACTTGCTGCAAGGGGTCGAGCGCGCGGACGTGCTCGACTTGCCAGCCGATCGGCACGACATCGCCCACGCTGAGCGTCGGGTCCAGTTCAGCAATCGGCTGTTTGACGAAGAAGTCGTTCTTGCCGGCTACCTCCAGACGCACGCGAACGTGGTCGCCCAGGTAGATGAACTCGGCTACGCGGCCGGAAAAACGGTTTGCACAATTCTCGCTGCGACCATTGAGGTTGATGCGCTCAGGGCGGATAGAAAGGGTCACCGGGCCGCCAGGCTGGCCGACGTTGATCGCCAGCGCATGCACTTTTTCGCCGCGCTCAAGCTCGACGACACAGCGGTCGCCATCCTGACTGACCAGACGTCCGTTCAGCCGGTTGTTTTCGCCAATGAAATTGGCCACAAAGGTGTTCTTCGGCTCTTCGTACAGGCTGCGTGGCGGTGCGATCTGCTGGATCTCGCCCTGATGGAAGACGGCGACCCGGTCGGACATGGTCAGGGCTTCACCCTGATCGTGGGTCACGTAGACCACGGTCACACCCAGGCGCTGGTGCAGGTGCTTGATCTCCATCTGCATGTGTTCGCGCAGCTGCTTGTCGAGGGCGCCGAGCGGCTCATCCATCAGCACCAGTTGCGGTTCGAACACCAGCGCACGCGCCAGCGCCACGCGCTGCTGCTGGCCACCGGACAACTGCGCCGGGTAGCGATGCGCAAAGGTGTCCAGCTGGACCATGCCCAGCGCCTTTTTAACTTTCTCGCCAACATCGGTCTTGCTCATGCCACGCACTGACAACGGGAACGCCAGGTTCTCGGCCACCGTCATGTGTGGAAACAATGCGTAGTTCTGGAACACCATGCCGATGTCGCGCTTGTGCGGCGGCACATTATTGATAGCGCGGCCACCGAGGAGGATTTCACCAGCCGTCGGGGTTTCGAAACCTGCCAGCATCATCAGGCTGGTGGTCTTGCCCGAGCCGGACGGACCGAGCAGCGTCAGGAATTCACCCTTGCGAATATCCAGGTTAAGGTCTTTGACGATCAGTGCTTCGCCGTCGTAGCTCTTCTGCACACCACGAAAGCTGACCAGAACATCATTTGCTCCAGCGCTTGTATCGACGTCGCTCATTACCCACACCTTTGTTTTGTCTGCGTGGGCTCAAGCCTAGAGCAGCCTGAATGCCCCGCAAATCGGCAGCCGGGAGAGAATCGCCTAGGCAGGCTGGAAGGCTGGGGGTAGGGATTGCCCTACAGCGATGGCGCGATTGAGTATGTGAGTGAGCCTGATCGTTGCGCACGCCCCAGCGTGGGAATGCAGTGCGTGACGCTCTGCGTCACAAAAGAGGACGCAGAGCGCCCAGAACGGCATGCCGACGCGGAGCGTCGCACGATAGTTGTGAGTAAGGCACCGACCCGACACTCAACTGGAGTGTCGTTTTCAGACTCAGAGCAGTTTGTGCTCCATCGCGTATTTGACGAGATCGGCCAGTGAGTTGAGTTTCATTTTCTGCATCAGCCGCGCCTTGTGGGTACTGATGGTTTTGCTGCTCAGTGCCAGTTGCTGGGCGATGTCGTTAACGTTGGCGCCCTGCGCCAAGCGCTCGAACACCGAGAACTCGCGCTCCGACAACAATGAGTGCAAAGGCCGGCTATCGGTCAGGCCCACTTCAAAGACCATGCGGTCGGCGAGGTCCGGGTCGATATAGCGCCCGCCTGCCGCTACCCGACGAATTGCCGTCAGCAGCAGCGCCGGGTCGCTGTCCTTGGTGGCATAACCTGCGGCGCCGACTTTCAGCGCACGTGCCGCCATCTGTGCTTCATTGTGCATCGACAGCACCAGAATGGCGGGCGGACTGGCCAGTGCGCGAATTCGCGGAATCGCCTCAAGACCATTGACGCCGGGCATGGAGATATCCAGCAACACCACTTCGCAGGCCACATGACGCAAGGTTTCGAGCAGCTGCTCGCCATTGCTGGCCTCACCGACCACTTGCAGGTCTCTGGCCAGACCGATCAACTGCTTGATCCCTTCACGCACGATGGTGTGGTCTTCGGCTACCAAAACACGAATCACTGGCTTCGCTCCTGTGCGACGGGGTCCAACGGGATGTAGGCGCGCAAGGTTGTGCCCTCACCGGCATCGCTGTCCAGCTCCAGTCTGCCGCCGAGCATCAGCACCCGCTCGCGCATCCCGACCAGACCGAATGAAACCACCCTGCCCGACTCGACGACAAACCCCTGCCCGTCATCGGCGATGCTCATGCACATCATGCCATCCTGCAACGTCAGGCTGATTTCCACCGTGTGCGCCTGGGCGTGGCGCATGACGTTGGTCAGCGCTTCCTGGAGAATCCGGAACATGCCAGTGGCTCTGGCATCGCTAAGCACCGGGAGGTTGTCCGGCACCTGCACCAGGCAAGGGATTTGCGTGCGCGCCTCGAAACGGCGTGCCTGCCACTCGATGGCCGACGCAATGCCGGCGTCGAGAATCGGTGGCCGCAATGCCGTGGCAACATCACGCACCAGTTGAAACAGCTGAGCGATGAGACGCTTCATGCTGTCCAGTCGCTCACCAAGGCCGGGGTCCAGGTCAGCATAGGCCAGTTCGCACATTGATGTTTCCAGCTTCAGCACCGTCAGCATCTGCCCCAGCTCGTCATGCACCTCGCGAGCAATACGCGCCTTCTCTTCTTCACGCACGCTTTCCAGGTGCGCTGATAATTCACGTAACTGATCATGCGCACGGCGTCGTTCGCTGGCATCGCTGAGAAACACCACCAGGTATTCCGCCTCGTGAAAGCGCAGGAAGCTCAACGAGACATCGGCAGGCAGAAGACTGCCATCAGCGCGCAGACAATGGGCCTCGAACACCTGCGGGCTGTCTTCGCGGGAACGCGCGTTCTTCCACAGGTTGAGCCAGCGGTCCATGTGCAGACCGGGCTCGAAATCAATCAACGGGCGCTCGACCACCTGTCCCGGCGCGTAGCCGAGCATGGATTCCGCCGCCCGGTTGGCGTAACGCACACGACTGTCCCAATTGACCCAAAGGATGCCGACAGTGCTCTGGTCGATGGAGAATTGCGCCAGACGCAGCGCCTCCTCCCCCTCGACGCGACGGGCGAGTTCTTCTCGCGCGCAAAGCAACTCCTGCTCCTGCGCCTGCTGCTGGCGACGCTGCCAGACCACGATGGCGAAACAGGCCAGCAACATTACCAGCAGCAGAATGCACAGGTTTTTCCAGAGCTTGGTCGACTCGATGAAATGCGATGGGGTGAGTGGCATCCAGCGCGCGTGCAGTTGCTCCAGCTCTTTGGCAGGAATCGCGCGCAACGCTTCGCTGACAATGGCGGCCAGCTCCGGCATGTCACGGCGTGAAGCCACGCGCAACAATTGCGGCAGCCCGATATCCCCCACTATCGCAAGCCCGGCAAACTCCGGCTCGCGGAGCAAACGGCTGAGCTGCGCCTCGTCCACCACGGCATACCGTGCCTGCTGACTGAGCAGCAATTGCAGCGCCTGACGCTCCAGCGGCACGCCTTGCAGGTTCAGGTGCGGAAAGTTGCTGCGCAGGTAATCAGCGGCAGGGCCTGGCATGCGCACAGCAACCCGCGAAAGGCTGTCGAGTTTCTCGAGGTCCACGGCAGTGCTGCCGTCACGTTCGCCGATCAACAGTTGCGAAACACGCAGATACGGATCGGAAAACAACCACAGACGCAGGCCCGCCGGGGTCTGCATCAAACCAGGCGCAACATCGATTTCACCATTGGCCAGAGCCTTCTCAAGCGCCGCCTGATCAGGAAAGTTCCGCCACAGCAACTCGACCGGCAGCGTTGCTGCCAGCGCGTTCATCAGGTCGACGTTAGCGCCGGACAACTGCTGCAAACGCTGATCGAACTGGGCGTAAGGCGCGCGCAGTACCAGGCCAATACGCAATGGGCCATGCTGATCGAGCCAGCTACGCTGTGCTGAACTCAACTGCGCAGGTTCAGGCGTTTGTGGCTCGTCAGCCTGCGTATTCGCCATCTGAACCATCAAGAGCAAAGCCAGGCAGCCGATAAAGCCGGTGCGCAGAAGACCAATCATCAATGTGTCGCTCTCGTGTGTTCGTATGACGGCCATATGCCGCGCAGGCTCAGGCCTGACAAAAGCCGATCAACCCATTAGGCTGCCGGGATAGTTTCTGGCTTGGAATATCCGATGTCCTACACCTTTCGCGCAACGTTTCCTGCATTGTTTCTGTCATTGGTCCTGCCTTGCGCATTGCCTGTGCTCGCAGCCGATCCGGCCCCGGCCAAGGACGCGGCTGCCGAAGCGCCAGCAGAACGGGCACCGCTGCTCAGCCGCTCGCAGGAAGACGCGATAGCGCTGGAGCGTCAATTGCCTCGCGAGGATCAGCAGCAACTTCAGGCGGGTGACGAAAGCTTTCTCGCGCTCTGGAAGCCTGCAAACAGTGACGAGCCCCAGGGCGCGGTGATCATTGTGCCTGGCGACGCCGAGTCACCGGACTGGCCGGATGCCGTCGGCCCGCTGCGCAGAAAATTTCCGGATGTCGGCTGGTCAAGCCTGAGCATCACCCTGCCGGATGCGATAGACAACAGCCTGGTGCCACGCGAGCCCGACGCCGCCTCGACCGACGCGAACGCTGCCAAACCCAAAGAATCCCCCAAGGACGCCAGTGCGAAAGCGCAAGACCCGGCAGCTGAAGCCGAGGCTCTGGCTGCCGCAGCAACCGCAAAGGCAGCTGCCGACGAGGAACTCAACAAGGCTCAGGCCGAGCGCATCTTCGCGCGGATCGAAAGCGCGATCAGCTTTGCGCAGCAGAACAAGGCTCGCAGCATCGTATTGATCGGCCATAGCAGCGGTGCCTATTGGGCAGCCAGATTCCTCAATGAACGCACATCGCCTGCCGTGCAGAAGCTGGTGATGCTTGCTGCGCGCGAGCCGGTCAATGCTGCGCCTTCGCTGCTGGACATGGTGCCTCAGCTGAAAATAAAGACCGCCGACTTCATCTACAAAAACTCGCCGGACCAGGCCGCCAAAGCACGTCTGCAGGCCAGCAAACGCGCCAAAGGCCCCGGTTTTACGCAGATTGGTCTGATCAATATCGTGGGCAATGAAGATACCGAGCAAGAACAACTGTTCCGCAGGGTTCGTGGCTGGATAGACGCCAAGGAAGAAAAATAAGCTTCACGCCAAGCACCCGACGCACGAGCAGGCTCAGTTGAACCCGCGTCGGGCCTTTACCACCCGATAGGCGTTATGCAGCTGGCTGGTCTTGTCGGTAGCCACCCGCACTTGCTGAGGGTTGGCACCCGAACCGGCAACCTTGTCAGGGTGATGCCGACTGAGCAGCCGACGGTAGGCGCGCTTGATGCTTAAAGGATCGGTGTCCGGTTTTATTCCCAGAAGCGTCATCGCGCTTTTGTAGTCATCACCGCTACTGACCGGCGAACGCTTCATCGGGTCGTGATCGGCAGCCAGCGCTTCGACTTGTGGTCCTGTCCAGCCCAGCCACATGCCCCATACTCCGATCAGCTCGCGCTCGACCCGGGAAGCCTTGCCATCCGCCCAGGCCATGCGCCAGCAGGCACGCAACAACTCCTCGGCGGTGTCCGGCTGCCCGTGCAGACCGCGCAAATAACTGCGCAGGCCGTCGGCACCGTCACGACCGCGTTTGAAGGCGTTGATGGCGCGCAACTGATCCGCCTCGTTCAGGTTCAGACGGCGCATTTCGGTACGGGCCTGATTAATATGACTGGCCAGGACACGTCCGTCACTCTTGGCCAGACGGCCCAGCAACACAAACAGCAGCCCATCGGCGGGTATCGCCGCCCGCCCGCCCAGACGCTCGCGCAGATGCGCCCAGCTCTGC
Source organism: Pseudomonas syringae group sp. 243L2 (assembly GCF_032587875.1). Classification (NCBI taxonomy): domain Bacteria; kingdom Pseudomonadati; phylum Pseudomonadota; class Gammaproteobacteria; order Pseudomonadales; family Pseudomonadaceae; genus Pseudomonas; species Pseudomonas syringae group sp. 243L2. The sequence goes on from NZ_JAWHPL010000021.1 coordinate 772,509, forward strand.
AGCTTCAGGCGACGATCCAGCGCCTGCCCCAATAGAGCACCCAGCATTGCGCCCGGGATGCTGGCAATTGCATAGCCGACACCCGCGCCGATCAATGTGCCAGGCCAAAGCATTCAGCGGGTCTCCGCAAGCAACTGCTCGACTTCAGCCAGACGCTCGTGCGTGCCGACATCGACCCACCGCCCTCTGTGGTGCTCTCCCGTTACCAGGCCTTGATGCATGGCCTCACGCAACAACGGCGCAAGCTTGAACGCACCGGGCTCACAGTTGGCAAACAACTGTGGATGCAGGATAGCGATACCGCTGTAGGTGAGCCGCTGACCTGCCGAATCGTCATCGCGTACCTGACCGTCGACCAACGAGAAATCGCCAGTGGGGTGATGTGCCGGGTTATCGACCAGCACCAGATGCGCGAGATCGGCTAGCGGCACGCGCAAAGCGCTGAAGTCATAGTCCGTCCAGATATCCCCATTGATCACCACAAACGGCTCAACGCCAAGCAATGGCAAGGCCCGATGAATCCCGCCGCCTGTTTCCAGCGGCTGGCCTTCGGGGGAATAACGGATGCTCAGGTCGAAACGCTGACCGTCGCCCAGATAATCCTCGATCTGCTGCCCCAGCCAGGCATGGTTGATGACCAGCTGGTGAAACCCGGCTGCGCGCAGGGCGTTCAGGTGGTACTCGATCAACGGCATCCCCCCGGCACGCACCAACGGTTTGGGCGTGTGCAGGGTCAACGGGCGCATTCGCTCGCCTTTACCGGCGGCGAGAATCATGGCTTTCATGCAGTCCTCTTCAACACAATCAGGTTTCTTTCAAAATAGCCATTTTCAGGCCGTCGCTGGCGTATCAGACAGCGGTCTCTACCGGTTGCTGCAGACTGGTGAGCAACTGCCCGAGTTGAGCCAGCTCGGGGCGACGCGACAAAACTGCCTCTATATAAGCGAAAAAGCGCGGGACGTCTTGCAGATAGCGCGGTTTTCCATCGCGGTGACAGATGCGGGCAAAAATACCGATCACCTTCAAATGGCGCTGAACACCCATCAGATCACTGGCGCGCTCAAAGGCTGCAAAATCTTCCTGCACCGGGATACCAACTGCACGCGCCTGATCCCAGTAGATTCTGAGCCAGTCGCTGACGCGTTCTTGTGGCCAGCTCAGGAACGCGTCCTTGAACAGGCAGGTCACGTCATAGGTGACCGGGCCGTAGACAGCGTCCTGAAAATCCAGCACGCCTGGATTGGGCTCGCTGATCATCAGGTTTCGCGGCATGTAGTCGCGATGCACCAGCACTTTGGGCTGCGCCAGAGCGCTGTTGATCAACAACTCGCTGGCCTGCCGCCAATCGCTCAGTTGCGCCTCGTCCATCTCAATACCCAGGTGGCGCTTCACGTACCACTCGGGGAAAAGCTCCAGTTCACGGCGCAACAACGCGACGTCATAGCTGGGCAGCGGCGCGTCCATCGGCAATTGCTGATAGGCCAGCAGCGCCTGGACTGCATCGGCGAACAAGGCATCGGCATTGTCAGCGTCAATCACATCCAGATAGGTCTGACGGCCAAGATCATTGAGCAGCAAAAAGCCTTGCGTCAGGTCTTCGGCATAAATTTCTGGAACATTAATGCCCGACTTTTTCAGTAAATGAGCGATATCCACAAACGGTTTGCAGTTTTCCTGCGGTGGCGGCGCGTCCATCACAATAAAAGTTCGGCCAGCGCCCTCCCAGCGAAAATAACGACGAAAACTTGCGTCACTACTGGCCGCAGTCAATGTAGCCGGGGGTACAGCGCCCCAATTTTGCGCCGCAAACAGCGCTGGCAACTGCTCATCGAGCCAAACTTTCAGGGATTGCAGGCGTATATCTTGATCTGACATTACAAGGGTCTCCGACGGCGCTAGCCGTCAAGCGGGTCATGCTTTATTATCCGGAATCTTTTTCAGCCCATCGAGAGGCGTGCGGCCCCCCCGCGGGCAGATGGCGCGCAGGAAGCCCGGACTAATAAGATGGCATTGAAATCCCCCGCGTTTCGTAAAAAATTTCCGTTGCTCGTAACCGGCAGTCTGCTGGCGATGCAACCTCTGGCCACTCAGTTCGTGGTCGCCGCGGAACAGTATGACTGCTCAGTCTCTGCTTCGGGTGCCTGGAACTGTGCGCCGAAATCCAATGCTGCTGCAGTGGACCTGCCTCCGCGCCCCGTGCATGACACGACGTCGGTCAGTTCCAACGGCACAGTCACCTCGCAAGGCACCTCTTCGGGTGAGCAGGTTGCGGGTACGCAACTGGTTACCGAAGCCAAGGGCAAAGGTCTGAGGTCGCGTAGTGCTGACTACAGCCACCTTGATTGGGTTCCTCGCGAAAAGCTGACCGCAGCACAACTGGCCGAGACCGGTCCGTATTGCTCGGGTGCCTACGTCGAGCCGATCCGCCCAGGCATGGACGACAAGACGCCGATGAAAGACGCGCCTATGTTCGTGGGTGCCAAGGCTTCGCGTTACGAACAGGAAGCGCAGGTCGCGACGCTGGCAGGTGATGTCGTGTTGCGCCAGGGCAGCATGCAGGTACAGGCCCAGGAGGCCGCGCTGCATCAGGCCGAGAACCGTGGCGAGCTGAACGGCGATGTCCGTCTGCGCGACAACGGCGCGCTGATCGTCGGTGACAAGGCCGAGTTGCAACTCGATACCGGCGAAGCCCGTGTCGACAATGCCGAGTACGTCCTGCACAAGTCGAACATTCGCGGTAACGCCCTGTATGCCAAGCGTGCAGAGAACGCGATCATCCGGCTCAAGGACGGCACCTACACCACCTGCGAGCCGAACAGTAACGCATGGACGCTCAAGGGCAACAACATCACGCTGAACCCGGCCACCGGCTTTGGTACAGCGACCAACGTTACCCTGCGGGTCAAGGACATTCCGGTTCTGTACACGCCGTATATCTACTTCCCGATCGACGACCGTCGCCAGTCCGGCTTCCTGCCGCCGACCATTGCGGCAGGCGGCGATAACGGTTTCACGCTCGTTACTCCGTACTACTTCAACCTGGCACCGAACTACGACGCCACGTTGTACCCGCGTTACATGGCTGACCGCGGCCTGCTGATGGAAGGCGAGTTCCGCTACCTGACCAAAGGCAGCGAAGGCCAGTTTGGCGGCGCGTACCTGAACGACGAGAATGACGACCGCAAGCTGCAGTCGGACTACGACAAGACTCGCTGGATGATCAACTGGCAGCACAAGGGCGGACTTGATACGCGCTGGCTGACCCAGGTTGATTACACCGACATCAGCGACCCGTATTACTTCCAGGATCTGGAAACCGATCAGATCGGCGTTAAACGGACTGACTTCCTCAACCAGCAGGGCTCTTTGACCTACCGTGGCGACAGCTACGCGGCAACGCTCAACGCTCAGGCTTACAAGCTGGCTACGGTTGCCAACATTACGCCTTACAACCGCCTCCCGCAGTTGACGCTTAATGGTACGTTGCCTTACAACCCGGGCGGGCTGAAGTTTGATTATCAGACTGAAGCCGTTCGCTTCGAACGTGACCTGCGCAGCGGCGCGTTCATTGATGAAGATGGCAACTCCGAGACACGCCTGGACAACAACATCTCCGGCCTTGCCCGGGCAAACGGGGACCGCCTGAATCTGGCGCCGTCCGTCAGCCTGCCAATGAACTGGACCTATGGTTTCCTGACACCGAAGCTTAAGTACGTCTACACCCAGTACGCGTTGGACCTGGACAGTCAGGGCAAAAGCTCGCTTCTGGCTGGCGAGGAATACAGCAGTAGTCAAAGCCGCAGCGTGCCGATCTTCAGCGTCGACAGCGGCCTGTACTTCGACCGTAACACCAACTGGTTCGGCAAGGATTACCGTCAAACCCTGGAGCCGCGCCTGTTCTATCTCTATGTACCCGAGAAAGACCAGACCGACATCCCGGTATTCGACACCAGCGAAAGCACATTCAATTATGCCTCGCTATTCCGTGACAACCGCTTCACCGGTTCCGACCGCATCGGCGACGAGAACAAGCTGTCGCTGGGTATCACCAACCGCTGGATCGAAGACAACGGCTTTGAACGTCAACGCTTCAGCATCGGTCAGGCGCTGTATTTCGAAGACCGCAAGGTGCAACTGCCTGGCGTTGTGTTTGCTGACCGTGATGATGCGCGTGCCAACGTTTCGCCTTACGCACTGGAATACGAATACCGCTTCAACCGCGACTGGCGCTTCAACTCCGATTTCAACTGGGATCCGGACAGCAAGAGCACCCGTTCGGGCAGCGCAATGTTCCATTACCAGCCTGAAGACAACCCGAACAAGATCGTCAACCTCGGCTATCGCTATCGCAACGACCAGATTCGTTACGACGAAAGCACTGGCCGCTGGATCGTGGGCGGTGGCGACTACGGACGTCCGGGTGATGCCAACTACGTGAAGGACTACTACAAGATCCAGCAGCACGATTTCTCGGTCATCTGGCCAATCGTGCCGCAGTGGAGCCTGATCAGCCGCTGGCAGTATGACTACAACCGTGAGCGCACCATCGAAGCTTTCGGCGGGTTCGAGTACGACAACTGCTGCTGGAAAATGCGTCTGGTCAACCGCTATTGGGTCGACTACGACGAGTTCAGTCAGGCAGCGCCTCAGAACGAGAAAGGCGACCGCGGCATATTCCTACAAATCGTGTTGAAGGGGCTCGGCGGTGTAACTGGCGCCAAGGTAGACAGCTTCCTCGACAAAGGCATTCAAGGTTATCGTGAACGTGAAGACCAAGCTTTCTGATTGTCTGCGCCCGCTGATGCTGGGCGCGTTACTCCTGAGCGGTGCAGTGCATGCTGCGGTTCAACCTCTGGACAGTGTCGTGGCTATCGTCGACAACGATGTGATCATGAAAAGCCAGATGGACCAGCGTGTACGTGAAGTTCAGCAGACCATTGCCAAACGTGGCTCTGGTGTACCGCCTGCAGAAGCCCTGCAACCACAGGTTCTGGATCGTCTGATCCTGGAAAACCTGCAGCTGCAGATGGGCGAACGGTCCGGCATTCGTGTCTCCGACGACGAACTCAATCAGGCCATTGGCACCATTGCCCAGCGCAACAACATGAGCGTGGAGCAGTTCCGCGCCGCGCTGGCTCATGACGGTTTGTCCTATAACGATGCACGCGAGCAGGTGCGCCGGGAAATGATCATCAGCCGTGTGCGTCAGCGCCGGGTGGCCGAACGTATCCAGGTATCCCAGCAGGAAGTGAAAAACTTCCTCGCCTCCGATCAGGGCAAGGCTCAGTTGTCTGAAGAGTTCCACCTGGCCAACATCCTGATCGCCACGCCTGACAGCGCCTCTTCGGATGCCATCCAGGCTGCAGCGGTCAAAGCCAAGGGCATTTATGACCAGTTGAAGAAAGGTGCTGACTTCACTCGACTCGCAGCCACCACCTCCTCCAGCGAAAACGCACTGGAAGGCGGCGACATGGGCTGGCGCAAGGCTGCGCAACTGCCACCGCCATTCGGTGACATGCTCAGCGCAATGCCTGTCGGCGACGTGACGCCTCCAGCGCGCACGCCGGGCGGTTTCATCATCCTCAAGTTACTGGAAAAACGTGGCGGCCAGGGGCAGGCACAAATGCGTGATGAAGTGCATGTGCGTCATATCCTGATCAAACCAAGCGAGATCCGTAACGAAGAAGAGACCAAGCGTCTTGCCGAGAAAATCTACGACCGCATCCAGAATGGCGAAGACTTCGCCGAACTGGCGAAAAGCTTTTCGGAAGATCCGGGCTCGGCACTCAATGGCGGCGATCTGAACTGGGTTGATCCGAACTCTCTGGTTCCGGAGTTCCGTCAGGTCATGAACGAGACGCCACAAGGCGAATTGTCCAAACCGTTCAAGACCGCTTATGGCTGGCACGTTCTGGAAGTTCTCGGTCGTCGTTCCACGGATGCTACCGATCAGGCGCGTGAACAGCAGGCGTTGAACGTACTGCGTAACCGCAAGTACGACGAAGAGCTGCAAACCTGGCTGCGTCAGATCCGTGACGAAGCCTACGTTGAGATCAAACTCCCTGGCGCGACCCAGGCTGCGCAGTGAAACCCAAGCGTTTCGCCCTGACACCCGGCGAGCCGGCCGGCATAGGCCCTGACCTTTGCCTGCTGCTCGCCACGCAGCCTCAGCCATACCCCCTGATCGCCATCACCAGCCGTGACCTGCTCCTTGAGCGGGCCGCGCAACTGGGTGTGGCGGTCAGTCTGCTTGACGTCACCCCTGATACGCTTCCCGACCTGCCTGCGCCTGCCGGCAGTTTGTACGTCTGGGATACGCCCTTGGCAGCTGCGGTAGAAACCGGCGTACTGAACAAGGCCAATGCTGCATTCGTCCTGGAAACCCTGATTCGCGCGGGCCAGGGCTGCCTGGATGGGCTGTTCAGCGGCATGATCACCGCCCCGGTGCACAAAGGCGTGATCAACGACGGCGGTATCGCGTTTTCCGGACACACCGAATTTCTTGCCGAACTGACCCACACTGAACAGGTGGTGATGATGCTGGCGACCGGCGACCTGCGCGTGGCGCTGGTGACCACGCACCTGCCGTTGCGCGAGGTGGCTGATGCCATCACGCCAGACCGACTGGAGCGCGTGACACGCATCCTGCATGCCGATCTGGTGAACAAGTTCGGCATTGCCCGCCCGCGTATTCTGGTCTGCGGCCTCAACCCTCATGCAGGCGAAAGCGGGCATCTGGGCCGTGAAGAAATCGACATCATCGAACCGACTCTGGAGCGCCTGCGCAGCGAGGGCCTGGACTTACGCGGCCCACTGCCTGCCGACACTCTGTTTACCCCCAAATATCTGGAGCACTGCGACGCAGTGCTGGCGATGTACCACGATCAAGGCTTGCCCGTGCTGAAATACAAAGGTTTCGGCGCAGCAGTCAATGTGACGCTCGGCCTGCCAATCATCCGCACCTCTGTCGATCATGGCACGGCGCTGGACCTGGCTGGCACCGCAAACATCGACACCGGCAGCCTGCACGTTGCACTGCAAACCGCCTACCAGATGGCCGAGACCCATTCATGACCGAGCAATACCAACACCGGGCGCGCAAGCGTTTCGGTCAGAACTTCCTGCACGACGCAGGCGTTATCGACAAAATCCTGCGCGCCATTCGTGCCAAACCTGAAGACCGGCTGCTGGAAATCGGACCGGGCCAGGGCGCGCTGACCGAAGGGCTGCTCAACAGCGGCGCACAGCTGGACGTGGTCGAGCTGGACAAGGACCTGATCCCGATCCTCACCGGCCAGTTCGGCAACAAGCCAAATTTCAACCTGCATCAGGGTGATGCACTGAAGTTCGACTTCAACAGCCTGGGCGCCGAACCGCGCAGCCTGCGTGTCGTGGGCAACCTGCCGTACAACATCTCGACGCCGTTGATTTTTCATCTGTTGCAGAACGCCAGCCTGATCCGCGACATGCACTTCATGCTGCAGAAGGAGGTGGTCGAGCGCATGGCTGCCGGTCCCGGCGGCGGTGACTGGGGTCGCCTGTCGATCATGGTCCAGTACCATTGCCGCGTGGAGCATCTGTTCAACGTAGGGCCGGGGGCGTTCAACCCGCCGCCGAAAGTGGACTCGGCCATTGTGCGTCTCGTCCCTTACGAAACATTGCCGCACCCTGCCAAGGATCACCGCGTGCTGGAGCGGGTCGTGCGCGAAGCGTTCAACCAGCGTCGCAAGACCCTGCGCAATACACTCAAATTATTGCTGAGCAGTGACGAAATTACCGCTTCCGGGGTAGACGGCAGTCTGCGTCCCGAGCAACTCGACCTGGCTGCATTCGTCCGCCTGGCAGACACTCTCAGCGAAAAAGTTGTGACAGAGTGAACCCTGAGGACAAGTAAACGGCACTGCCAGTCGTCATTTCCCGCTTACTTGTCCTAGACTTGTCTACCTGCCGCACACGCCCTTTTTTCGTTATAGATTTCAAGGCCTATTGCATGCCCGATTCTCGTTACCAGGTCGACGTCAGCGTCGTCACACGCTTTCTCTCGGAACAGTCGCAACCCGAGCAGAATCGCTTCGCTTTCGCCTATACCATCACCGTGCACAACAACGGTGAATTACCTGCCAAGCTGCTGTCGCGTCACTGGGTCATCACCGACGGCGACGGCCATGTCGAAGAGGTGCGCGGCGAGGGCGTGGTCGGTCAGCAACCGTTGATCGAGGTCGGTAAAAGCCATACCTACAGCAGCGGTACGGTAATGACCACCCGCGTGGGCAATATGCAGGGTTCTTATCAGATGCTGGCTGAAGACGGTAAACGCTTTGATGCGGTCATAAAGCCCTTTCGTCTGGCCGTCCCGGGTTCGCTGCACTGATGGCGGTGTACGCCGTTGGTGACCTGCAAGGTTGCCTTGAACCTCTGCAATGCCTGCTCGAGCACGTCCACTTCAACCCCGAGCATGATCGACTCTGGCTGGTGGGCGATTTGGTCAATCGTGGCCCGCAATCGCTGGAAACACTTCGCTACCTGTACGACCTCCGTGAATCGCTGGTGTGCGTGCTGGGCAATCATGACCTGCACCTGCTTGCGGTCGCCCGTAAACACGAACTGCTCAAAAAAGGCGACACGCTGCGCGAAATCCTTGAAGCGCCGGACCGTGACGAATTGCTCGGCTGGGTGCGTCGGCAAAAGCTGATGCACTACGATGCAGAACGCAACGTTGCCATGGTGCATGCGGGAATCGCGCCGCAGTGGTCGTTGAAAAAGGCCTTGAAGCACGCAGCCGAAGTCGAGCAGGCACTTCAGGAAGACCAGCTATATGGCGCTTTTCTCGACGGCATGTACGGCAACGAGCCGGCCAAGTGGGACAACGACCTGCAAGGCGTCACGCGTTTGCGGGTCATTACCAACTACTTCACCCGTATGCGCTTCTGCACCAGCGATGGCAAGCTCGACCTGAAGAGCAAGGAAGGCGTTGAAACCGCCATACCTGGCTATGCGCCCTGGTTCAGCCACCCGAAACGCAAGACCCGTGAGCTGAAAATCATTTTTGGCCACTGGGCGGCGCTTGAGGGTCGCTGCGACGAGCCGGGCGTCTTTGCCCTCGACAGCGGATGTGTCTGGGGCGGTTCGATGACGCTGCTCAACGTTGATACCCTTGAACGTCACCAGTGCAATTGCGATGCTGTCGGCCATGCCGCCAACGGGCTTGTTACAAGCGCACAGGCCGGCACCGCCACTAACCCCCAGGCTCAGGAGCCCAGGCAATGACCGAATTCAAACGTATTCCACCTGAACAGGCACAGGCGCTGCGCGAGCAAGGCGCAGTGCTGGTCGATGTTCGTGATGCGCAGACCTTTCAAAGCAATCACATTCCTGACTCCGTGCATCTGGACAATCACTCGATTGCCGACTTCATCGCCAAGGCCGATCTGGATAAACCGCTAGTCGTTGTCTGCTACCACGGCAACTCCAGCCAGAGCGCCGCAGCCTATCTGGTCGGCCAGGGTTTCTCCGATGTGTACAGCGTCGACGGTGGTTTCGAGCTGTGGCGCGCCACTTACCCTGACGAAACCGTGCAAGGCTGATAAAAAATATTTTTATGACAGCTGATCCCGCGTTCTACGCGGGCTCGCGAGCCATCTGACGAACGGTCAGCCCGTCTTCTCGCGCATCCCTTCTTTATCTTTCCGAATCCGAACTATCCTTAGCCTAGGCCATCCGTATTCAGGGGAGAGCCGGTACACCGGCGCGTGGGTCATCGGTAGTTACTTTTAAGGTGTTCTGGGGGGAAACAGCAGCCGCATTGCGGCCGCTGCCAGCATCGACTGACGATCCGCCGCCGGCTCCACGTATCGAGCGAGGTGACGTCATGAGTATATTCAGCCACTTCCAACAACGCTTCGAAAGCACACGGCAAGAAGAGCTCTCGCTACAGGAGTATCTGGAGCTCTGCAAACAGGACCGCAGCGCCTATGCCTCTGCCGCAGAACGTCTTCTGCTGGCCATTGGCGAGCCCGAACTGGTGGATACCTCTACCAACTCCAGGCTCTCGCGAATATTCTCCAATAAGGTGATACGCCGCTATCCAGCCTTTGCCGACTTCCACGGGATGGAAGAATGCATCGACCAGATTGTTTCGTATTTCCGCCATGCCGCCCAAGGCCTGGAAGAGAAGAAGCAAATCCTTTACCTGCTCGGCCCGGTTGGCGGCGGTAAGTCGTCCCTGGCTGAAAAGCTCAAGCAACTGATCGAAAGAGTCCCGTTCTACGCCATCAAGGGCTCGCCAGTCTTCGAGTCGCCTCTGGGCCTGTTCAACGCCACTGAGGACGGCGCGATTCTGGAAGAAGACTTCGGAATTCCGCGACGCTACCTGAGCACTATCATGTCGCCTTGGGCGACCAAGCGCCTGGCCGAGTTCGGTGGCGACATCAGCCAGTTCAAGGTTGTGAAGCTCTACCCTTCGATTCTCAACCAGATCGCCGTAGCGAAAACCGAGCCCGGCGACGAAAATAACCAGGATATTTCCGCGCTGGTCGGCAAGGTCGATATTCGCAAACTGGAAGAATTCCCACAGAACGACGCCGACGCGTACAGCTACTCGGGCGCACTGTGCCGGGCCAACCAGGGCCTGATGGAATTCGTCGAGATGTTCAAGGCACCGATCAAGGTCCTTCACCCGTTGCTGACCGCGACCCAGGAAGGTAACTACAACAGCACCGAGGGGCTGGGAGCCATCCCGTTCACCGGTATTCTGCTGGCGCACTCCAACGAATCGGAATGGCACAGCTTCCGCAACAACAAGAACAACGAAGCCTTCATCGACCGTATCTACATCGTGAAAGTGCCGTACTGCCTGCGTGTCAGCGACGAGATCAAGATTTACGACAAGCTGCTGTTCAACAGCTCGCTGTCCAAAGCGCATTGCGCGCCTGACACCTTGAAGATGCTCGCGCAGTTCACCACGTTGTCGCGCCTCAAAGAGCCTGACAACTCCAACATCTACTCCAAGATGCGCGTGTATGACGGCGAAAACCTGAAAGATACCGACCCCAAAGCCAAGTCGATCCAGGAATACCGCGACAGTGCGGGCGTCGACGAAGGCATGAACGGCCTCTCTACCCGCTTCGCGTTCAAGATTCTGTCCAAGGTCTTCAACTTCGATCCACACGAAATTGCTGCCAACCCGGTGCACCTGCTGTACGTACTGGAACAGCAGATCGAACAGGAGCAATTTCCGGCCGAAACGCGTGAACGCTACCTGCGTTTCATCAAGGAATACCTGGCACCCCGCTACATCGAGTTCATCGGCAAGGAAATCCAGACGGCGTACCTGGAATCCTACAGCGAGTACGGTCAGAACATTTTCGACCGCTACGTGCTGTATGCAGACTTCTGGATTCAGGATCAGGAATACCGCGATCCGGAAACCGGCGAGATTCTCAATCGCGTGGCCTTGAACGAGGAGCTGGAAAAGATCGAGAAACCGGCCGGCATCAGCAACCCGAAAGACTTCCGCAACGAAATCGTCAACTTCGTGCTGCGTGCCCGCGCCAACAACAACGGCAAGAATCCGACCTGGCTCAGCTACGAGAAGCTGCGCGTGGTGATCGAGAAGAAAATGTTCTCCAACACCGAGGACCTCCTGCCCGTCATCAGCTTCAATGCCAAGGCCAGCAAGGAGGATCAGCAGAAGCACAACGACTTCGTTACACGAATGGTCGAGAGGGGCTACACGGACAAGCAGGTACGTCTGCTGTCCGAATGGTATCTGCGCGTGCGGAAATCGCAATAAAGCAGCTGCAAGCTTCAAGCTATCAGCTGCAAGCGAAAAGCGATCAAGGCCCGGCTTCGGGATCGATGGCGCGCTCGCTTGCAGCTTGAAGCTTACAACTTGAAGCTCCTCGGAGGAGCCTATGAGCTATGTGATCGACCGACGTCTCAACGGCAAGAACAAGAGCACGGTAAACCGGCAGCGGTTTCTGCGGCGTTACCGTGACCACATTAAAAAGGCAGTGGAGGAAGCGGTCAGCCGGCGCTCCATTACTGACATGGAACACGGCGAGCAGATCAGTATTCCCGGACGCGACATTGACGAACCGGTGTTGCATCACGGTCGTGGCGGCAAACAGACCGTTGTTCATCCAGGCAACAAGGAGTTCACCACAGGCGAGCACATCGCCCGCCCTCAAGGCGGCGGTGGCGGCAAAGGGCCAGGCAAGGCAGGCAACTCCGGCGAAGGCATGGATGAGTTCTCGTTTCAGATTACTCAGGAAGAGTTTCTCGAGTTTATGTTCGAAGACCTGGAGCTGCCGAACCTGGTCAAGCGCAACCTGACCGGTACCGACACCTTCAAGACCGTGCGCGCGGGTATCAGCAACGAAGGCAACCCTTCACGTATCAACATCATCCGCACCCTGCGCTCGGCGCATGCGCGACGCATTGCGCTGTCCGGCAGCAGTCGGGCAAAACTCAAAGAGACAACTGTCGAGCTTGAGCGTATGAAGCGCGAAGAGCCCGACAACTTCGGCGATATTCAGGAACTGGAAGTAGAAATCGATCGACTGAAAGCACGTATTCGTCGCGTACCGTACCTCGACACGTTCGACCTCAAGTACAACCTGTTGGTCAAACAACCCAACCCCAGCTCCAAAGCGGTCATGTTTTGCCTGATGGACGTCTCCGGATCCATGACCCAGGCGACCAAAGACATCGCCAAGCGCTTCTTCATCCTGCTGTACCTGTTTCTCAAGCGTAATTACGACAAGATCGACGTTGTGTTCATTCGCCACCACACCAGCGCCCGCGAAGTGGACGAGGAAGAGTTTTTCTATTCTCGGGAAACCGGCGGCACCATCGTTTCCAGCGCATTGAAACTGATGCAGGAGATCATGGCCGAACGCTACCCAAGCAGCGACTGGAATATTTACGCGGCACAGGCCTCGGACGGAGACAACTGGAACGACGATTCGCCCATTTGCCGGGAAATCCTGACCAAACAGATCATGCCCTTCGTGCAGTACTACACGTACGTGGAGATCACGCCGCGTGAGCACCAGGCCTTGTGGTACGAATACGAGCGTATCGGTGAAGACTACGCCGACACGTTCGCCCAGCAGCAGCTGGTCTCTGCCGGTGATATCTATCCGGTATTCCGCGAACTCTTCCAGCGAAGGTTAGTGTCATGACCGCCAGAGAGCAGAAGCGCCAACCCCTTTCCACGGGGTCAGAGTGGACATTTGAACTGATCCGGGCCTACGACCGTGAGATCGGCAGAATTGCCGAACGGTATGCTCTGGACACCTATCCCAACCAGATTGAGGTGATCACTGCCGAACAGATGATGGATGCCTACGCCTCGGTGGGCATGCCCCTGGGCTACCATCACTGGTCCTACGGCAAGCACTTTCTCAGCACTGAAAAATCCTATTCGCGTGGCCAGATGGGGCTAGCGTACGAGATTGTGATCAACTCGGACCCGTGCATTGCCTACCTGATGGAAGAAAACACCATCTGCATGCAGGCGCTGGTCGTGGCCCATGCGTGCTATGGCCACAACAGCTTCTTCAAGGGCAATTACCTTTTCCGCACCTGGACCGACGCCAGCTCGATCATTGATTATCTGGTGTTCGCCAAGCAGTACATCATGCAATGCGAGGAGCGGCATGGCATCGACGCCGTGGAAGATTTGCTCGACTCGTGCCACGCGTTGATGAACTACGGCGTGGACCGCTACAAGCGTCCGTATCCGATTTCCGCTGAAGAGGAACGGCGGCGTCAGAAGGATAGGGAAGAACATCTTCAGCGCCAGATCAACGATCTTTGGCGCACTATTCCGAAGAACGCCGAAAAAAACAGCAAAGAGGACAACGCACGCTTTCCTGCCGAGCCGCAGGAAAACATTCTCTATTTCATCGAGAAACACGCGCCGCTGCTGGAGCCCTGGCAGCGCGAAGTGGTGCGCATTGTGCGCAAGATCGCGCAGTACTTTTATCCACAGCGCCAGACACAGGTGATGAACGAAGGCTGGGCAACGTTCTGGCATTACACGCTGATGAACGACCTGTACGACGAAGGACTGGTCACCGACGGCTTCATGATGGAGTTTCTGCAGTCGCACACCAGCGTGATTTTCCAGCCCGGTTTTGACAGCCCCTACTACAGCGGCATCAATCCCTACGCGCTGGGCTTTGCCATGTATCAGGACATACGCCGGATGTGCGAAAACCCTACCGATGAGGACCGGCAGTGGTTTCCGGAAATTGCCGGCACCGACTGGCTGACGGCGATCAAGTTTGCGATGACCAGCTTCAAGGACGAGAGCTTCATTCTCCAATACTTGTCGCCCAAGGTGATTCGCGACCTCAAGCTGTTCAGCATCATGGACGACGACCAGCAGGAAGACCTGCTGGTGCCTGCCATTCATGATGAAAACGGTTATCGGACCATTCGCGAGATCCTCGCTGCGCAATACAACCTGGGCAATCGGGAGCCCAACGTGCAGATCTACAGCATCGACCGCCGAGGCGATCGCTCGCTGACCCTGCGCCACCAACAGCACAATCGAAAACCTCTGGGTGATTCGACAGACGAGGTGCTCAAGCACCTGCACCGGCTATGGGGCTTTGATATCCATCTGGAAACCCTGCAGGGCGATCAGGTGGTCAAGACCCATCACGTACCTCCAAAAGGCGAGCATGCCGACAGTGAGTATCCCCGGCTTGATATGGCGGTCGTCCATCTTTAGGCGTTAGGGAAGAGCTGTTTAAACGGCTGCTCATGCAGCTTTAGCCTCCGCAAGCACGGCACAAGGTTTATCCTGTCGCGCTTACGGAGGCTTTTTATGCAGATTTATAAAGTGGGCGGTGCTGTACGGGACCGCCTCCTGGGTCAACCTGTCACTGATATCGATTGGGTCGTGGTCGGCGCGAGCACTGAGGACATGCTGGTCAAGGGCTATCGCCCGGTCGGCACAGACTTCCCGGTGTTTCTGCACCCGCTGACCAATGAGGAATACGCGCTGGCGCGCACCGAGCGCAAAAGCGGCGTGGGCTATGGAGGCTTTGTTTTTCATGCAAGCCCCGAGGTAACGCTTGAGCAGGACCTGATTCGGCGCGACCTGACGATCAATGCCATGGCCGAAGACAAGGACGGTAACCTGACCGACCCGTATAACGGTCAGAAAGACCTTGAAGCGCGAATATTGCGCCACGTTTCCCCCGCATTCGCCGAAGATCCGCTTAGGGTCTTGCGCGTGGCCCGGTTCGCAGCGCGCTACGCACGTTACGGTTTCACCATCGC
The DNA here is from genome assembly GCF_032587875.1 of Pseudomonas syringae group sp. 243L2. Taxonomy (NCBI): domain Bacteria; kingdom Pseudomonadati; phylum Pseudomonadota; class Gammaproteobacteria; order Pseudomonadales; family Pseudomonadaceae; genus Pseudomonas; species Pseudomonas syringae group sp. 243L2. The sequence goes on from NZ_JAWHPL010000021.1 coordinate 787,806, forward strand.
ACCCGAGACCTTGGGGCTGATGCGCCAGCTCAGTGAATCCGGCGAACTCAAGGCGCTGACTGCCGAACGAAGCTGGAAAGAAATCTCTCGCGCACTCATGGAAGATCAGCCTCAGGTGTTCATCCAGGTACTGCACGACTGCGGCGCACTCAAGGAACTGATGCCTGAGGTTGAAGCGCTGTTTGGCGTGCCGCAGCCCGCTGCGCATCATCCGGAAATTGACACCGGCGTACATGTTCTCAGCGTGCTAGAGCAATCTGCGATTCACAAACACCCGCTGACCGTACGCTGGGCCTGCCTGCTGCACGATCTGGGCAAAGGGCTGACGCCAGAAGCCGAATGGCCCAGGCACATTGCCCATGAACATACCGGCCTGCGCCTGATTAAAGCGGTCAACGAGCGTTTTCGGGTGCCCAGGGAATGTCAGGAACTGGCACTGCTGGTCGGCCAGTACCACACCCACGGCCATCGGGCGCTGGAACTGAAACCCTCGACTTTGCTGGAGCTGTTGCAAAGTTTCGACGTCTACCGCCGCCCGCAGCGTTTTGAAGAGTTCATTGCGGCGTGCGAGATGGACGCGCGAGGACGTCACGGCTTCGAACAACGCAGTTATCCACAGGCTGATTACCTGCGCGGTGCAGCGCAGGCCGCTCGAGCGGTGTCAGTACAGCCGCTGCTGGAGAAAGGCTTCAAGGGCAAGGAACTGGGCGACGCGCTAAAGAACGAACGCCTCAAGGCGCTGAAAATCTATAAGGCGGAGCACGTCGCCTGACTCTAACTGACTACTATCGCTCCCACGCTCCAGCGTGGGAGCGCAGCCCTGGACGCTCTGCGTCCGATCCTCAGCACCCGAGAACCACGAACCCACTCAGCTAGCTACGCAGCAGACTCTCAGGCGTAAGACCCATGCCGCGCCACTCAAACGCTACCGGCCAGAGCTGCTGATCGATCTGCGCGTCAGCCCAAAGCTTGCTGAAGGCAATCCCCACACCCGGATGCAGACGTTCAGGGGCAATCAATGCCAATGGGCACAGCACGAAGGCATTCTTCAGAATTTCCGCTCTGGGCAAAATCAGCCCGTCGAAATTACCGACCTGCTCGCCATACAACAGCACATCGATATCCAGCGGCAGCCCTTTGCGATCCGGGGCATAGCGGCCATTGTCGGCCTCAATGAATTTCAGACGGCGATCAAGCTCCATCAACGGCAGATCGGTCAACGCCGACACCACCAGATTGAAGAATGGCCCGCTCTTGATGCCCACCGCATGGCTTTCAAAAACCGGCGAGCAACTGAGGTCAGTCAAAAAGCCATCCAGCGCATCCAGCCCGGCATGCAGGTGACGTTCGCGCTCGATATTGCTCCCCAGGCCGAGGAAAATCCGCGTCAGCGACATCCGCGCTCGATCTCCACGCCCACACCGGCAGCGGCCGCTACGGCACCCGGCTTGGTCAGTTTCAGACGCAGCCAGGGAATATTGAATTCGCTCATCAGCACTTCAGCCAGCCGCTCAGCGAAGGTCTCTACCAACTGAAACTGAGCCTGCTCGGCGAAAGCCTGAATACGTGTCGAAACACTGGCGTAGTCGAGGGCCTTGCTCAGGTCGTCGCCTGCCGCTGCAGGGCGATTGTCCCAGGCGAAGCTGAGGTCCAGACGCAGGCACTGGCGAATGCCGCGCTCCCAGTCATAGGCGCCGATGACCGTATCAACCTCAAGGCCCTCGATGAAAACTCTGTCCAAGCACTACTCTCCACTGCACGACAAGGGCGCGATGCGCCGTTAGAATCAGGGCATCCTCGCCCGGAATGGTTAGCATGTTTTGGTTACTGGCCACCTTCGCCTACCTGCTTGGCTCGCTGTCCTTCGCCATTCTGCTCAGCCGCCTGAGCGGCAGGCCAGACCCGCGCGCCAGTGGCTCGGGCAATGCCGGTGCTACCAACATGCTGCGTCTGGCCGGAAAAAAACTGGCCATCCTGACCCTGCTTGGCGACCTCTGCAAAGGCCTGCTGCCAATCCTGATCGCCAGCGCCTCGAACCTGAACATCGCGCAACAGGGCTGGATCGGCGTCTGCGCAGTGCTGGGCCACATGTTCCCAGTGTACTTTCGCTTCCGTGGGGGCAAAGGTGTCGCAACAGCCGCCGGCGTGCTGCTGGGGCTGTACCCGCCCGCAGCCGCCCTGGCGATAGCGGCCTGGTTGCTGACGCTCTACCTGACGCGTACCAGCTCGCTCGCCGCCCTGATTGCCACACCGCTGACCCTGCCATTACTGGCATGGCAAGAACCTCATGCGCTGTTGCCGATGAGCGTATTGACGCTGCTCATCGTCTGGCGCCATCGCGGCAATCTACGCGACCTGCTCGCCGGGCGCGAACGACATTTCTGAAGGGCAACCTGGAATCATCGCACCCTCGCCTGTCATCACAGCCCCGGCAACTGCTCCATGGGCCAACGCGCCTGCACGCTGATGCTCAAATCTTCCTTCTGCCCTGCCTGCAAACGCTGACAGCCCGCAAAGGCGATCATTGCGCCGTTATCGGTACAGAACTCGGGCCTTGCGTAGTAAACATTTCCGCGCAGGTCGCCGAGCATGCTTTCCAGCGAAGCCCGCAGCGCCTTATTCGCGCTGACGCCACCCGCAATGACCAGGCTCTTGAGGCCAGTCTGTTTGAGCGCACGCTTGCACTTGATGGTCAAAGTCTCCACTACCGCCTGCTGGAACGCCAGAGCGATGTCGCAGCGGGTTTGCTCGCTGTCGTCTCCAGCGCCCTGACATTGCTGCCAGGTATTGAGCGCAGAAGTTTTCAACCCGCTGAAACTGAATTCCAGCCCGGGACGATCAGTCATTGGCCGGGGAAAGACAAAACGCCCCGCCACACCCTGCATCGCCGCTTTGGAAATCTCCGGGCCGCCTGGGTACTGCATGCCCATCATTTTGGCGGTCTTGTCGAACGCCTCGCCTGCTGCATCGTCCAGCGTCTCGCCCAGCAGTTCGTACTGACCGATGCCATCGACGCGTACCAGTTGCGTGTGCCCACCGGACACCAGCAACGCGACGAACGGGAACTGCGGCGGGTTTTCTTCCAGCATCGGAGCCAGCAAATGGCCTTCCATGTGGTGAACGCCCAACGCCGGGATATCCCAGGCGAATGCCAGCGCCTGAGCGCACGAGGCACCGACCAGCAATGCACCTACCAGACCCGGTCCGGCCGTGTAGGCAATGGCGTCGATGTCAGTGGCCACGCAGTCCGCCTCGGCCAGTGTCTGGCGAATCAGCGGCAGCATGCGCTTGACGTGATCGCGCGAAGCCAGCTCCGGCACCACACCGCCATAGGCACGATGCAGGTCGATCTGGCTGAATAATGCGTCCGCGAGCAAACCGCGTTCGCTGTCGTACAACGCGACACCGGTTTCGTCGCAGGAGGTTTCTAATCCCAGTACTAGCATGGGGTTGCGCCTTGTAGGGGGCAGATTTGAAGGCGCGCATAATAGTCGTCGACCGAGGTGCCGACCAGCGGTTTTCGATCAGAGGCTTTGCATTCCTCTCAATGAGGGGTTAACATCCGCAACCCTTAAAAACCGACGTACTTTTGTGCAGTGTTTGCACTAAGCGTTGACCCCGGTAATGAATGAAGGTAGCTCTGGATGCCAGCCGTCAAAGTTAAAGAGAACGAACCCTTCGACGTAGCTCTGCGTCGTTTCAAGCGCTCCTGCGAAAAAGCCGGTGTTCTGGCTGAAGTTCGTAGCCGCGAATTTTACGAGAAGCCGACTTCGGAGCGTAAGCGCAAGGCAGCAGCTGCTGTCAAACGCCACGCCAAGAAAGTCCAGCGCGAACAGCGCCGCGCCGTTCGTCTGTATTAATTTACAGACCTTCGTCGCAAGCTTCTGCCTTGCCCGGCCAACCAGCCGGGCTGTCGGCAGTTCCAGCTTCGCTTTTTTGCGTTAACTGGATTGCGCGTTAGCTAGATTGATTGACCTCGTCCAGGCCGCCGATGCGACTCAGACATTCAATCAAGCACGTCCAGCCTGTTCACAGGCTACATCGGCCATGCCCACTCGGGCAGCAGACCGGTCGATGATAAGACGAGTATGCCTTGATGACTTCGCAAGAAGCTCAGCCAAGGCAGCGTCTTCCGTGCACCCAGGCTTATGTATCCGGGTTTTGTCACCCTCAGGTGGACACCCAGCGTGAAGCCTTATGACCTGCCCGCAGGCTCAAGTTTATTTCCCTTTCAGGCCCACACCGACCATCGGATGCAAAGACGTGCCCGTTGATTGCCCACGTCTTCAAAAAGACGGCTGACAGGCTGACGGAACGCTCGTAGAGTCTCCCGATACTTTTGCACCACGCTTGAATGATGAGAACGCCATGGCCGGGCTGATTCCCCAGAGCTTTATCGACGACCTTCTGAACCGCACCGACATTGTCGATGTAGTCAGTTCGCGCGTGCAGCTCAAGAAAGCCGGGAAGAACTACACCGCCTGCTGCCCGTTCCACAAAGAGAAAACACCCTCTTTCAGCGTCAGCCCGGACAAACAGTTCTATTACTGCTTCGGTTGCGGCGCTGGCGGCAACGCGCTCGGCTTCATCATGGATCACGACAATCTGGATTTCCCCCAGGCTGTCGAAGACCTCGCCAAAGCAGCAGGCATGGAAGTGCCTCGCGAACAGGGCGTAAAAGGCCAGAAGCCCCGCCAGCCAACCGATTCCCCGCTCTACCCGCTGCTGACCGCCGCCGCCGAGTTCTATCGCCAGGCGTTGAAAAGCCATCCATCGCGCAAGGCAGCGGTGGATTACCTCAAAGGCCGCGGGCTGTCCGGTGAAATCGCCAGAGACTTTGGCCTGGGCTTTGCTCCGCCAGGCTGGGACAACCTGTACAAGCACCTGAGCAGCGACTCACTGCAGCAAAAGGTCATGATCGATGCCGGTCTGCTGATCGAGAACGCCGAAACCGGCAAACGCTATGATCGCTTCCGTGACCGGGTGATGTTTCCGATACGCGACTCGCGCGGACGCGTCATCGCCTTTGGCGGTCGCGTACTGGGTGATGACAAGCCCAAGTACCTGAACTCGCCGGAAACACCGGTTTTCCACAAGGGCCAGGAGCTGTACGGGCTGTTCGAAGCCCGCAAATTCAATCGCAACCTCGATGAAATCATCGTCGTTGAAGGCTACATGGACGTCATCGCCCTGGCGCAGCAAGGTTTGCGCAATGCCGTGGCAACGCTGGGTACCGCGACCAGCGAGGAGCATTTGAAACGCCTGTTCCGGGTCGTGCCCAACGTGCTGTTCTGCTTCGACGGCGATCAGGCCGGGCGCAATGCCGCGTGGCGGGCACTGGAAGCCACCCTGTCGAACCTGCAGGACGGGCGTCGGGCGCGCTTTTTGTTTCTTCCCGAGGGCGAAGACCCGGACACGCTGGTGCGCTCCGAAGGCACCGACGCGTTCAAGGCGCGCATCAATCAGCACGCCCAGCCGCTGGCCGACTATTTTTTCGAGCAACTGACCAAAGAGTCTGACCCACGCTCGCTGGAAGGCAAGGCGCACATGGCCACCCTCGCGGCGCCACTCATCGATAAAGTGCCTGGGGCGAACCTGCGCATTCTGATGCGCCAACGCCTGACCGAAATTACCGGGCTTACCGGCGAGGCCGTCAGTCAGTTGGTACAGAGCGCGCCGGTGGATGCGCCACCGAGCTACGACCCCTATGTCGATTACGACGCCATGCCTGACTTTGCCGATTACCAGCCTCAAGGCGGTTATGAGCCACAGCAGGAATGGACGCCAAAGAAAACCGGCGGTCAGAATCAAAAAAAATGGGACAACAAATCCTGGGGCAAAAAAGGCAAGCGCCAGGACTTCGAACCTCGAACGCCGCGTGTACCGACCGCTGTCGAGCCGCCCATGCAGGCCGCACTGAGAACCTTGCTGCATCACCCTGAACTGGCCGAAAAGGTCGAAAATGCCAGCCATTTCGCTGCAGAAGACCAATCTAACGCGCAACTGCTGGTCGCCCTTATCGAAGCCAGGCAAAAGAATCCCAACCTGCGGTCGTTACAGTTGATAGCGAGGTGGCACGGGACTGAACAGGGCCGTTTGTTGCGCGCTCTGGCAGAAAAGGAATGGCTGATTGAGGCCGACAACCTTGAACAACAGTTTTTCGACACTATAACTAGCTTATCCGCTCGCCAACGCGAGCGCAGTCTGGAACATCTGATCAGCAAGGCTCGTCAAACCGAGTTGAGCGCAGAAGAGAAAATTCAGCTTAGGGAACTGCTAAATCGCAATGTTCCCGCACAAACCCCGACCTCAACTGGCGCGTGAGGTCATAGCTCGGGTATAATCCTCGGCTTGTTTTTTGCCCGCCAAGACCTTCAGTGGATAGGGTGTTATGTCCGGAAAAGCGCAACAGCAATCTCGTATCAAAGAGTTGATCACCCTGGGTCGTGAGCAGAAGTATCTGACTTACGCAGAGGTCAACGACCACTTGCCTGAGGATATTTCAGATCCCGAGCAGGTGGAAGACATCATCCGCATGATCAACGACATGGGGATCCCGGTACACGAGAGTGCTCCGGATGCGGACGCCTTGATGCTGGCCGACGCCGATACCGACGAGGCAGCCGCAGAAGAAGCGGCTGCAGCGTTGGCAGCGGTCGAGACCGACATCGGGCGTACCACCGATCCCGTTCGTATGTACATGCGTGAAATGGGCACCGTTGAACTTCTGACCCGTGAAGGCGAAATCGAAATCGCCAAACGTATCGAAGAAGGCATCCGTGAAGTGATGGGCGCAATTGCGCACTTCCCTGGCACGGTTGACCATATTCTTTCCGAATACACACGTGTCACCAGTGAAGGCGGCCGCCTCTCCGATGTTCTGAGCGGCTATATCGACCCGGACGACGGCATTTCGCCGCCTGCCGAAGTACCTCCGCCTGTCGACCCCAAAGCCGTCAAGGCCGAAGGCACCGATGACGACGAGGAAGAATCGGCAGACGCCAGCGACGACGAAGACGAAGTCGAAAGCGGTCCCGATCCGGTCATCGCCCAGCAGCGCTTCGGTGCGGTTTCCGATCAAATGGAAATCACCCGCAAGGCGCTGAAGAAATTCGGTCGCGACGACAAGCACGCCATTGCCGAAATGGTTGCACTTGCCGAACTGTTCATGCCGATCAAACTGGTTCCAAAGCAGTTTGAAGGTCTGGTAGAGCGTGTGCGGGGTGCTCTTGAGCGTCTTCGTGCTCAGGAACGCGCCATCATGCAGCTGTGTGTACGTGATGCACGTATGCCACGCGCCGACTTCCTGCGCCAGTTCCCGGGCAACGAAGTTGACGAAAGCTGGACTGACGCACTGGCCAAGGGCAAGAGCAAATACGCCGAAGCCATCGGTCGTTTGCAGCCTGACATCCAGCGTTGCCAGCAGAAGCTGTCGGCACTGGAAGAAGAGACCGGCCTGAAAATAGCCGAGATCAAGGACATCAACCGTCGCATGTCGATCGGTGAGGCCAAGGCCCGCCGCGCGAAGAAAGAGATGGTTGAGGCGAACTTGCGTCTGGTTATCTCCATCGCCAAGAAGTACACCAACCGTGGTCTGCAATTCCTCGATCTGATCCAGGAAGGCAACATCGGCTTGATGAAGGCTGTGGACAAGTTCGAATACCGTCGTGGCTACAAGTTCTCGACCTATGCCACCTGGTGGATCCGTCAGGCGATCACTCGCTCGATTGCCGACCAGGCCCGCACCATTCGTATTCCGGTGCACATGATCGAGACGATCAACAAGCTCAACCGTATTTCCCGGCAGATGCTGCAGGAAATGGGTCGCGAACCGACCCCGGAAGAGTTGGGCGAACGCATGGAAATGCCTGAGGATAAAATCCGCAAGGTATTGAAGATCGCAAAAGAGCCGATCTCCATGGAAACCCCGATCGGCGACGACGAAGATTCGCATCTGGGTGACTTCATCGAAGACTCGACCATGCAGTCGCCAATCGATGTCGCCACTGTTGAAAGCCTGAAAGAAGCGACACGCGAAGTGCTGTCGGGCCTTACCGCCCGTGAAGCAAAAGTTCTGCGCATGCGTTTCGGCATCGACATGAATACCGATCACACGCTTGAAGAGGTCGGTAAGCAGTTTGACGTTACACGCGAGCGGATTCGTCAGATAGAAGCCAAGGCACTGCGCAAGCTGCGTCACCCGACAAGAAGCGAGCACCTGCGCTCGTTCCTCGACGAGTAATCGCACCAGCGAGTCAACAAAACCCCCGGCCTGCCGGGGGTTTTGCGTTTCCGGGAAAAAGAAATCCGGATTTGCAGGTCCAGTCGTCAATTGATCAAATCAAACAGAGGTCAGACGTCGGTCTAATTGCAGGCCATGGCGAATTGACCTACAACTATGTATCACACAGAACACAAGCGCTTGCCAGTCGAGCCTTGGCCAGTGATTGTTACAAATTCACGCCACAACAATATCAGCGATAGTCAGACACGGACGTAAGCCGCATATGCGTGAAGTAATAATCGACACCAATGACCGGGAAGCGTCGTGCCTGTCCGAGGGAAAATTCGCCTCGGTCTTCGCTCAGTGCCCGGACGCCATGATTATCGCAAGCCTTGCCGACGGGCATATCATGGATGCCAATGCGGCGTTCGTTGAACGGACCGGCCTCACCCTTGACGAAGTGATTGGGAAAACGCCCACCCAACTGGATTTGTGGGCAGTGCCAGGTATAGGCCCAAAAGTTTTGCAGCAACTGCAGACAGGCAACATTCATAACCTGGAGATACCCTTTCGGCGCAAGAACGGCGAAACCTTTTCCGGGCTCATGTCCGCCCAGCCTTTCGACCAGAGCTCGACGCCAGCCGTACTGGTGATAGTGCGTGATATCACCCAGCGCAAGCAGGCCCAGCAGCAACTTCAACTTTCCGAAGAAAAATTCGCCAAAGCGTTTCATGCCTCGCCTGACGGGCTGGCTATCACCCGCCAACAGGACGGAATGCTTTTAGAGGTGAACGAAGGTTTCTGCCGCATCACGGGGTATAGCGAAGCGTACTGCCTTGAGCACTCGACATTCGACCTGGGTGTCCGGGTGGATCTGGGCGACCGCTCCAGGCTCATTGAGCAACTGAAGCGGCACGGCTCCGTCCGGGACTTCAGGGCCCGGCTTCGTAATGTTGATGGCAGTATCAAACTGTGCGAACTGTCCTCGCACCCGATCGTCATCGCAGGCGACGACTGCCTGCTGACGATTGCACGGGATATAACCGAAAGCAGACAAATGCAGGAAAAACTGCACTTGGCTGCAACGGTGTTCGAGAGCACAGCCGAGGGCGTGCTCATTACCGACACCAACCAGCGCATCAATGCAGTAAACCGTGCCTTCACTGAGATTACCGGCTACAGCGAGAGCGAAGCCATCGGCCAGACACCTCGCCTGCTCGCCTCAGGCCAGCATGACAGCGCGTTCTATGCCTCAATGTGGCATCAACTTGCAGCCGATGGCCACTGGCAGGGCGAGATCAGCAACCGACGCAAGAACGGCGAGCTCTACCCAAGCTGGCTGACGATCAATGCAGTGCGCAACAAAGCCAACCTCACCACCCATTTCGTCGCCGTCTTCGCTGACATCTCCAGCCTCAAACACGCCCAGGCGCGCCTCGACTACCAAGCCCATCACGACCCGCTCACCGGCCTGCCCAACCGAACCCTGTTCGAGAGTCGCCTTCAATCGGCATTACTGCACAGCGAAGAATCCGGCAGCCTTGGCGCAGTGCTGTTCCTCGATCTGGACCGCTTCAAACACATCAACGACAGCCTGGGCCATCCGGTCGGCGATCTGCTGCTCAAAGGCATCGCACATCGGCTCAAGGAGACCCTGCGCGATGTAGACACGGTCGCGCGCCTTGGTGGTGACGAGTTCATCGTTCTGTTACCTGGCCTGCTGCAGCCCAGCGACGCACAAGCCATCGCCAACAAACTGCTGGCCTGCTTCAACACGCCTTTTGAAGCTGGCGAACATGAGCTCTACATCAGCCCGAGCATTGGCAGCTGTGTTTTCCCGACTGACGGCACCGACGTAGCAACACTGGTCAAAAACGCCGACGCCGCCATGTACCGCTCCAAGGCCAAGGGCCGTAATCGGGTCGAAAGCTACACCTGCGACCTGACCACACAGGCCAGCGAACGCATTGCCCTTGAACAGGAATTGAGAAGAGCGCTGGACCGCAATCAGCTATCCCTGGCCTACCAGCCCAAAATCAGCCTCCTGACCCACGCGCTGATAGGCGCAGAAGCGCTGATCCGCTGGAACCACCCGACCTTCGGCGACGTGCCACCCGAACACTTCATACCGCTGGCCGAAGAAAACGGCATGATCCTGCAAATCGGCGAATGGGTGCTGGAGCAGGCCTGCCAACAGATGGGCAAATGGCGCAAAACCTGTCAGCCATTCGGCCCCGTGTCAGTCAACCTTGCAGGCGCTCAACTGCGCCAGACGAACCTTGTCGAACACATCGAACAACTACTGGCCGACAACGGCCTGGAGCCAGGCTGCCTGCAACTGGAAATCACCGAAAACTTCATCATGAGCCAGACCCAGGAAGCGCTGGCAGTGCTGCACAAACTGAAGAAACTCGGTGTGCAACTGGCCATCGACGACTTCGGTACCGGCTACTCCTCCCTGAGCTACCTCAAACGCCTGCCGCTGGACATCCTCAAGATCGACCAGTCCTTCGTTCGCGGTCTGCCCGAAGATACCCACGACGCCGCCATCGTCCGCGCCATCATCGCCCTTGGGCGCAGCATGCAACTGACCGTGATAGCCGAAGGCGTGGAGAACAGCGAACAGCAGCAATTCCTGACCCGCGAGGGCTGCGAACAGATCCAGGGCTACATCATCAGCCTCCCCCTTCAACCCGAAGAATTCAGCGAGAGATTTCTTCTTATGAATCTTTCGGACGTTTCGGATAGCACAGCCGCGAAACCGCCGTTATAATCCGCGGCCTACTGAGGGCCCATAGCTCAGTTGGTTAGAGCAGAGGACTCATAATCCTTTGGTCCACGGTTCGAGTCCGTGTGGGCCCACCATACTCAAAGCCGCGCATTGCGCGGCTTTCGCGTTTCTGGGTGGTTCTCCACTAATACAGTCCTATGGTCCAAAGGTACAAAATCGGTACAGTACTGGTGCGCCAGTACACCTTTGGAGTCCTTTCAGATGGCAACATTAGTCAAAACTCCTTCCGGCACTTGGAAGGCTTTGATCCGCAAAACCGGCTGGCCAACTGTGGCTAAAACCTTCCGCACCAAACGCGATGCGGAGGACTGGTCACGTCGCACCGAAGACGAAATGGTCAGAGGTGTGTATATCCAGCGCAGCGGCTCCGAGCGCATGACGCTGGAGGCGGCCCTAAAGCGCTACTTGAGCGACATCACCCCCACCAAGAAGCCCACCACTCAGCGCGGCGAAGCTTCGAAGGCAAAGAAGCTCATCGAGCATCTGGGCAAATATTCACTGGCTGCCCTATCCGCTGAAATCATCGCAGGGTATCGCGACAAGCGCCTGAACGAAAAAGGACGCGTTGGAACCACCAGTAACAACACCGTGCGCCTGGAACTTGCGCTACTTAGCCACCTGTTTACCGTAGCCATCCAGGAATGGGGCTTGGGCCTGACCTTTAACCCCGTTCTGAACATTCGCAAGCCGAGCCCTGGTGAAGGTCGTAATCGTCGACTATCCGCCGATGAGGAGAGGCGGCTGATGGCCGCAGTGAATAGATACAGCAATCCTATGCTGGGCTGGATCGTTGGCATCGCCCTGGAAACGGGCATGCGCTCTGCGGAGATCAGCACGCTTCGTAAGCCTATGGTCGATCTGGAACGACGCATCGTGAAGCTTGTAGACACGAAGAACGATGGCCAGCGGACTGTGCCATTAAGTAAGCGAGCAACTGAGCTGTTCAAGGCAGCTATGGCAAACCCTGCAAGACCAGGCGACTGCCAACTTGTTTTCTTTGGTGAGCCAGGTAAAGACAAAAAGCGTCGGCCCTACGCTTTTACAAAGATTTGGGGATCACTGGTTAAAGAACTTGGGTTATCCGACTTTAGATTTCATGACTTGAGACATGAGGCTGTAAGCCGGTTAGTCGAGGGTGGATTGTCCGACCAAGAAGTTTCGGCGATAAGCGGACACAAATCCATGCAGATGCTAAAGCGATATACACATCTTCGCTCTGAAGATTTAGTCAAGAAGATTGATAAAATAAAACAACGACCCAGGTTAAAAGTTTAGCTAAACAAGCCGCAATCAGACTCGAACACAAACCTGACTTTCGATATATCGAATGGTGTCATTACAAATTTTAGCGGCTAAAATTTTAAGCGAATAACCAAAGTAATAATCACACACCAAAAGAATACTTTAATACGCAAAAAAACACCAGAAAAAACAACCGATATATCGAAACTAGATAAATTAAGCAATTGAAAATAAAGGATATTTATTTTTTCTGCTTCCACCTAACAAAAAACTCTTTTAAGCTCTTCGAAACTTCTCTAGGATTGTTTTAGATTTACGAACCCGGAGTAATACTATGAGCACTGAACAAACCATTCTAGAAAAATACGATGGCGCCCCGCTGCTCTCTATTGATCAGCTAGCCGAGATACTACTGAGAAGCAAAAATGGCTTACGCCTCAGTCTCTGCGGCGACAATGAAGTCTCGCGTAAATTTTTGCCTTGCAAGGTAAAGATAGGCAGACGGATTTACTTTCGCACCACGGACGTAGCAAAAGCCTTAGACCAGGACTAACCCAATGGGCATCATACTAAAGGTTGAAAAAACAAAGCCCGAAAATGGCTACACCATTATTCACAATCATATACTCAAAGATAAAAACCTCAGTTTTAAAGCGAAAGGAATTTTATCGCTATTGCTTTCTCTACCGCCTAATCCAAAGCATCTGAGCATGGAGCTTATCGCAAAAAATAACCGGGATGGCATTTCCTCCATTCGCTCAGGAATCGAGGAGCTGAAAAGCGCTGGGTACCTGGCAGTGCACCAAATTAATAACTCTCGCGGGCAATATGACGGGGTTGAGTGGAGCCTTCGAGATACGGCGCTCGGGGTTGAAAACCTAGATAAAAAGCGCGAAATACCGGATGTGGAAAACCCGAACTCGGATCGGCCGCCTTCGGGGAAGCGCGGGCTTATAAATACATACAAAACAAAAACCTTAAAAAACAAGAAAACTACTACTGCTCCCGGTCCGGAAGATGAGAAAAGCCTAGAGGACCTCAGGTTTACCGCCACGATGCTTGCTGAGACCCAGATTCAGGTCCGCAAAGCATTGAAGCAGGTCGCACCATACGACCGACAGAGGATGCTCGACGATTTCTGCGCTGCGGTCAGAGCTGGAGACATAAAAAAATCCGAGCTTGGCTGGCTTCATGGGGTGATCAAACGCTATCGGAACGGTGAATACAACTTTAAGGCGCCTCCGCCAAAGCCCGCATCGGAGCTGACCAGGACGTCTTCACCGAATACAAACTTACCCTATCCGTCTCTCGGCCCCCCAAGTGTCACACCCGCAGAGCGATCGACCGTAGGATTAGAAAGTTTGAGTAAGTTAAAGAAAAACAGATGCAGGCCTAGCTAAATGCTTTAACCCTCTTTCGACAACTGAAGCCCCATCAAATCTAGCTACTTACTTCGGAAGACAACGATGAAAACCTTGAGCCTCAGAATCGCGGAGCGGGTAATCAAAAACGAAGATCCTCGTAGCGCTTTAGCTCATCGAGCAGTAGTAGTGATACATAAAAAGGAAATCCAAGAGGCTATTCAGCGCGGCTATTCAATACTCAGCATTTGGACGACCTTGCGCGAAGAAGGGATGGTAAATTTCGGCTATCAAGCATTCAGCCGTCATACCCGGGCAATCGTCAAACCTCTACTCGATGATACGGAATTGAACAATAAGCGTTGCTCCAGCGAACATACGTAACTAACAAGCTAAACAACTGCAACATTTTCTGACGCAGCACCGACTAATGCCGTTGAAAAACCAACCAACTCTAGATTATTTGCTCCTAACACTGTGATTTGCCAAGCGAGGCAACCAGCACTACTTGGAAAAGCAACGGTGATTTCGAGGGCAAGACAGGTGAAGTTAGCCAACCGACAAGTCGGTTAGCCAATTTCACTATCGCGTATTCGCGCCTGCGGCACTCAATGCTGTCTTGCTCTGCGAGGCAGGTCGCTTCCGCGACGTTATGAACACCAGAAGGAGGTTAAAAATGAGTCCTCACAAACAGCAGGAACACACACGAAAACACGGAAAGCATCTGCGAGTGCCGGTACTACCTGACGAAGAGCAGACGATTAAAGAGAACGCAGCAAATGTTGGTCTGACAGTGGCGGAATATCTACGCCGCTTGAGCCTCGGATACGAGGTCAAGAGCACGCTGGATTCCACCTACGTATTGCAAATCGTAAAGATTAACGCTGACCAAGGCAGATTGGGTGGATTGCTAAAGCTGTGGTTAACAGATGACCCCAAGCTGGCTGTCTGTGGTGGCAATTGGACGCCCGCAGTCGTACGCGCACTTTTAAAGCGGATTGAGACCAACCAGGACGAAATGCTCCGACTGGTACAGGCGCTGAAATTTTAGCGGCTAAAAAATTCCGCTCACCCTACCCTTTGGAGTCCAAATGAAAATTCCCGAAACCCCACGATGGATTAGTGTGCTTATCGCTGCGGCCATACCTCACCTCGCAATGGCAGGCGTTCCGGTATTCGACGGCGCGAACACTAGCCAAACAACCATTAGTGCAATTCAGAACGTAGCGGCAGTAGCCAAACAGATTGAACAGTACAAAATTCAGCTTCAGCAATATCAAAACATGCTACAGAACACAGCTGCGCCGGCGGCCTACATCTGGAGTGAGGCTGACCAGACGATTTCAAAGCTACTCGCGGCTCAGGACACACTCAGCTACTACAAAAATCAAGCTGGGAACTTAGAGCAGTACCTTTCGCGTTATCAGGATGCGGCTCACTACGCTAAAGCACCCTGCATCGGTATGGACACGTGTATGACTCAAGACCAACAAGCAATTGCCGACTCGCAGAGCGATGCCACCACCGCCAGAAAAAAGGCAAATGACGCCCTTCTAACAAGCGTCTCGCGTCAGCAAGAAACCTTGCAATCCGATGCCCAAGCACTTGCAGGTATACAGCGTGCTGCGAGTGGCGCTACAGGTCAGATGCAGGCTATTCAATCAGCAAACCAGTTTGCCAGCGCACAAACCAGTCAGCTTTTACAAATTCGCAGCCTGCTAATTGCACAGCAAAACGCGCTCGCAACCAACGCACAGGTGGAGGCTGATCGTGACGCTCAGAAGCTTGCTGCGGATCGAAAAGCTCTCAGCGGCCGCAATAGCCAAAGCGCAGACAGGCAGTGGTGACGATATGAATGCTTTCATTCGGCGAACCACGTGGCTTGTCCTCATCGCGTTACTGACCAGTGGTTGCGGAGCCGCTGATGACAGCAAGCCCTCTGGTTGCGGAGCGCCACAAACAGAGCAGGCGTCGTCTAAAACGAACAACCAGGAAGCGTGTGTCCTGGGGCATAAAAACACCCAAAGCTCAGACAGGAAATGGTGACTCTATGAAAAGGCTACTACCAATCCACCTGCTGCTCATCGCGCTAGCATTCAGCAGTACGGCTCAAGCAGCGGGTCTGGACAGCGGCGACATGCTCAACAAAATCCTGGATAACTTCTCGACGGTTGCAGTGACTTGGAAAGACGAGATCACAGAGCGCGCCTCATGGCTGTTTTGGGGGTTAGCATCCATCAGCATGGTTTGGACTTATGGCCTGATGATCCTGCGTAACGCCGACATACAAGCCTTCTTCGTCGAGACCATTCGATTCTTCGTAACCTTGGGATTCTTTTGGTGGTTACTAATCAATGGACCAGCTATATCTTTGTCCATCATCGACACCATGCGAGATATCAGCGCAAACGCTTCTGGACTTGGAAGCGGCCTTTCCCCGTCGAGCATCGTGGACATAGGATTCAACATTCTCACCAAGGTCAGCGAGTCAGCCTCGCTGCTATACCCGGTAGTCACCGCCCTGATGCTCGCGGCAGCTATCGTAGTGTTGGTGATCCTTGCACTGATCGCGGTGAACATGCTTCTGCTGCTCATCTCGGCATGGTTGCTGGCCTACGCCGGGATCTTCCTTCTAGGGTTTGGCGGTAGCCAATGGACCTCCGACATAGCGATTAACTATTACAAAACTGTACTTGGCGTCGGTATCCAGCTTTTCACAATGACTTTTCTGATCGGTGTAGGAAGATCATTTTTGGACCAGTACTACCAAGCCTTTTCAGTTGGGACGCCTGATCTGAATAGCCTATGCGTACTCCTGGTCGCATCCGTGGTATTGCTCACTCTGGTCAATAAGCTACCCCCAATGCTTGCCGGCATAATCAGCTCTGGAGGGCAGACCTCAGGCATCGGTAGTTTCGGCGCTGGAGCTGCGATAGGAGCAACGACCATGGCTGCTTCTACCGTAGCTTCGGCAGCGAGCACCGCGTTGGCGGGAGCCAACGAGATAGCTGGAGGCACTTCAGCACTCACGGCTGCCTTTAAAGCTGCCGAAGCCCACATCGACAGCGGCTCCACTGACACAGGTAGCTTTGAATACGGTTCCGGCAGCGAGGAGCACACCACGAGTGGTTCGGAACAATCGGCTTTTGGGCAAGCCATGGGCAATGGACAGAACACAAGCTATGCTTCGAGGGTAGCCCAGACTGGAAGGTTGGCAGCAAGTGCCGGGGCGCTCATCGCTGAACAAGTGGGCCAGAGCATAAGCAGTCGAGCCAGTGCAGCGGTAGAAGATACGGCGGGCGGCAGGGTCGCGGCCTCGATCAATGAGAATAGCAAAACGTCACATTCCGACAAGACCGAGAGGTTCGACGGTGATAGTGTGAGCGGATCCGATGAGTTTGCAGATTTCATTAATAGAGATCCTACTCTGGATTAAATTCCGGTTTAAATATTACTTAGACCGCCGCAAGGCGTCGCGGCGGTTACCTACATAATTTCCACTCGGAAGCAAGGCATGAAAAAATTAGTATCAGACACACAACCACGATTTTTGGACGAGCAAAACGATCTCATAGGTCCTATGCCTATCCTTGTCACGCGTACGACCCTTAGAGCGATACTGAAGAACCATCAAAAAACTTTATTAACTGATTTTGACCAAAGACTAGCAGTATCAACCTGTAGCAATCCCATAGTCTCTGACACTACCAAAACTGGGAAGCTATAATATTCACATCCGATCAGTAAAACGATAATAACTCTACACTAGCGCAAAGTTTTTTAATTCTATAGGCAAATTCATGAACCAAGCTAAAAACCAAAGCCAACAACTTGCTAAAATAAAAAAACACTCTAAAGCTGCTTGGCGAACCCAAAAGAAACTATTTATTTTCTGAACAAGTCAAACGAAAACTATAGACTTTTAGAAAAACAAAAAAACATCCACGTTAGTTATCTAAATCCGACTCATTTGAAAGGGATAGAAAATCGTTCAATGTGTATCTCACGCTGGACTTAACTGAAAGAATAGACGTCTCAGCAATATTTGATCCAGTAATACCCTCAGGAATTATCGTGATTCCACGATCACTGGCGATTTTAGATCTAAAGTCATAAACCTCTTCATGAAATTTGAACTTAACTTTTTCTTCGAACAGAGATTTTTTAAGGGTATCAACTAACGGGATAGGATTTTCATCCTCATCCGTTACGAGTAAAATCTCTAGAAAATAGGGCGCCGGCATCAACCCCAATGCACCTGTCCACCGGTCATTCGAAGCAGAGCCTATATTTAGATAAATACCATAGAGTTTGTCAGTGCGAAGAATCTTGCCATCTAACACTTCTTGAATACGGCTTTCTTTTAAAATTACATTAAACTCATCAGGTAAAGTTATCCGAGTATAGCTCCGTGCTAGCCAGCCTGAAAATGTATCAAGCCATTGCGACTTCATCCAGCCCGCTGACTCCCTATCTGAGTCTACAATGTCATAGTCTGGATCACCGATCCCCGCTAAAGCATCTCGACTAATCCAAATACGTCGCTGGATATTCACCTCAAAGAAAACAGTCTCCCCTTTCCCAATAGCTTCTAGATGGAGAAGCCGAGGATTATTACCTTTACTCAAAGCGTTATCTATTTTTGCAACTCGAGTTGCGGCAACGACTTCCACCACAGGAATTTTTTCAAAATCTGAATTGTAAATATTGCAAGTTTGCGATGCAACTATCCACCATATATCGCCATCAACGCCACAGTGACTCTGCAATCTCTCACCAGAGATTACAGAGCCTTGCCACCAGCCAGCCTTCTTAATAGCTTCAGCCAATTCGACATTAAAATTAGCCAAAATCTGCTACTCTATCAATATCAGCCACATGAGCGCTACCAAGGTAAGTGCTGCCCTTCGTAGGTTGTTGCGAACCTAGACGAGGAGCCAATTCTATTATTTTTTTAGATATCGTATTTAGTTTGGCAATCTCGTCCAAAGACTCATCTTGGATCACATCCATAAATGAACTGCCACTTAGAGGAGTTAACCATACATTCTTTAAACGCTGGAGATTAAATTGAACAGAATGCTCTGAGATCACAGACAACATCACATCCAATATCTTTGTATAAGCGCTTCTAGGCTCAGAACCTTCAAACCAATCATATACAGACTTTCGAGTAACACCAAAAAGCTGAGCAACTTGCGTTACAGACAAGCCTAGTTTAGCTTGAACATCTGCGAGCTGAGTCTTGAAAGACAACTCAGGCTGATCAACCTCTTCTGAAACAATATTTTTAGCCACAACAACTAAGCTACTATCAATCCGAACAGACTGAAAGTCATCTACTGTTAAAATCAGACGTGGATGCTCTCTTATAATACCTGTAAGTCCTGAAGGAAAAGACTGATCTATAATGCGCCCCATGTAAGTTTGTGCAGAAGCAGCACGTTCTACCCAATTACCTAAACCTAGAGCTAAACCTTGAGTCCTGCTCACTTGAACTTTCATAGACGATGCTGAAGACATAAACATCTCCTGCGTCTTCATTGCACCGAACCCAGAAGGATATTGTTCCAAACTAGTCGTTTCCGCGTCGCATATAAGCATTAGGATTCTCCTTTCCAAACTTTAAACGCGTAGTCACTAAAAACCTCTTCATGCCTGAAGAAACCGTTAGCAACCGTATGCAGCTTACCCATTTCCTTTATAACATCTTCTTTAGTCATCTTTTCTGCGGTAGAAGTAATTTTTACAGCGTCCATATCTACTAAAAATTCGTTTACCTTCAAAGCTTCCACTTGAAACGGTTTATCAAAACCATTAAAAACCACTAAAACACTTAAAATATCTTCTGGCAGTGAAAAAGCCCCGGGCACACATGTAACATTTACCCTAAGCTTATAACCACCTTTATCGTATTCGCTTAAAAACCGTCCTCCGCTTGCCTTCAACTCACCTACATCATGAGACAAAAACCTTTCTGAAATATAATCTGAAGGTTTTTCAGTACCTGTAGGCCTGACATGATCAACAAATCTAACACCCATGTTGATCACATGCATAAAATTCATATAAGAAAACAAAGTAACTACTACTCGTTTTACTTTATCTTCAAAATCCGCATAACTTTTATATTTTTTAGTAAATATCAGAATCTGATCTTTACTAATTTGCACTCCATAGCTTTTATCTGAAGGCATCAACATCCAGGCTTCGTGGTTAAAAGCTGCGCCTTGCGGCCCCGTATCAGGACTATCCAAAACGATATGATGCATGAGTGGAAGGACGTCACGGAGGTCGTTCTGAATCTCATCAATTTTCTTCGCTAGCAGAGGCCAAGGAGCGAACCTCACGGAAGCAAGAACATGAGCTAGAGGAGAGTTTTTAAGGACGCCGGTGCGAGTGGTCATTTTGGATCCAAGCCTGAGGAAGCCATTCAATGATAAAACTATACACCAAAGTAAACATTTTTTTGGTTTTTTGACGTTTCGCTAACCTACAGCTGGCCCAGCTCTCCAAGGCCCTACGCCGTTATAGCACTGGATCCCATAGCGTGCATATCAGCCGCCTGACAATAGGCTCAGCGCAACCAGCACCAGGTCGGGAGAGAGGTACGCCGCATGGCAACGGATCGAGAATTCTCCTAGCTGGCGAGGGCTGGACGCTCACACATCAGCTTGTCTGATAACTCAACGCCGCTCACGACACCCAGCGGCGCTGCCAGGTAAAGGAGTCCTCGCGGGAAGCGAAAAGGTACGCCACGACGCGGGAGTGTCAGATGACGAGTGAGGCACCGGAGCGGACGCGTTAACAGCTTCGAAGGAAACGGCTATCACTGAGGTAAAGATGTCCTCGTGCAGGTAGCAGCCCCGGCCATTTCAGATCCTCCCACCTTTTTCTGCGCCTTCGGCGGTTAATACCTATCGTGATAACCTTAATCTCAGACGAACAGTCAATTAAAAAACTCCCCTAGCTAGTTACAAAGTCTTCGTAAGCTCCTCCACCGCTTGAGGATCAACACCTTCCCGTGATAGGAGGCGATTAAAGAGTTCTTGTTCGGCTATGTACATCTTCTTTAACCCTAAGACACTACTGCTACATGACAAGTAACCTGCCATAGCATGACAGACAGCACAGAGTATATCCTCCAACTGCAGCCGTGTTGCCTGACTGAAATCTTCTACGGTAGGTGAAAGGGGAAGATGCGCCTGATAGAAATAGTGCACACCGTATGGCGATCCGTGGATTATCTCTGAAGACGTTGCGTATACAAGTGCATAGGCTGCCAGCAAGCGCGAACCAGCTTTAACTCCAGCAAGCTCACCTACTCGCTTTAATCGGGTAGGAGTGTCGTATTCGCTCCATTCACGAGATATGCCCTTTCTCGTGAATTCGCTCACTTCTACGGGAGCAACTGTAGCACTGGAAATTTTTATAGCAAATTCGCCAATTCCAACATTACGATTTTGTTGCTTCCAAGCACGATACTTAATCCATCGGACGGCCCGTTGGGCTTTCGCGTTGTTTTCTGCTAGTAAAAAAGACGCATTTATGAACGACTCTATGCAGCTTCGCGCTAACGGATAGAGATCCCTGACCGGAATTCCCCTCCAATCAGAGCATTTCAATAGGGTATTGACGGTCTGCCCTGCAGCCATTGCGATTGGTTGAGAGGTTCTCAGCTTATCCTCTGAAAGGCTACAGACGTACACCTCCCCTCTGTAGTTTAGTGTTCCCTGAGTAGTCGCATGCAAAGTGAGGCGAAGCAGCTCCAGTTGTTCATTGATAATGCCACGCAGCACGTCCATCTTTCTACTCTTAGTTCTGTAGCAGCTTTTTTGGAGATCCTATTACGCTATAATTCAAGCAGCCCACCTGAAGTCACAAAGGCGATCGCAAGTACGATGATATAGCTTTAACCCCAAGCTATATCGCTTTAAGCTGCACAGTCAAGTTCTGCAATGCAGACATGAGAATCAAGCCCCGGTTTTTTTCTAAATCATAATTGACACTACGAGCAGTGCAGCAGACACAACAAGCATAGTGAAAGCAAGCGACATGTATAGCCTCGCGGTCTTGGCACTAGCCTCGTTTGAGACTTGTTGCTTTGATTGTGATGCGATATTCGAACTCAAATCCGCAATTGCGGCATCTTTTTCAGAAACTGCAACGAGTAGCTGTTTTTTTAAATCTAATAGCTCGCCACTCAGATTTTCAACCTTAGAAGCCTCTGCTGCTAACAACTCTCTCGTTTCAAAAAGCACCGAGTTCAACCTATCCCTTTCTTTGCAGAATTCAACTTTTTGGCCTTTATAGTGCTTTACCAGATCTATCAAATATTCTTTCGTACTTGGATTACTCAAAGAGCTCCCACTCAAAAAGCCTTTTTCGCTTTGAAGCATTTTTTTAATCCTCTCTTTATGCTTAAACTCCAACTCATCATTAGTCGCCTCATCAGAAATCTTGTAATCAAAAATAGACGGTATTTCCACTTCAATTACTGGTATCGCGACCTTCCTAATATCTATTTGCTTCCGGGCGTTTACTGCGTTCGAGTTACGAATCTCAATATATAACTCACCACCCCATTTTTTCCAAAGCCAGTGCTCACTTTCAAATCTGTAATATACATCAGCATATCTTACGCCCCCTCCAACCAGAGCAATCTCTTTTTCTTGTTCCGCCTCGACAACCTGTAAGTTACAAGATACCTGTGTTCTTTTACCCTCACCAACCTGCAAAGACACATTAAGCCTGAGCTGTTTTATCTCACTAAGTGCCTCCTTAAACAACAGATGACTTAACGACTCTCCACCGACAGCTCCACTACCATCTCCGCTATTTATGTATGAAAAATATGGATAGTTTTTTCCAGAAACGTGTTTTACTGCTAATCGAGTCCCTGGTCTTCCAATACTGAAATATTGATACGGCGTTGGCTGGCCGTTGTAAAAATCTTTGCGCTGTTTGTTAACCTGCCAAGCGGTTACTTGGACATTTCCAGTTTGAGAAGTATATGCTCTAGTTTTTGACATTGCTTATCAGTTTTCCTATGCAACTAAAATCTTAAGTCACCCATACCGGAATGAAGCTCTTTCACGGTATCATTTTGCGAATGGACACGACGATGCTTAAAGCGATCCATGTGATTTTTTCTTAGCTAGGCTTCAAGCCTAAGGTCGCGGGTGCCAACGAAAACGGTACGAATGCGGTACAGCCCCCAGATTGCGAAACCTTGTCCAAACTATGCTCAAACCGTTGCATTTCGCTCCCCCAGCTATGCTAACCTAAGTCAAGCTTTGAGTGATTTCGCTAGGCATATGGTATAGCCCGGCAACTCATAATCCTTTGGTCCACGGTTCGAGTCCGTGTGGGCCCACCATATCCAAAGCCGCGCGTTGCGCGGCTTTTGTGTTTCTGGCGGAACACGTCAGATACAGTCCTATGGTCCAAAGGTACGCGCCTTCACCGCTCAGCTTCCGGACAATTCGAGAGAACCGACCTTTTCAACAGAATCGGCCAAAAACTGCCGTTCAGATCGCAGCTCAATTCTTCGCAGGCGCTGGCGCAGGGGGAAGTTGTTGCACCTCTGTGCAGTCGACCATCGCAACAGGCGCAGCCGCTGGCGGTGCGATGTTCAGCCTCGTTGGCAGTGCAGGCGTATTCGTAGAGACGGCCATCCTGATGCTGTGTTGGCCGCGTTGCTGGTTGCGCTGCGTGTCCGGATGCCTTCTGTTCATGGCGGTACCCGGACCAGGTCAGCGATGCATCGTTGATAAGATGCCCCGAGGCGCCGCAGCCGCTGCACAAACGCAGATCTGGAGGGCTGTCGAACAAGAGGTGTTGTCGTAGAATGCCCACCCTTGAACAACCTCAAAGGAATGAAATCTATGCCCGGCGAAAAAATCAGGAAGACGCTTGTGTATTCGGCGTGGGGGTTACTGTTTTTGAGCGTGGTGGGGGTTCTGGTCATACAGGCTTTCCAAGAAACACCCCAGCCGAGCAAACCCACCTTTCTCAGCGACCTCATCATTGTGACCGCGCGAACGATGGCCCAGAATCGAATAATCGACGAAGATATAACCTTCGTTCGTGCGCAAGCGGCCAACAGTCACGCACTCAAGTTCTATTACACGTTGACCCGTTATGACACTCATCCCAATAACGTTGACTTGGGCGTGATGAAATCAAACATCCTCAAGGCTAATTGCGCCGCGCAAATGCGCAGCGACCAATCGATACTTTCCTTGGGCGGCACCCTCATTTACATTTTTGGCAGCAAAAATGTAAAAGAGGTTGGACAGTTCGAAATTAACAAGCAGAGTTGTGAGGGCTGAGGCTACCCCTGATGTCGCCTGCATGACAGGGGCAGGGCAGCTTTTGCGCTATCCCCTATCCCGGCCTTTCCCGGTGAGATTCAGGTTCAAGCCCGCTTGGGCAACTTCCAGTTCGGCCGGATGAAGTGGCAGGTATACCCGTTCGGTATCCGCTCCAGATAATCCTGATGCTCCGGCTCCGCCTCCCAGAACTCCCTGGCGGGCTCGATTTGCGTGACCACACGCCCCGGCCACAGCTTGGAGGCGTCCACGTCAGCTGCAGTATCTTTGGCAATATCCCTTTGCTGTTCGCTCAGGTAGTAAATCGCCGAACGATAGCTTGGCCCAAGATCATTACCCTGCCGGTTAGGCGTGCTCGGGTCATGGATCTGGAAAAAGAACTCAAGAATCTGCCGGTAGCTGATCACCGCCGGGTCAAACACGATCTCAATCGCTTCGGCATGGTTGCCGTGGTTGCGGTAGGTGGCGTTCGGTACGTCACCACCGGTGTAGCCGACTCGCGTATGCAGCACGCCGGGGTAGCGTCGCAACAAATCTTGCATGCCCCAGAAGCAGCCGCCGGCAAGGATGGCGGTTTCGGTTGAGTTGGTCATGGTCTGTCCTAGCGGTTCATGGAGACAGGGATAGTTATGGGGTGATGTCGGCCAATACCAAGCCGGATGAAGTAAAAAACCGGATCGTGTTGCGGAACGAGTACACGTCCTACCGAAACCTTGGCGCCTTGCTCCGTTGCCTACAGTTGCTTCAGAATCCGCCGGCTTGTGCGGTTTAATCAGCGTCTATCAGGTGTTTCGGTCACTGACAACCCAGTGATCGGGTTTAGTTGACCACTATAATCAGTACCATTGCGTGGACTCATTGCGATCAGGAAAAGGGTCATAAACACATGCCCGTACGTAGAATCAGGCTGATCATGCCCTGCTGCGCATCTGCGGCTTTTGAAGCTTTTCACAACCATAACGTGCGCATGCGCTGGGATAGCTTGTTATCCAGGGCGGTGGTGGAAGACGGCAGCAGTCATCCTTACATTGGTGCAACCTCATCCAATCAGGGCCGTGGCTGGAAACGCCTGTTTGCCATGCGTACGCGCTTCGTAAACTATAAGCCCTCACACCACATTGCTGCTGCCGTCTTGATAGAACCTCAAGGTTTCTTTCAGGAGTGGGCAGCCTCAGTGCACCATAAAGATCTCGGTAATGACACTTCCGAGCTGACATACACCTTCATTATGCGTCTGAGGCCGCGCTGGCTGGGGTGGATGCTCAATTCAATGGTCAACACGCTGTTTGAAATAGAGACCCGGCGACGCTTCGCTGCAATGGCGAAGTATTTGGAAGAGCGCGGATCGACTTCCACATAGCTGAGACGGGTGAGCGCGCACAAGCGGTGACACCTCCCCCGCCCGATTAATGACAAGGAGGTCGCCATGCGCCCTGTTTATACCCCCATCATCCTGGCATCAGTATTGGCATCCGGTTGCACCTTCAAGCAAACGGTGGCTCCCGTCGAGCTGTCTCAGGACTTGGCACCGGAGATTTGCATGATTCCTGCCGATGGCCTGCGCGAAGGGTTCAACACTACCTATGTAAGGTTACTGACCGAAAAAGGCTTCCACACACGACAAATCCCATCGGATAGCAGCCCGTCCAGTTACCCTCTGACAACGACTTATATCGGGAACTGGAGTTGCGATAAGGCTATCTACATGAGTTATGCCGATATTCGCGTTTATCCATTTGGCCAGCAGGTGGGGTATGCTGAATATGATTCGCGCTGGGGTGGCGGTCGAGCAATCGATAAGTTTATCGACGCGGAGAAAAAAACCGAGATGTAGCCTTTTCAAAATTGGATGCAGTGCTCATAAACCCCTGCATATTGATTGTGCATAAAGATTGGGAGCAACCTGGTCGAAAATCTTATGAAAGACTGGCCCGGGACAAACTACTAGCCCAATAAAACATTCCAGTATTAAGCAGAAAATCCAAGGAGCCTTATATTAAACCTAAGAAAACCAAGATAAAAATCTCCATATTTTTGTAGCAGTTTCAAACCGTGCGTGATCGCAAATTAAAGTTGCTGGAAGAAACACAAGGGCAACGGTGCCAAACATTAATCCAAACAGAGTTCCGCCCACCCAAAAACTGCCTCCAGAAACTATCGCCGAGAAAGCGCCTATTATGAATGCCTGCCGACGGTCACGGGACTGATCAGGGTATTTTTCAAACATCAGCACTCATTCCTTCACCCTTGTGTTATTGAAGGGCGCTATTTAGATATGGCATAACTGATTCTGGTAACGTTTCCGCCCCCCCAGGCGGCGTATGGGTAGA
Organism: Pseudomonas syringae group sp. 243L2; assembly: GCF_032587875.1. Classification (NCBI taxonomy): domain Bacteria; kingdom Pseudomonadati; phylum Pseudomonadota; class Gammaproteobacteria; order Pseudomonadales; family Pseudomonadaceae; genus Pseudomonas; species Pseudomonas syringae group sp. 243L2. Next base: position 814,088 of record NZ_JAWHPL010000021.1, read on the forward strand.
TCTGACTTACCAAGCAAACGCTACCTCGCAATCTTAACGTTGTCAATTGGCCACTTTACATGTTTTATCACAAGCTGCTTACCACCCCTCGCCTTCTACGTTCACAGTATTATTGCTGATGCAGACCATGCATAGCGCCAGGGACCAGGCCCCTCTGGCAAAGGACTTCAACTACTCCCTCTAGTGCTATTTCGAGCTTAGAGACCGTCAAGGCCGACTGTTTGAATTGCAGTTGCCAAAAGTCGAGACACTAAGCCCGACGACTTGCTACCCAAAGGTTTTCATAAATAAACAGCTCAGCACATCGTCTTACCGCAGCGATTACCTTTGGCGCCTGCTCGCTCAGCTCAACAGACCGCGCCAGTACTTGGTCGGGGGCATAGAATAGGCGGATTGCTTTGGCGATAGCGAAGTAGCTCTTGCTGTATTTCTTCTCGGCAGGCAAGCCCATCAATACCGCCATGTCCTCAAAGCCAATAGGGTTGAGCTGGTCATCCCTGTCGGAACGGCGCATGACGAACAGCCTGGAATTATCCGACAGGCAGAACTCTGGTACCGCAATTCCTGCTTCATTAGCCACCGACTGTTAAGGATTCTTCCACTCCTCTGACATCGCAACCTGCAGCGTGGTCATCATCAGTCGAATACTCCCTCAATTTCCTCCAGTGTAGGCATAACAGCGGGTATGACCGAAAGCTCACAATCCAGCGCCCCGAGCACGCGCGCATAGGCTGTCATGCCTACTGAGAGGTCACCTTTTTCTACGGCGATTATCTTTTGCCGTGTGACGGCTGCCAACGTAGCGAGCCTGGCTTGGGTAAGCCCTCGATTGAGGCGGCGCTGCCGAATCTGCTCGCCAAGACGCGTTGTGATGAGGGAATAGTCCATGTTCCGTATACATAACAAACTAGATTAAATGTAACGTATACCTAACCTTTGAATAAATCAAACTGATATGTGAACGGGGCTTTGAGTCGCGGCACCTACCAACCAAACAACTATAAGCCCACTCCCCCCACAGCATCCTCCCCCCCATCGACCCTCTCAATCACCCGATCAAAACATCCGATTAGCCATCCTCCGAAACATTCCGTAACGTTGTTTCCCCGTGCGACAGATGCGCGCACCGCTTGAGCTTCTGTTCCCCACGCTCAGCCCACGACCACGCACGAGCCCACCATGTCTCTGAACACCCCGCAGCAAATCGCTGAAATTGCCGTCGAAAGCGGCGTCAAGAAGGCCCACCTGGGCCTGTCGTCGTTGATGATCCTGGGCTTTCTGGCAGGGGCTTTCATTGCCCTCGGGTTTCTTCTCGATATTCATGTCAGCACCATGATCCCTCACGAGTGGGCGTCGCTGGGCAATCTGCTTGGCGCTGTGGTGTTTCCGGTCGGGCTGATTCTGGTGGTGCTGGCCGGTGGCGAGTTGCTGACCGGCAACATGATGAGCCTGCCCATGGCGCTATTCGCCGGGCGTATCGGTCTGGGTCAGTTGGTGCGCAACTGGGTACTGGTGACGCTGGCCAACCTTATCGGCGCGCTGTTCGTCGCCTATTGTTTCGGCCATGTGGTGGGGCTGACTGAAGGCCCATTCATGGCCAAGACTGTGGCCATCGCCAATGCCAAGGTGGGGGCCAGCTTCGAACAGGCATTCATCTCGGGTATTGGCTGCAATTGGCTGGTGTGCCTGGCGGTGTGGCTCAGCTACGCAAGCAAGGACGTGATCGGTAAAGTGGTCGGCATGTGGTTTCCGGTGATGGCATTCGTCGCGATCGGCTTTCAGCACATCGTCGCCAACATGTTCGTCATTCCTGCAGCGATCTTTGCCGGCGCCTTGAGCTGGGCGCAGTTCGGCGACAACTTCGTTCCGGTATTTTTGGGTAACGCGGTGGGCGGTGCGGTGTTCGTAGGCCTGGCCTATCACCTGGCCTTCTTCAATGCGGCAGCCCGACCTGCTGAGCTGTCCAGGACCAGCGGCGCGCAAGCACCGGAATAATCTGACGCCATACAGGCTCTGCGGTGAAAAGAGATGACGACCGCAGAGCAAACCAGCAAGTTGAAGAGCAAAACTCACCTCATAAGCAAATAGTCACGAGTTGGCTCGACAAGATCAGCTTTTGAAATGAAGCCGACTCCTCGCGTACCCACCGCCAACCTAGGCCGCACGCGTTCAGACACTGTCCATAAAACCGATCCACGCCGCCAGCAGCAATAAAACCGCCAGCACTCGATTCATCCACTGCACTCGCCAAGGCGATGTGAGCCAGCGGGACGAGCCTGCGCCCATCAGCGCCCAGCTGCCGAGGCAGGGCAAGGAAATCAGAAAAAACACCAGCGCCAGGTAAGACACCGGGCTGCGCTGGCTGTATACACTGACTACCGCCAGCACCATGACCCAGGTCTTGGGATTTACTAATTGCAGTGCTGCGCCACCGATAAAGCCCATCGGCAGACTGTTTTGCCGCTCGATTGAGTCGGTCGGGCTGGCACCTATCTTCCAGGCCAGCCAGGTCAGCCACAGCACGCCGACCCATGCCATGACGCGCTGAGCATTGGGGATCGCGAGCAATGAGTGGCCGACCCCCATGCCAATGAGCAACACCAACAGTGCAGCGCCGGTGCAGGCTCCCAGAATCAACGGTACGACGGCGCGCCAGCCGAAGCGGGCACTGTTGCTTAATACCAGGATGTTGGTGGGGCCGGGGGTAATCGAGGCGACGAAGGCGAACAGAATGAAAGGCAGCATGATCGGCAATCCAGGGCTGAAAACGCCCATGCTGCGACATACCACAGGATCAGTCTGGAAGGTTTGAGCAGCGCAAGCGATAGGCCGCCGGGCTAAGTCCGTAAACGCGCATGAACCAGCGGCCCAGATGGCTTTGGTCAGCAAAGCCCAGATCGCTGGCCACCTGAGCGGGCCAGATTCCGGCTGCCAGCATTCGACGGGCCTTGGCCAGGCGCAGCTGTACCAGATATGCATGAGGCGGCAGGCCGAAGGTCGCCTTGAACGCCCGAGTCAGGCGAAAGCGGTCAACGCCACAAACAGCTGCCAACTCGTTCATGCCCACGTCCTGATGCAGATGCGCGTGCAGATAATCCCTCGCCCGCAAGGCCACCTGCGGCAAGCGCGGATCGGGATCGGTCATGCGTCGCCATTGCACCCGATCAATGAGCTGCGCCAGTAATTCATCCAACGCGCTTTGACGAACGATGCGTAGTTCTTTTTGATGCAGCGCCGTGAAAGCGAACGTGACCGCGTGAGCCAGCCGTGATTCGGTTTGCAGGGTGTTGGCGAAAGAAGGCAAATGCTGGTCGGGAGCCTGTTCGAACAACCCACTGAGCTCCCGGCTCAGCCAATGCGGGTCCAGGTACAGCATCTGATAGGTGAACCCTTCGGCGCACGGGGCATTGCCATCATGAATTTCCCCCGGTTCCAGCGTGAACACCTGCCCGGGCGTGCTGGCATGGCGCTGACGGCGGCAATTGAACTGCTGCACTCCTTGCCGGGTAACGCCCACCAGATAGCTGTCATGCCAATGGGGATCATAGGCATGCCCCTGAAAGTGCGCGTGCAGCGTCTCGATGCCTGTATCAAGGTCACGAGCGAGGTCTATCCAGTGTGTGGAAGGCATAAAACACCTGAATCGATGAAAGCGATTGGTTATCGCTGACGTCAGAAGGTGAGTCTAGAACATTCGTGCATTCATCTTCGATTGGCAGCAGCGCATCAATCAAGGTGCCGTGCGCCGCTCAGCCTGATTCATGTACTCCATCAAAACCTGACTCAACGCCACCGCTCCAACCATCCCCTCCGCCAATTCAACCTCAACCTCCACACCCTGCAATCCTCCCTGTGCTGTCCATTCATCGAGCGCCAATCCATGCAACTTCAAAAACGCTTCGCGCCTGCACCATGCCTTGGCAAAGGCAACCGCACGCATCGACTCGGGCATGCCTGACAGCACACTGGCAACCTCAGCCCCCAGATAATCCAGCGCGACCGCATGCCAGTCCGGCACCGCCTGAACCTGCATCAAGTCCACGCCCACTGCGCCTTGGAGATTGACGGCAGCAAGAGAGAACCCGGCTTCGTGGCTGATGGAAAACCCGGGCTCCGGCAGCCCGTCGATAAGCAATCGCGGCGCGACACCTGGGGCGCTGATGAACGTGATCGCCCCGGATGGCAATTCGAGCCACTGTTCCAAGGCGATACGCACGCAAGCCCGAATGCGGTTTCTGGCCTCATCTCTTGCACAGCCTGGCCTGGTGACGCAGCTGACCAGCAATACATTCTGCCGAGGGAAGGACTCTGGAGGGGCGAGCCGGCCATCTTCATCGAATGCCCAGCTCGCCCCGCACTTCATGCCCTGTCAGGTGACGCGGGACAACCAGCCCAACGGCTGCCGACAGGGATATGTTCGCCCTTCATGACCAGGGTCAGTGCGCCAAGGTGCGCATCGTTGCCGACTACGGCGCTGTACAGCACGGCGCTGCGTGGCCCCATGTACACGCGTTCGCCGATGATGACGTGATCAATCTTCATGACCCGGTCTTCGAACAGGTGTGTTTGCGGGCAGGCACCGGCATTCAGCTCACTATCTGCACCGATGCTGACGCAGTCGAATTCGGTGATGTCGGTTGTGTCCATGTAAACCCCTCGGCCAATCTTGCAGCCGAACAGGTTGAAGGCCAGCGGCAACCACGGAGTACCGCGCAGGTAGCGCATGAAGTTTGGTGCGGCCATGCCTTCATAAAGGCTGGTGATACCTTCCGAAAGCCATACGAATGGCGTCCACATAGGGTCTGCGCGTTTGCGATAGCGCCCCATGACCAGCCACTTCAAGGCTGCGATCAGCAGAAAGTTACCCACGCTGTACGCCATGCCGATGACGGCAAGGTAAGCCAGCACGGCACCCCAGCGCTCTTGGTCGGCGAGTGGCATCAGATCAAGCATCACGGTGTAGCCAACCGCAATCACCACCGCGTGCGGGGTGACAATGCGCACGCCTTCGACCAGACCTCGGGCCAGACGACGCAATGGCGAGGGCTTGAAGGTCAGAGATTCCGGAGCACCACTTACCTGCTCGCGGGCTGGCAGGTGGATGGGTGGTGAGCCCAGCCAGGTATCGCCATCGGCCATCTTGCTGTTATGCGGTGCACAGGAATGGACGCCGATCAGGACGTTTTCCGGCAGCACCGTGCCATCTGAAATGTAACCGCCGTTGCCGACAAAGCTGCGATTGGATACGACCGTGGGCTGCATGGTCATCCAGCCGCCGTCGATACGCTCATCACCGAGCATCACCGCATCCGCAATAAAGGTTTCATCGCCCAGGGTCAGCATGTCCGGGATGACGCCCTGTGCGCTGGAAATCTCGGCGTCGCGCCCCACTTTCGCGCCCAGCAGTCGATACCAGAAGGGCGAATACACCGTGGCGTAGATGCCGGAAAGCACGTTGAGGCTGGCCTCTTGAATCTGGCTGATCAGCCACTTGGCGCAATAAGTGTTGCTGTGTACCGCGTAGCGACCCGGCTTGAGACGTGGAAAGACGATCCAGCGCAATGCGGCAGAGGCCAGAACAGTCGCGACAATCAGCACCGCACTGGCCGGGAACGCGAGCAGGAAATAGCGCGCCAGTTGTCCCAATGGTCCGCTGCCCTCGAACCATGGCAAGACGTTCTGCGTGTCGAACCAGTCGATCAGGAAAAAGGTCGGGAAGACCGGGATGAAGAACAGCGTCGCGACCAGCAGAACGCCGAACACGAAGAACAGTTTTTCTGCCCGCAAACGCGCAGGGCTGGTCACAGGCCGCGCAGGTTGGCCGAGCGTATCGAACGCGCCGACATCACGCGCAGGTGAGCCCTGCCAGATACGCCCCGCCGGAACCTCCCGGCCGTCGGCCATGGCCGATTGCGCCTCAAGATGCCCCCACGGACCGATAGCGGTATTGCCTTCCATGATCACGTAAGAACCGACACAGGCATTGTCCTGCAATGCGATACGTCCCAGATGCAGCTGACCCCGCTCGACGCGTGCGTTCTCGAAGCTCACGCCGTTGCCGACGCTGACCCCGTCACCGATCTCCAGCAGGTCGTGGGCCCGCACCGTGGCCCCGCCGATAATCACTTCCTCACCGATCTTTGCTCCCAGGGCGCGTAGCCACAGGGGATAAAGCGAAGAACCACTCAACAGGTAAGTCGGTGCCGACTCGACCATACGGTCGGCGGCCCACCAGCGAAAGTAAGTGACGCCCCACAATGGGTATATTCCAGGCTTCAGGCGACCAACGATCAGCCACTTGGCCGCCCACGCGATGAAAAACTGCAGAACGGTGGCAATCAGAAACACCGAGATAGAAGCCAGCGTCGCCAAAGCCACAGAGTCGTCAGGCGAACCGGTAAGCAAGTGATAAGTAAAGAATGGCGCGAGCCACTGAGTCATGCGCAGGCTGACCATTACCGGCAATGCCAGAGCCTGAGCCACGCCGCAACGCCAGCGACGCCACGCGGACGGAGGCGTCCAGTCGACCGGGGCAGCCATCTCTTGCGGTGCTTGATCCAGCACTTCGGCAATCGCGCCGATACGGCGTTGCTGGTAAATGTCGCGCACGGTGATTTGTGCAAAGCGAGGGTTCGCCCGCAAGGCCGAGGCCAAACGAGCGGCAAAGAAGGAGTGCCCGCCCAGATCGGTGAAAAAGTCCGCATCGCGGCGGATCGGCATGCCTGGAAAGAGTGAGGCCAACGCAGCAAACAGTGCGATTTCGCCTTCAGTTTCAGCCACGTCGGACTCTGCGCCAGCACCCGCGGCATCAACCGTCAACGGGCGGGCCTTGAGTGTTTTGCGGTCGATTTTTCCGGACGTGAGGCGCGGCATGCTGTCGAGCAACTCGAAATGCCCCGGCACCATGTACGACGGCAACCGGGCCTGCAAGACCTTGCGCAGCTGGCTGGTGAATGTGGAGTCCGTCGATGTATCGCAAACCAGATAAGCAATCAGCTGATCAACGCCACCCTCGTTGCGCAACAGGACGGCAACAGTACCTACGCCGGGCTGTTGCGCCAACAGGGCTTCAATCTCGCCCAGCTCGACGCGAAAGCCACGAATTTTCACCTGATCATCGGCACGTCCCAGGCATTGTACTTGTCCTTCATCGTCGATCCGCGCGAGGTCGCCGGTGCGGTACAGGCGCGCATCGTGATAGCCAGTGGACCACGGGTTAGGCAGGAATTTTTCCTGGGTCAGATCCGGTCTGCCCAGATAACCTTCAGCCAGACCGGGGCCGATGATGCACAGTTCGCCGACTTCGCCACGTGGCAGCAGGCTGGGTGCCAGGCTGCTGCCGACCGCTGGGTCATTGGCGATTACCAACAGACCATAATTGGGGAGCGGCGTACCAATCGAGACCGGGCGACCACGCGACAACCGCGCCAGACTCGCCGACACAGTGGCTTCGGTGGGCCCGTAGGTGTTGAACATTTGCCGGTTCGGCGTGGCCCAGCGGTCGACCAGCGACTCAGGGCACATCTCGCCGCCCAGATTGATCACCCGCAGGCCGGGGACGTCTTCGCTGAACAGCGCCAGCAAGGTAGGCACCGCGTGCAAAACGCTGATGCGCTGCTCGTTCAGCAGACGTGGCAGGGTTTCGGGGTCTCCGCTGGTTTCCTTTGGGCCTATCCACAACGTTGCGCCCACCAGATAGGCAATCCAGATTTCCTCGAACGACATGTCGAATGCCACGGAAAAGCCTTGGTAGACCCGGTCGCTGGCACGGATACCGAGTACCGCGTTTTCGCTGCGCAGGAAATGGCAGATGCTGCGCTGGGAAATCAGGATGCCCTTGGGCTTGCCGGTGGAACCGGAGGTGTAGATCACGTACGCAGGATGATCGGGAAGCACACCACTGCGGCGCACCAACGCTGCGTCGGTCTGTGTCAGCAGCGCTTCGGCCGTCCATACGTTCAGACCGCTACCAGCCAGCAACGGGCTCAGCGCGTTGCAGGACACCAGCCCCACGGCGCTGGCATCTTCCAGGCATATCTGCAGACGCTCCACCGGCGTGTCCTGATCCAGAGGCAGCCAGGCGGCACCCGCCTTGGCGATACCGGCCTGCATCACCAGAAGCTCAATGCCTCGCGGCAACCACAGACCAACGATGTGCCCAGGCCTTACGCCAGCCTTGATCAGCGCAGAAGCCACCTGATCAGCCTGCCGGTCCAGCTCCCCATAACTGATCCGGTGCTCGCCGAAGATCAGTGCCACTTGCTGCGGATTACGCCGGGCGCTGGCTTCCAGCAGATCGGCCAGCACTTCCTCGCGTAGCAGTTCAGGTTGAATCGGACCGTAAATCACGTCCGCCGATTGTTCGTTCTGGCAGGTCTGCAGCAGGTTCAGGTTATTCATGGCAGCAAATATTCGCTCGTCTGAAGGAGATGCCTGAGATTTCTGGTTATGGGGTCAGAGCCGGTCCATCAGCGAGTGGCGTGCATTTTGTGGTGACAAGGTGTCCGCAATATTTCTGTTTTGATACATTTTGGCTGGAGCGCTGCAGCTCTCACCGCGGTGAAAGAACAGGCTGGCAAGGCGAATATGGCAAACACTGGCTGTATGAATCTTGAACAACAAAACGAAGGTGGCGGATAGCCAACAAGGCATTTATGTATCGACCTTGCAGCTCGATGAGGAAAGCGCAGTTCGCTAAAGTGGATTGCATCCATGACTTGGCATGGGTTACAGCAGACGCCACAGGGTCTCACGCGTCGCAGGATCGAAAGTCTGCGACTGACGCTTCATGACGCGCCTTAACCCATCGCCAATACAATCCGTCGGCATCGGACAGAACCCATGCTGACGAAACCATGGGCCATTCCAGGGTGGTTCGCGAAATGTTGTCAGGCTCACCGCATCAGCCCGACGCAAGTGCGCGTACGCCACGACAGACGACAGCAGGCTTTTTCCAACGCCCTTGCCTGAAGCAAGAGGTTCGACCGAGATATTGTCCAGGTATAAGTAATCATCCAGTAGGCGCATGGCTACGAAACCGATGACTTCATCGCAATGCCTGTCTACAGCAACCATGACCCGGCAGGCTTCGAATCTGTCTGCGCCCAGCGGTGGGCTTTCGGCGACATGAGCCAAAGAGGGGATGATCGTATACCGCTGGCGAGCCCGCACAGAGAGACGCTGTAACTGCTCCAGATCGTTGTCATGCGACAACCGCAGATCAAATTCCATCTGGCTTTTCTCCTTGGCTGGTCAACACTGCAGGTGAGGACGGCAACACGCATCAGGTGCTGCCGCCGGCCTTGTGCTCTTCAGTCAGGCAGGGCTCAGCGCCCGACTGAAGAGCAGCTATTTGCCATAGCGGCTGATGAACAGCGCGGCGCGTTTGGTCACCACGGGCAGCGAACTCAGATCGATGGTTTCATTCTCGCTGTGGGCACCCTGCCCCCACGCGCCAAGCCCGTCCAGGCTCGCCGTTACATATTTGTTCACATAGGAAATATCGGCACCGCCTCTTTCCGCTGACGGAGCCGATTCCAGTGCAGGTCCATCAAGGTCCTGGCTGACCTTGCTGTAGGCTTGCAGAAGTTTGCGATTACTTTCGCGATCAACCATGACCGGCATGATTGCCTTGATCTTCAACTCGCTATGGGTCTGTGGCAGCGAGTGACTGGCTATTTCCTGCAGGCGGGCTTCGGCAGAGCCTCGCTGTTCTTCACTGCTGAACCGCAGGTCGCCATGCACGGACACTATTCTGGCGATTGTGGTTTTTCTTCCCGAGGCAGTGCCTTGCCCGCTTGGTACATCTTCCTGGGCTGTGGCACCGCCCAGAATGAGCCCAGGGTTGATGGTCAAGCCTTGTTCACCGGAGAGTTTGGAGCGAATTTCATCAAGCACCCGGGCCGACTCGTACACCGCACCGAAACCGGTTTCAGGCTGAAAAATAGTCGCTGAGTGTTTGTCTATGCCGGTACTGGTCAAAAACCATTCGCTCAATCCTCTGCGCTCGGTGATTAACTGATTGGGCGACAAGGCGAATTCAAAGCCCAGTGCTATGTCACTTCTTTTGGCTTCGGCAATCAGCCATTCTCTGGAAATTTCAGTCGGCTTGGCCGCCAGCTCTTCGTCACCAACCAGGACCACAGAGATATTCATGTCCTGCAATGCGCCGCTGTGTTTCAGCGCCTGCAAGGCGTAAAGAATGGTGACCAGGCCGCCCTTATCGTCGATCACTCCGGGGCCTTTGGCTTTTTTGCCGCCATCTATCAATGAATACTTTTGAAACTTGCTGGTGGCCGGAAACACCGTGTCCAGATGGCCTATCAGCAGAATTCGTTTCGCAGACTTGTTACCGTCATGCACCGCGACAAGGCTACCGGCATGGTTCATCCCTGCGGGCAGCTCGTGCCAACGGGTATCGAAGCCCAGCGCTTCCAACTCTGCCTTCATCAGATCACCGACCTTGACGACACCGTCCACGTTGTCCGTGCCGCTGTTGATGTTCACCAGTTTTTCAAGCAACGCGACCTGCTCGGCACTGTGACTGTCGACGTACGAAGTAATGCTCTGTTCATCGAGCATCGTTCCTGCCAATGCGCCATGGCAGAAAAACAAAGTCGTGAGCAGGGAAATACTTTTTTTCATGGAAGATAAACTCCGCTTGGCCATTAGTGATGACCGGGGCATTGCGCCCGGGATCTCATCAGATTGCCCACAAGGAGCGATGCTGTGCCGTCCTAAGTGTCGGGAAGGCTGATACGGTTCCATTGCGCCAGCAAGTGAACCACTATGAAGGCGGACGAACGGTAGTTGAAATTTTTGGGCCCGAAACAACGTCTGGACGATGAGCCGAATAGCCAGCACAATCGGCTCACCTTATGAGCCGATTAAACCCGTATTCGGCTCACCTCAAAGGCATATCCAATGTCCGAACATCTCTGGATCTGGCAGCAGCCGGACTGGCCCCACTTCAACTGGAGCGATGAACGCATCGCGCCCTTGATACGAGCGTGCGCTAAAGCTCAGGGTCGCCTGCTGGGAATGAGCGGCGTAGTGAGTGGCGATGCCGAAATGCGCGAGGGCGTGGACACCCTGTTGCAGAATATTGTTAGCTCGTCTGCCATCGAAGGCGAGCGACTGAATGTGGGCTCTGTCAGGTCTTCGTTGGCGCGTCGTCTGGGTATTGCCAATAACGGTAAACAAAACCCCCGCAGCGAGGGGTTGGCAGAGCTGATGCTGGACGCCACACGCAGGCACGATCAACCGCTTGACCTGCAACGCCTGTACACCTGGCATCGCTGGCTGTTCCCGGCAGAAGACAGCTTTGTATCCGCTCGCATCCTGGCAGGCCAGTTGCGTAGCGACGAGCCCATGCAGGTGGTCTCCGGGAGACTTGATAGACCGGTCGTGCATTTCGAAGCACCACCGCGCGCAGTGCTTGCGCAACAACTGGACGACTTCCTCGACTGGTTTGCCGCCAGTCAAAATGATCCGGGGCTAGATCCATTCGTGCGTGCCGGCATCGCACATTTCTGGTTTGTGACGCTGCATCCATTTGACGACGGTAATGGTCGCCTGACGCGGGCGCTGACTGACCTGACGCTGACTCAGGGCGATCAACAAGCCATTCGGCTGTTTTCCATGTCTGCCAGCATCCTCGATGACCGCGCCGGGTATTACCATGTTCTGGAAACCAGCCAGAAACGTACAACCGATATCACCGAGTGGCTGGAATGGTTTTTGCGCACATTGCTGAACAGCATTGAGCATGCCTTGGTTCGTATCGAGCGGGTGTTGGCCAAGACGCGATTCTGGCAGTTGCACAATGGTGACGGCTTGTCCGCCGAGCAGGTCAAGGTGTTGAATCGACTGCTTGATGGCGGCGAGCGGGGTTTTGAAGAAGGTCTGAGCGCCGCGCAGTATCAAGCGGTAGCGAAAGTCTCCAAGGCCACGGCGACCCGGCATTTAAGTGATCTGCTTGGCAGAAACTGCCTGACTCGTCTGCCCGGCGGCGGCCGCAGCACTCGCTACCAGATCAATCGGCCCTTGCCATAAGGGCTGCAGAATCTGAGAGGGCTACTAGTCCTTCAAGCGCGCGGCACTGGTAGCATCGACCGTAGCGTCCAACTCTGCACACAGGACACTCCATATAAATGTAGGCCTGAGCCATCAGAAGTCCTCCGGCTTGCTTCTGGGCAGGCGAACGCGCTTGCGGTCGGCCGCTTCAAGCTGTTCGACGCTAAACGACTCGTCGTCTCGCAGCCCCTGAAACAAGCGCTCTGACACACCCAGCCCCCAGACCACCAGCATGAAGTCGCGCAGCGATACGCCGTCTGCGCTGCCTGCTTCGATGCGTCGAAATGTACGCAGCGAAATGCCCAGCCGTTCGGCAAGATCCACTTGCCGAACGCCCTGTTGTAGCCGGGCCTGCTTTACCAGCAGGGCAATCCGCAACAGCGTGTCGCTGCATTGAACGGGGAAAAAAGCTTTCATGAGCAGTTACCAGCGAGCAGGCGCGGGGGTTCAAGGAATCACAAAGTAGTACGTTTGCAGGCTTGAACCTGTAGATAATAGATCATGAAAGTACACATTAATGACCATAAAGCCTCATATAAAGGCATCTTAAAAAGTGCTGGATTTCATCCTTACTGAATTCAGATCGTGATTCCTACCGCTTGAATCCACGATGTCATGTTCACTGATCGCCAACATACACCACCCATCTCCTCTCAAAATGTGGCTTACTGAGACCTGCCATCATCCAATCAGGGAATCTCTTCCCTACCCTCGCGGTCTCTTAACGCATGACGAATTCGCGCTCTGCTTTCATACCCTCCTGGCTTCGCCCTGTTCTGCGTCCGCTGCTGGACCCGTATCGCCGTTATCGGCATGCGCGGCTGATCCACGCGGCGCGGATTGCGGTGGGCTTGCTGGTAACGATTCTGTTGACCACGGGCCTCAATCTGCCTCATGGCGAGTGGGCGTCGGTGACGATGCTGATCGTCATCGGCGGTTTGCAGCACCACGGCAATATCGGCAAAAAGTCAGTCGAGCGCGCCTACGGAACGTTGATCGGAGCTGGTCTTGGCCTGATCGTGGTGGTCCAGCAGGGCTATCTGGAAATGCCGTTGCTGACCTACGCGATGATGTCGGTTATGTGCGGTTTTTTTGCTTATCACGCTATCGGCAAAGGCGGTTACACCGCGCTGCTGTCGGCGATAACGCTGTTTATCGTGGCCGGTCATGGCTACAACCCGATCAGTGACGGGTTGTGGCGCACCGTAGATATTTTGATCGGTATCGCGCTGGCGCTGGCCTTCTCCTTCGCCCTGCCACTGTATGCCGTGTTTTCCTGGCGCTACAACCTGGCCAGTGGCTTGCGTGACTGCGCAAAGGTCTATGGACGCATCGTGCAAGGCCAGCCGGTCACCGCTGACGAGCACCTCAAGCTGACCGCCAGGCTCAACGCCACGATGCTGCAATTGCGCTCGCTGCTGCCGTCGGTTTCCAAGGAAGTGAAGATGTCCATGGTCGAGCTGGACGCCATTCAAGGCCATTTCCGCATGTGCCTGAGCACCCTGGAGATTCTCGCCAATATTCGCCCTGCCGATCTGGATAAAGTGGCGGGCGAGTCGTTTAAAACTTCACTGGATAACGATTACCGGCAGATACGTCGTCAGTTGATCGGCATGGCTCGCGCGCTGCAAACCGGCGCAACCGAGCGTCTGGTGCGCACATCGGAAAGCGCTCCCGCGCAGCCGGTCATTCCAGCCGAGTTGATGGGCTATCACTTGATGACTCAGCAACTGGCACAGAACCTGGACGGGCTCCAGGCACGCCTGGCCAAGACCGCTAAACGCTGGAAGTTTTAAGGAAATACCCGTGCCCGATACCCACCCGCCCGTGCTGGACGAAATTGATCGACAGTTGATCGCAGCGCTGCAAATCAATGCACGCGAAAGCGTCGCCATGCTCGCCCGTCAACTGGGCATCGCCCGTACCACCGTCACCTCCCGGCTGGCACGTCTGGAAAGCAGCAAGGTGATTACCGGCTATGGCGTGCGCCTTGGCCAGCGAGTGGTCAGTGGCGGATTGCAGGCGTATGTCGGCATCACCGTGCAACCTCGTTCGGGCAAGGAAGTGCTACGCCGACTCAGCGCCATGGCGCAGGTGCAGCAGTTATGTGCGGTCAGTGGCGAGTTCGATTACGTCGCGTGGCTGCGTACGGATTCTCCGGAGCAACTGGACCAGTTACTGGACCTGATCGGCAGCGTGGATGGCGTGGAAAAAACCACCACATCGATCATTCTCAGCAGCAAGATCGACCGTGGGCAACCGGTATGAGCAAGCAGTAGTCAGACGCAACCATGCAAAATGGCCGGCAGGTTCGTCATTTAGCACAAACAAACAGCATATCGACGACACTTTGCGTCTTATTTACGTGCCCGCGCTTCTCTAGACTGTTGTTTTTCGCCGTTGCCCATCAAGGTCCGTCATGAAGAACAACCGTCACCCCGCCAACGGCAAAAAGCCGATCACCATGTTCGGCCCCGACTTCCCCTTCGCCTTCGATGACTGGATCGAACACCCGAAAGGTCTGGGCAGTATCCCGGCTGAAAATCATGGCGCGGAAGTGGCGATTATCGGTGCTGGTATCGCCGGGCTGGTGGCGGCCTACGAGCTGATGAAGATGGGCCTCAAACCAGTGGTGTACGAAGCCTCCAAGATGGGTGGGCGGTTGCGTTCGCAAGAGTTTGAAGGTGCCAAAGGCATCGTTGCCGAACTGGGCGGCATGCGTTTTCCGGTGTCATCGACCGCATTCTTTCATTACGTCGACAAACTTGGCCTTGAGTCCAAGCCCTTTCCCAACCCGCTGACCGCCGCTTCAGGCAGCACCGTCATCGACCTGGAAGGCACCACCTATTACGCACAAATGCTCTCGGATCTGCCGGCGCTGTTTCAGGAAGTGGCCGACGCCTGGGCCGACGCACTGGAAAGCGGCTCGCAGTTCGGTGACATCCAGCAGGCCATCCGTGACCGTGATGTGCCGCGCCTCAAAGAGCTGTGGAACAAGCTGGTGCCGCTGTGGGATGACCGCACCTTCTATGATTTCGTCGCGACGTCCAAGGCCTTCGCCAAACTGTCTTTCTATCATCGCGAGGTGTTTGGTCAGGTAGGCTTCGGCACGGGCGGCTGGGACTCGGACTTCCCCAACTCGATGCTGGAAATCTTCCGCGTGGTGATGACCAATTGCGATGAGCACCAGCACCTGATCGTGGGCGGCGTGCAGCAGGTGCCGGTCGGTTTGTGGAGCCATGTGCCCGAGCGTTGCGCACACTGGCCCAAGGGCACCAGCCTGTCTTCGCTGCACCGCGGCGCACCGCGTCCTGGCGTAAAACGCATTGCTCGCGCCGAGGACGGAAGCTTTTCCGTGACTGACAACTGGGGCGACACCCGGCAATACGCCGCCGTGCTGACCACCTGCCAGAGCTGGCTGCTGACCACGCAGATCGAGTGCGAAGAATCGTTGTTCTCACAAAAAATGTGGATGGCCCTGGACCGCACGCGCTACATGCAATCCTCGAAGACTTTCGTGATGGTCGACCGTCCGTTCTGGAAGGACAAGGACCCGGAAACCGGTCGCGATCTGATGAGCATGACCCTCACCGACCGCCTGACCCGTGGCACTTACCTGTTCGATAACGGCGACGACAAGCCGGGCGTGATCTGCCTGTCTTACTCGTGGATGAGCGATGCGCTGAAGATGCTGCCGCAGCCTATCGAGAAGCGTGTGAAGCTGGCGCTTGATGCGCTGAAGAAGATCTATCCGAAAGTGGACATCGCGGCGCGCATCATCGGCGACCCGATCACCGTTTCGTGGGAGGCCGACCCGCACTTCCTGGGTGCCTTCAAAGGTGCGCTGCCGGGCCATTACCGCTATAACCAGCGCATGTACGCGCACTTCATGCAGCAGGACATGCCCAGCGAACAGCGCGGCATGTTCATCGCCGGTGACGATGTATCCTGGACACCGGCCTGGGTTGAAGGCGCAGTGCAGACATCGCTCAACGCCGTGTGGGGCATCATGAACCACTTCGGTGGCAAGACTCACGCCGAGAACCCAGGCCCCGGTGACGTGTTTCATGAAATCGGCCCGATTGCACTGGGCGACTGACAGAAGGAAACCCCCATGCGCATTGCACTGTATCAATGCTCGCCGTTGCCGCTGGATATAAGCGGCAACCTGACGCGCCTGGAAAAACAGTCCCAGGCTGCCGCAGAGCAAGGGGCACAGCTGCTGATCTGCCCGGAGATGTTCCTGACTGGCTACAACATCGGTGCACAGGCGGTCAGTGAACTGGCGCAAGCGCAGGATGGTCCGGCAGCGTCGCGCATTGCCGCCATCGCGCAAGCCAGCGGCATTGCGATTCTGTACGGCTATCCGGAGCGCGGGCCTGATCAACAGGTATACAACGCCGTGCAGTTGATCGACAGCGGGGGCACACGTCTGTGCAACTACCGCAAGACCCATCTGTTCAGTGAGCTGGACAGGTCGATGTTCGCAGCAGGCGAGGATCATTACCCGGTGGTCGAATTGAACGGCTGGCGTCTGGGCATGCTGATTTGCTACGACGTGGAGTTTCCTGAAAACACCCGTCGGCTTGCGCTGGCAGGGGCCGAACTGATTCTGGTGCCGACCGCGAACATGCTGCCTTACGACTTTGTCTGTGAAGTGACCGTACGGGCGCGAGCGTTCGAGAACCACTGCTACGTGGTGTACGCCAACTATTGCGGCAGCGAAGGCGCGATTCGTTACTGCGGGCTAAGCAGCCTCTGCGCACCGGACGGCAGCCGCCCACTGCTGGCAGGTCAGGACGAAGGCTTGCTGGTGGGGACGCTGGAAAAGGCATTGCTGGCCCAGGCCAGGACGGTGAACGACTATTTCGTCGATCGTCGACCGGGGCTGTATACGTCGCTGACTTGATCCCGAGGCGTCACGCTCGGCGCTCCTACACTGGAATGACGATCTCGACTATCGCGCGACGCTCCGCGTCGGCATGCAGTTCTGGACGCTCCGCGTCCTGCCTTGGTTCAGCCATGCTCGCGAACTTCGCCGGTTATCCGCTAGCATGATGCTTTGCATTCCCTGCTGCCGTGGACACCCTCATGCCTGCCCCGCCTTCCTCTGACATCAAACGCCTCACGCTGGCCAACGGCCTGAATGTGGTGCTGTGTCACGAACCGCGCCTCAAGCGCTGCGCAGCTTCATTGCGCGTAGCGGCGGGCAGCCATGATGCGCCGCAGGCCTGGCCGGGGCTGGCGCATTTTCTGGAGCATCTGTTGTTCCTCGGCACCGAGCGCTTCCCTGCCAGCGAAAACCTGATGACGTTCGTGCAGCGCCATGGCGGTCAGGTCAATGCCAGCACACGCGAACGCACCACTGACTTCTTCTTTGAGCTGCCGCAGGCGGTCTTTGCCCAAGGGCTGGAGCGACTGTGCGACATGCTCGCCCGTCCGCGCATGACCATGGCCGATCAACTGCGCGAGCGCGAAGTGCTGCACGCCGAGTTCATCGCCTGGGTCGGCGATAGCGCAGCACGCGATCAGGCTCGCCGGCTGGCATCGATCAATCCACAGCATCCGCTGCGCGGCTTTCATGCTGGCAATCGTTACAGCCTGTCAGTGCCCAACCCCGCCTTTCAACAGGCGTTGCAGGACTTTTATCGATGCTTCTATCAGGCAGGGCAGATGACCCTGTGCCTGAGTGGGCCGCTACCAATCGCCGAGCTGGAAACACTCGCAATCAACCATGGCGCAATGTTCGCCAGTGGTGTGAAGGCCATACAGCAACCGTCCCCACCGCTGATTGCCAATCGACCAAAGGCTGACGAGCAAAACCACCTGTTGTTTGCCTTTGAGGGCTTGCCGGAAAAGTCTGACGAAGCAGTGGCGTTCTTCTGTCACTGGCTTAATGCAGCTCAGCCGGGCGGACTGATTGCCGAGCTGGCCGAGAGGGGCTGTGCCAGCTCCCTGAAAGCCGCACCGCTGTACCAGTTCGGCGGGCAGCTCTTGCTTGATATCGAACTGAAAGATGCCCTCGCGAACACTCTCACCCTCAACAGCCTGTTTTTCAGCTGGCTCGATTTTTTCAAGGCTCACTGGCCGGTGCTGGTCGAGCAATACCAACGCCTCGAAAAACGACGCCTGCACATGCTCGGTGCGTTGGCGCTGGCACATCATTACTGTCGCGAGACGCCTGCGCAGTTAAGCGCGCAAGGCCAAGAGGCATTGCGCGTGCTGCTTGAACATTTCACGCCCGACGCGCTGGTCGGCTCCGCACTCGCCGATACCCACAGCATCGAGCAGGTCAATTGGCGTTTGCCAGCGCCGAATCCGTTTCTCGATACGGCATTCACCAACAGCGATGAAGCCGCGTTTTATCTGCGCTGGGAACTGCCCTCCCCGCAGCCAACCCTCTGGCGGATGCTCTATACAGGGCTCAAGCCATTGATCGAAGACGCACGTCAGGCCGGTGTGACCCTGACGTTCAGTGCTTACGGGCCTTATTGGCAGCTTCAACTGAACGGCCTGCGCGAGCCGATGGTTGCGGTTATCAAACACGCCCTGCATCGCCTGCAGCGCGCTGAGCCCGCATCGCTGGCAGGCGACGAACCTGAGCTGATTCCGATTCGTCAGTTGCTCAAACAGCTTGCCGATCATTACCTGAGCAGCGAACCGCAGCTGACGGTTGGCGATCTGCCAAGCGTATGGGCGGCTTCGCGCTGGATCAGCTTCGCCAGTGGCTTCTCTGCTGCCAGCCAGCCCTTGATAGACGCCACATTGAATGCAGCACCGGGTGTTCGGCAAACAGACTCGCCAAAGCAGCCCGCCACTTTCCCAGGCAAACGCTGGACGACTGAAGCATCGTCCTCGTCGGAAGACGCAGTGCTGGTGTTTTGCCCGGCCCCTACGGCCTCCATTGAAGATGAAGCTGCGTGGCGGTTGCTCGCGCACGTGTCACAAGCGCTCTTCTACCAGCGGCTGCGGGTCGAGCTGCAACTGGGTTACGCCGTGTTCAGTGGCATCAGACTGATCAATGGAAGGACCGGATTACTGTTTGGTGTTCAATCGCCCTCCTGCGACGCAGGGCAGCTTTTTCAGCACATTGAGACGTTCATCGGCAGATTGCCCGAGTGGGTTAGCGACGCAGATGTGTCTGAGCAGATAAAAGCCCTTTCAGCCCAATTCGAGCCGTCGAGCATGCCGGACCAGCAGCAGGCAGACATGCAGTGGCAAGCGCATCTTGCCGGCCATCAGGGTAGCCACTCGCAGGCGTTGCAACGCGCTCTGTCAAATCTGGATACACACTCGTTACTCACTTCTACGGAGCAGCTGACCAATGCCACTGGCGGCTGGCTGATCGTGGCCAATCGCCCTGCCAACGCGGCCATCCCGCTATCCTTACCTGAACGGTAATGGTCTTTCCTGCAGATTCCAGTCCTGCGCAATTGTTAAATTGAGTAACATAGCTCCCTAACTATCTGAACGTATGCCTTCAGCGATGCACTAAGATGTAGTCACCAACCGCAGCACTTATCCGAGGAGATTTTTATGTCGTGGACTAAACCTGCTTACACTGATCTGCGTATCGGTTTTGAAGTCACCATGTACTTCGCAAGCCGTTGATTTCAGTGCGCTGTGAAGCCTCGGTTCGCCGGGGCTTTTTTTATGGTTGTGGCTGTTTTTTATTTCAGAACGTGTGCCAGGAGCTGTCATGTACATCCAGATTCTAGGTTCTGCTGCTGGCGGTGGATTCCCCCAGTGGAACTGCAACTGCGTCAACTGCGCAGGTTTTCGCGACGGTAGCCTGCGTGCTCACGCGCGGACCCAGTCGTCGATTGCGCTGTCCGACGACGGCATAAACTGGGTGCTGTGCAACGCCTCACCGGATATCCGTGCGCAACTGCAGAGCTTTGCGCCGATGCAGCCGGGGCGCGCATTGCGCGACACCGGCATCAGCGCCATTGTGCTGATGGACAGCCAGATCGACCACACCACCGGTTTGCTCAGCCTGCGCGAAGGCTGCCCGCACCAGGTCTGGTGTACAGACATGGTCCATGAAGACCTGAGCACCGGCTTCCCGCTGTTCGAAATGCTCAAGCACTGGAACGGCGGCCTGAACTGGAATCGTATCGAGCTGCAAGGCAGCTTCGTGATCCCCGCCTGCCCGAACCTGCGCTTCACGCCATTCCCGCTGCGCAGCGCCGCACCACCATATTCGCCACACCGTTTCGACCCGCACCCGGGCGACAACATCGGCCTGCTGGTCGAAGACACCCGCACTGGCGGCAAGCTGTTCTATGCCCCGGGCCTGGGTAAGGTCGATGAAGCACTGGCCGAGAAAATGCGTGACGCCGACTGCCTGCTGGTCGACGGCACAATGTGGGATGACGACGAAATGCAGCGCCGTGGCGTGGGCACGCGTACCGGCCGGGAAATGGGCCATCTGGCGCAGAACGGCCCCGGCGGCATGCTGGAAGTCCTCGAAGGCTTTCCCGAGCAGCGCAAAGTGCTTATCCACATCAACAACACCAACCCGATTCTCGACGAAGACTCCCCGGAACGTGCGGAGCTGGTTCGTCGCAACGTCGAAGTGGCCTTCGATGGCATGAGCATCGAGCTTTAGGAGCTGACATGAGCGAAGCGACTGCACTGTCCCCCGCCGAATTCGAACAGGCCTTGCGCGCCAAGGGTGCCTATTACCACATCTATCACCCGTACCATGTGGCGATGTACGAGGGTCGTGCAACCCGCGAGCAGATTCAGGGCTGGGTCGCCAACCGTTTCTACTATCAGGTGAACATTCCACTCAAGGACGCGGCGATTCTGGCCAACTGCCCTGATCGCGAAATCCGTCGCGAGTGGATTCAGCGCCTGCTCGATCATGACGGCGCGCCCGGCGAAGACGGAGGCATCGAAGCCTGGCTGCGCCTCGGCCAGGCCGTCGGGCTCGACCCGGACCAACTGCGCTCGCAGGAACTGGTGCTGCCAGGCGTGCGTTTTGCCGTCGACGCCTACGTGAACTTCGCCCGCCGCGCCAACTGGCAGGAAGCGGCCAGCAGCTCGCTGACCGAACTGTTCGCGCCGCAGATCCACCAATCGCGCCTGGAAAGCTGGCCGCAGCATTACCCGTGGATCGACCCGGCCGGCTACGAGTATTTCCGCACTCGCCTGGGCCAGGCCCGACGCGACGTGGAACACGGCCTCGCCATCACGTTACAGCACTACACTACATATGAAGGCCAGCAGCGCATGCTGGAAATCCTGCAGTTCAAGCTCGATATCCTGTGGAGCATGCTCGATGCGATGTCCATGGCCTACGAGCTGAACCGCCCGCCGTATCACAGCGTTACAGACCAAAAGGTCTGGCATAAGGGGATTACGCTATGAAGCACGATCCGCAGTTCCGAGCGTTGACACCCAAATGGCATCAAGGCTATCGCTTTCAGTACGAGCCTGCGCAAAAGGCGCATGTGGTGCTCTACCCTGAAGGCATGATCAAACTTAACGAGAGCGCGGCCCTGATTGGCGGGCTGATCGATGGCAAGCGCACTATCACCGCCATCATTCATGAGCTTCAGCAGCAGTTCCCCAATGTTCCCGAACTGGGCATGGACGTCGACGAGTTCATGGAAGGCGCCAAAAAGAAAAACTGGATCGATCTTGTCTGACCTGGCCCCCGTCACCAACACCCCGTACATACCGCCCACTCCCGAGGTCGGGCTGCCATTGTGGCTGCTCGCCGAGCTGACCTATCGCTGCCCATTGCAATGCCCGTATTGCTCCAACCCGCTGGATTTTGCCAAACAGGGCCAGGAGCTGACCACCGAGCAGTGGTTCAAGGTCATGCAGGAAGCGCGGGAGATGGGTGCGGCGCAGATCGGCTTTTCCGGCGGCGAACCGCTGGTGCGCCAGGACCTTGCCGAGTTGATCGCCGAAGCCCGGCGCCTGGGTTTCTACACCAACCTGATCACCTCGGGCATCGGCCTGACAGAAGAAAAGATCATCGCCTTCAAGGAAGCAGGCCTGGACCACATCCAGATCAGCTTTCAGGCCAGCGACGAGCAGGTCAACAACATGCTCGCCGGCTCGAAAAAAGCCTTCGCGCAAAAACTGGAGATGGCCAAGGCGGTCAAAAAGCACGGCTACCCGATGGTGCTGAATTTCGTCACCCATCGGCACAATATCGACCGCATCGACAAGATAATCGAGCTGTGTCTGGCGCTTGAAGCGGACTTCGTCGAACTGGCCACCTGTCAGTTCTATGGCTGGGCGCACCTGAATCGCCTCGGCCTGCTGCCGACCAAGGATCAACTGGTCCGCGCTGAAGCCGTTACCAACGAATACCGCGCCCGGCTGGAGGCAGAGAATCATCCGTGCAAGCTGATTTTCGTCACGCCTGATTATTACGAAGAGCGTCCCAAGGCATGCATGAACGGCTGGGGCAATATCTTCCTGACCGTGACACCAGATGGCACAGCGTTGCCCTGCCACGGCGCACGGCAGATGCCGATCCAGTTCCCCAACGTGCGCGATCACAGCATGCAGCACATCTGGTACGACTCGTTCGGCTTCAATCGCTTCCGCGGTTACGACTGGATGCCCGAGCCGTGCCGCTCGTGTGACGAAAAGGAAAAGGACTTCGGCGGATGTCGCTGCCAGGCTTTCATGCTGACTGGCGATGCTGCCAATGCCGACCCGGTGTGCAGCAAGTCCTACCACCACGGGATCATCACTCAGGCTCGCGACGAGTCCGAAACCGCTACTCAAACCATTGAAGAGCTGGCCTTTCGCAATGACCGAAACTCACGACTCATCGCAAAATCCTCCTGAACGCCTGAGCGCCGCCCAAGCGGTCGCTGCAGGCGTCGACTTCGCCGAACTGGATGTCAGCTCGGCGGGCCTGTTCTGGAACGAATACCGCCCCGAAGACGGCGCCTGTCGTATCTGGCACTGGTACGCGAACAGCAAGCGCTGCCTGACGCCACAAGGCTTCAGCGTTCGCAGCCGGGTGTATGAATACGGTGGTGGTTCGTTCTGTCTGGCCGACGACGCGCTAGTGTTCGTCAATGAGCGCGACCAGCAATTGTACCGCCAGACGCTGGACGCCAGCGCGCCGGTTGCGCTGACGGAGGGCGACAAGCGTTATGGCGGCCTGTTCTTTAGCGGTGGTCAGATTCTCGCCGTTGAAGAAGACCACAACACCCATCGGCTGGTCGCTATCGATCTGGCTGACGGGCAGCGCCGATTGCTGGCAGAAGGCGCTGATTTCTACGCATCGCCGATCATCAGCGCCGACGGCAAACGCCTGGCCTGGATCGAATGGCAACGCCCGCATCAGCCGTGGACCAGCACCCGCTTGATGTGTGCAGCGAGACAAGACGACGGCAGCTGGGGCACTGCGCAGTGTGTTGCAGGCGAAGGCGCACAAGAGTCGCTGCAACAGCCACGTTTTGACGCCCACGGTCGCCTGCATTGCCTGACTGATCGCGCTGGCTTCTGGCAGCCGTGGGGTGAATCTCCTTCCGGGTTTGCGCCGCTGCCCGCCAGCCCGGCCGATCACGCTTCTGCGCCTTGGCAACTGGGCAGCTGCACCTGGCTGCCAATCAACGATGGCTATCTGGCGAGCTGGATCGAAGACGGCTCCAGTGTTCTGGGGCTTTGTCAGGCTGACGGCAGCGTCGAGGATTTCAGCGTTGGTTACAGCCGCTTTCGCAGCCTCGCCATTGACGAAGAGTTCGTGTATTGCATCGCGGCATCCGCGGTGAGCACATCTGCCGTGCTGGCTATTTCTCGCCACGACGCCGGTGTTCAGGTGCTTGCCGGGGGAGGCTCGCCGCTGCCGCCCGAACTGATCAGCCGCCCTCAGCCGCTGCGTTATCCCAGCGGTGGAGCCGAGGCCTACGGCTATTTCTACCCGGCCATGACCGGCGCGCAAAAACCGCCATTGGTGGTGTTCATCCATGGCGGCCCGACTTCCGCCTGCTACCCGGTGCTGGACCCACGTATTCAGTACTGGACACACCGCGGCTTCGCCGTGGCAGACCTCAATTATCGCGGCAGCAGCGGCTACGGTCGCGCCTATCGGCAAGGCCTGCACCTGGCATGGGGCGTGGCGGACGTGGAAGATGCCTGTGCGGTTGTCACGCATCTGGCGGGACGTGGCCTGATTGACGAAGGACAGGCCTTCATTCGCGGCGGCAGTGCGGGCGGTTACACCACACTTTGTGCATTGGCCTTTAAGGATGTGTTTCGTGCAGGTGCCAGTCTGTATGGCGTCAGCGACCCGGTAGCACTGGCCAGGGCCACGCATAAATTCGAGGGCGATTACCTGGACTGGCTGATCGGCGACCCGGACAAGGACATCGAGCGTTATCAGGATCGAACGCCGCTGTTGCACGCAGACCGCATCAAGGTGCCGGTGATTTTCTTTCAAGGCGAGCTGGATGCCGTGGTAGTGCCCGAACAGACCCGGGCCATGCTCAAAGCCCTGCAAGACAACGGCATCAAGACTGAAGCGCACTTCTACGCAGACGAGCATCATGGATTCCGCAAGGCGGGTAACCTGGCAGATGCTCTGGAGAAAGAATGGCGTTTTTATCGGGATGTGCTTGATGCCTGATCAAGCCGTGTGATCGTTCCCGCAGCAGGGAACGATCAACGAGTGCTACTGCGTGGTCGGGCGACCTTGTTACTTGCGCGAGAGTTACTTGCGCGAGACGATGATGTAGATCGCGTGGATGATGCCCGGGATATAACCCAGCAGGGTCAGCAGGATATTCAGCCAAAAAGCGCCAGCAAAGCCTACTTGCATGAACACGCCTACCGGAGGCAGCAGAATGGCGAAAATGATACGAATGATGTCCATGAAAAGCTCCTGATTGAATTGGCTCTGATTGGCCATACAGCTAATCGACCCTTGCCGTCGGTGAGGGTTCAACCGGCTCTGGCACGACGCCATTATTCTTTCTCAGGAGATGACTGCCACAGGCATTGGTGGTGCGTGCGCAAGACAGAATACTGCGGGCAGGAAAAACCGAATCGTTAAAACGCAGACAAAGAAAACCCCGCCGAAGCGGGGCTTTCCAGACTGTTTCCCTGATTTCCCTTTCACCCCGCCATCCTGGCAGGCTTCCCTACGTGTCCCTGTTATGTCTTGTTGCGCGTCCTGCGCTACGTCCATGAACAAAGATTAACTTTGGATCCCTTTCTTGGGAAGAGGTCAATTGGCACCACGCAGTGTAAGCAAATGCTTACAAGGCTTTTACAGGTCAGAATTGTGACGCCTTCAACAGGTACAGCGAATCGCTGCCCGCGCGCACCGAGGCATCCAGCGAGTGAATACGCGGCAGCAGACGTGCGAAGTAGAAGCGTGCAGTACCCATTTTGCTTGCGTAGAACTCCTCCTGCTGCTCTTTACCGAGTGCTGCCTTGGCCATCATGGCCCACATGTAGGCATACGCCGTGTAACCGAACAGATGCAGATATTCCACAGAGGCTGCGCCGATTTCATTGGGATTACCGCGCGAGCGGTCCAGCACCCAGCCAGTCAGCTCATCCAGCATGTTCAAGGCTTTTGCCAGCGGCTGGGCGAACTCGTCAAGTGCGCCATCCGCGCCATTGATGAACTGGCGCACTTCATCCGAAAACAGCTGATAGAAAGCGCCGTTCGAACCAACGATCTTGCGCCCCACCAGGTCAAGCGCCTGAATGCCATTGGTGCCTTCGTAGATCTGCGTAATGCGCACGTCACGTACCAGCTGTTCCTGGCCCCACTCGCGGATATAACCGTGACCGCCGAAAACCTGCTGGCCATGAACAGTGGTTTCCAGACCGATATCACTCAGGAACGCCTTGGCGACCGGGGTCAGCAGCGCCACCAGATCATCGGCACGCTTGCGCGCGGCATCGTCTTCGCTGAACTTGGCGATATCCAGTTGCAGGGCGACGTAGCTGGAAAACGCCCGACCGCCTTCGTTGAACGCCTTCATGGTCAAGAGCATGCGACGCACGTCGGGGTGGACGATGATCGGGTCAGCAGCCTTGTCCTTGTTCTGCGCTCCGGTCGGGGCGCGGCTCTGTAAACGATCCAGCGCATACTCGACGGCGCTCTGGTAAGACCGCACGCCCGACGCCAGGCCCTGAATACCAACGCCCAGACGCTCGTAGTTCATCATCGTGAACATCGCCGCCAGCCCTTTGTTCGGTTCGCCGATCAGGTAGCCGGTAGCGTCGTCGAAGTTCATCACGCAGGTCGCCGAAGCCTGGATACCCATCTTGTGCTCGATCGAGCCACAGCTGACGGTGTTGCGCTCGCCAAGGCTGCCGTCGTCGCCGACCATGAACTTGGGCACCAGAAACAGCGAAATGCCTTTCGGCCCAGGAGGTGCATCCGGCAACTTGGCCAAGACCAGATGAATGATGTTTTCGGTCAGGTCGTGTTCGCCGCCGGTGATGAAAATCTTGCTGCCGGTGATCTTGTAGGCACCGTCAGCCTGCGGTTCGGCGCGGGTCCGAATGATGCCCAGATCCGTACCGGCGTGGGCCTCGGTCAGGCACATCGACCCGGCCCAGACGCCTGAATACATATTGGGCAGAAATTTGGTCTTGAGCGCTTCGCTGGCGTGGGTGTCTATCGATACGCAGGCGCCGGACGTGAGCATCGCGTACAGACCGAACGCCAGGCTGGCAGAGTTGAGCATCTCTTCGACCTGAGCCGACACCACCTTGGGCATGCCCATGCCGCCAAACTCGGGATTGCCGCCTACACCGACCCAGCCGCCCTCAGCGTAGGTCTTATAGGCCTCGGGAAAACCTGCAGGTGTGGTGACGACGGTGTCCTTCCAGTGGCAGCCCTCCTCGTCACCGTTACGGCTCAGCGGCGCAATGGTCTTGCTGGTCACTTTACCGGCTTCTTCGAGAATGGCTTCGACCGTTTCAGCATCGACTGTTTCGGCCAGCTCGGGCAGTTGAGCCCAGAGCTTTGAAACCTCGAAGACTTCATTGAGGACGAAGCGCATATCGCGCAGTGGCGCTTTGTAGTCAGCCATGGCAAACCTCGTGAACACGGAGCGAAATTCTGTTGGAGGCTGATCGATGCATGCAGAGACGCAGATCAGCAGTCGAGTTTCACGAGTCTACCCGAACAACATTTCAGAGACATAGGGTCGTGTCATGACTGAATAGTCACAGCAGGTCACGGGGAAAAATAGCAGGATTGGTTCAGGTGGCCGCTTCAGTTGTACGAACAGCGCCGCGCCGGTTCAACTGCCCGTAAGCGACCACACAGTTGCGCCCAGCCCCCTTGGCCGCATACAGCGCCTGGTCAGCACTCTTGAGCACCTCTTCCGGCGTGCGATGTTCCGGCTGGCGTTCGGCAACGCCGATACTGACCGTTACCGACACGCTGCCTGCCTGCGCTCCCCCGCGGCGTTGTCGGCCTTGCTGATCATCCTGAGGGCGACTGTCCTTGTTGCGCAACTGAATCTCGTAATTGGCGATGGTCTCGCGGATGGCTTCCAGATGCGGCATGCATTCATCAATGGTCTTGGCGGCAAACACGATGGCGAACTCTTCGCCCCCATAGCGATACGCCTTGCCACCACCGTTGGTGATTTTTGACAGCTTGCTGGCCACCAGACGCAGCACCTGATCGCCCACATCGTGGCCGTGGGTGTCGTTGAATTTCTTGAAGTGATCAACGTCGCTCATCGCCAGCACATAGTTGCGTCCCAGACGCTGCATGCGTTCATTGAGCGCCCGGCGACCAGGCAGTCCGGTCAGTTCATCCCGGAAGGCCATCTGATACGCCTCGTGAGCCACGGCGGCGGCAATCATCAGCATCACCTGACTGCAGAGGATATTCAGCGTGAACGGCAGGATGAAGGTTTTCGGCAGTGCCCAGAACAATCCCAGCAGGCCGACAATCTGCGCGGCGTGCAGCGGTCGCGGTTTTTCCAGGTATTGCCAGATCAACACCCCGAATGACACCAGGAACATGGCATAGGACAGCTGAATCAGACTCATCCAGGCACCGTGCAATGCAGGCCAGCGGATGTCGGCCAGCCAGAGTTGCAGTTCGACCGGATAACTCTGTTCAAGACCCAGCGCCACACTACCTACCGCCACCAATACCGCGAGCCGCGCGACCATGTCCTGAAACAGATGCGTACGTTCTTCCCACGCGGCATACAGCCCGAACAGCACCGGCAGCAGCAGGCAGACCAGGTGGAAAATCACCGCCGCATCCTCACGGACCTTGCCGTTATCGCGGTAAAAGTCGGTCTGGGTATCCAGCAGGTAGTAGGCGATATACACCGTGAGCATCAGAAACAGCTCGCGCTGACGCCGGTAAACACAGCAATACGCACCGCCCAACAGCAGGACCAGCGTGGGCAGCACATTGAATAGCGATGTGAAGAAGACGTTCAGGTCCTTTACGTACGCAGCCGCAAGCCCCGCCACCAGCAGACCCAGTGAAGGCAAAAAATGACTCAATCGCGCAGCTGATGGACGCAACAAAAGGGGTTATCTCCTACCCGGCATCTGAATGAATGGCTGGCCTGATGGCATTGTGCCCTCCGCCAGCGAACAATGCATCGGCAGGATCAATAAACGAGCTACTTTCTGTAACGGCAGGAGGTGGGAAATGTTTATTGCGGAAGTCGCGGGCGTTGGTGCTATCTGTATCTCGGACCGGATTGAATAGCGCCCCATGGCTGGGATGTGACGCAGAGCGTTACGAAATGCATTACCACGCGCAGTGATGGGAACGAGAGTTATCCGGGGGGTCATTGCTCCCCACAGTCTCGTTGAGATTGGTGTTAACAATGAGCCCAAACGCACCCATAAAAAAACCGCCTGATCAGCGATCAGGCGGTTTTCATGACCGCAGCGAGGCTTAGTAAGCCAGGCCGAAGTCTTCCTCTTTCATGTCCATCAGGTTGGCAGCGCCCGACAGGATCGCAGCAACATGCGTGCGAGTGCGCGGCAGGATGCGCTGGAAGTAGAAGCGCGCGGTCTGGATCTTGGCGCGGTAGAACGCCTCGTCCGACGTACCGGCAGCCAGCTTCTCGGCCGCAAGACGCGCCATGTCGGCCCAGAAGTACGCCAGGCAGGCATAACCGGAGAACATGATGTAATCCACCGAAGCGGCGCCGACTTCTTCGCGATCCTTCATGGCCGCCATGCCGACTTTCAGGGTCAGGTCGCCCCACTCCTTGTTCAGCGCGGCCAACGGCGTCACGAACTCCTGCACCGCTTCGTTACCCTCATTGCCCTGGCAGAACTTGTGGACGATTTTGGTGAAGCCCTTGAGCGCTTCGCCCTGAGTCATCAGCACTTTACGGCCCAGCAGGTCGAGAGCCTGAATGCCAGTGGTGCCTTCGTACAGCATCGAAATCCGGCTGTCGCGAACGTTCTGTTCCATGCCCCACTCGGCAATGAAACCGTGACCACCGTAGATCTGCACGCCGTGGTTGGCGGCTTCAAAGCCCACTTCGGTCATGAAAGCCTTGGCAATCGGCGTCATGAACGCCAGCAAGGCGTCGGCGGCTTTCTTTTGCTCCGGGTCTTCGCTGTACTTGACGATATCGACCTGTTTGGCCGTGAAGTACACCATGGCACGCGTGCCTTCGGCGAAAGCCTTCATGGTCAGCAGCATGCGGCGCACGTCTGGATGGACGATGATCGGGTCAGCGGCCTTGTCCGGTGCTTTAGGGCCGGTCAACGAACGCATCTGCAGACGGTCACGGGCATATTGCAGGCCGCCCTGGAAGGCCACTTCGGCATGCGCCAGACCTTGCAGCGCAGTGCCCAGACGCGCGGTGTTCATGAACGTGAACATGCAGTTCAGACCCTTGTTCGGCGGGCCGATCAGGTAGCCGGTAGCGCCGTCGAAGTTCATCACGCAGGTGGCGTTGCCGTGGATGCCCATCTTGTGTTCGATGGAGCCACAGTTAACCGCGTTGCGCTCACCGATGCTGCCATCGGCAGCCGAGAGGAACTTGGGCACAATGAACAGCGAAATGCCTTTGGTGCCAGCCGGTGCGTCCGGCAGACGCGCCAGCACGATGTGGACGATGTTATCGGCCATGTCGTGTTCGCCAGCGGAAATGAAAATCTTGGTGCCGGTAACCTTGTAGGTCCCGTCAGCCTGAGGTTCAGCCCTGGTGCGCAGCATGCCCAGGTCAGTGCCGCAGTGGGATTCGGTCAGGCACATGGTGCCGGTCCATTCGCCGGAGACCAGCTTGGTCAGGTAGGCGTCCTGCTGCTCGGGGGTGCCGTGCTCGGAGATGGTGTTCATCGCACCATGCGACAGGCCAGGGTACATGCCCCACGACCAGTTCGCTTCGCCGACCATCTCGCTCACTGCCAGACCCAGCGACTCGGGCAAGCCCTGGCCGCCATGCGCAACGTCATGCGCCAGACTCGGCCAACCGCCCTCGACAAATTGCTTGTAAGCCTGCTTGAAACCGGTCGGTGTCTTCACGCCCGACTCGCTCCAGGTGCAGCCCTCGGTATCGCCCACCCGGTTCAGCGGTGCCAGAACCTGCTCGCAGAACTTGGCACCCTCTTCGAGAATGGCGTCGACCATGTCCGGGGTGGCGTCATGACAGGCTGGCAGACTTTGATAGTGCGCTTCATAACCGAGCAGCTCATCACGGACGAAACGAATATCACGCAAGGGGGCCTTGTAGTCAGGCATAGCGATAAACCTCTGCTGATGAATCCTGGAACGAATGACCGGGCGGTCGCTGAAAGCATAGCCTCAAGCACCAGACAATCTCGTATGCCTTGCGGTCAAACAGGTGTTTGAAACATACGTTTACGCCTAAACCTTGTCAATAGCGAAGCGCGCACCATTCGTCCACCCTGCTCTACAGACCGCGCAGGCAAAGGGATCAGGCGCAGGAAAAACGTAAGCGCAAGTTTAGTAGAGGGCGGAAGGTGTTACGGGGGCGATACAGGAGGGTGATGGCAGGCAATTCAGCAAACGACGCCGTGCAGGTGTGGCACGGCGTGGGCGTTACACGAAGCTTTAGAACACAGGATGTTAAGCGTAAGTGTCGATCAGAGTGCCAAGCGCTTCGTCGCTGGCCTTTTGAACCGCAACCCCGGCTTCGACCTGACTCTTGCCGGCGTTGAGCTCGACAATATTGGCAGACAGGTCAGAACGCTGGCTGCGGTCGACGGAACGCAGGTTTTCGAGCTGAAAGTCGGAAGACTGACTTCTGCCCGACACTTCGATATTGGAGCTGGCGATCTGGGTGGCCGCCTGATCCACACGACCTTGCCCGACCTGCATAGCGCTCAGGCCCGGATAAAGGGTGTTGTTCATGGTGATTTGCATAAGCCGATCCTCAGTTCAAAAAACGAACACGTGCCATTGAACCAGCATTTGCGCAGAAATACTCGACAAATAGACTAATGGCACTAGGCCGCATGATAGCCTGACTCTTGAAAAAACCAAAACAACGTTGCCTGTCAGCAAGATAGCGACGCTGTCAGCGCAGTTGCCCTAATTCAAGGTATTGCGCCACATTTCCGGCGCTCGCCTCGTTCAATCGTGGCACGCGTCCAAGACAGGGTGCAGGCAGACGCTCGACCAGCGTGGCGAGGTTTTCCTCCAGCCGCGAGGTGTTTGCGTCTATGACGTTGGCCACCCAGCCTGCCAGGTGCAGACCGTCCCGGGCGATGGCTTCGGCAGTCAGCAGCGCATGATTGATACAGCCCAGACGCACGCCCACCACCAGAATGATCGGCAGATCCAGCGCAATGGCCAGATCGGACAGGTTGCTCTGCCCGGCCAAGGGCACGCGCCAGCCGCCAGCGCCTTCGATCAAGGTGAAGTCGGCCTGTTTATCCAGAATATGCTGCATCGGCTTCAGCAACGAGTCGACCGTCAACACGACACCTGCCTCGCGCGCGGCCAGATGCGGCGCAATGGCCGGTTCGAAAGCCAGCGGATTGACTTCATCGTAATCCAGCTCGACAGAGCACTCGGCCTGTAACGCCAGCGCGTCGGAATTGCGCAGTCCCTGTGCAGTCACTACGCAGCCGGACGCCACAGGCTTGCCCGCCGCGGTGCTCAAGCCCTTCAAGCGGGCGGCATGCAGCAAACCGGCAGCTACCGTGGTCTTGCCAGCATCGGTATCGGTTCCGGTGATGAAATAAGCAGCGCTCATCTCGGTAATCTTCCTTATGACGTGGAGCCGTCAGGCTTTTTCAAGCACCGCGTACACCACTTGATAGGTAGCGGGCAGACCGGCTTCCTGACGGAAGGCTTCGTAGGCCTGAACCATGCCCTTGATCCGCTCGCGTCCGGTCAGGCCACTGGGCCGCCCAGGGTTGAGGTTGTGCGCCCCGAGCGCTTTCAGCTCATGCGTCAGGCTGCGCACATCGGGGTAATGCAACACCTGCGGGCACACATCCAGGCTGCGCACCTGTAAACCGCTGGCAGCGCACAACTGACGATAATCATCCTCGTGACGAAAGCGGTTTACATGAACCTGGCCGTCGACTGCCTGCCAGCTGTCGCGCAACTCGTACAACGTGCCGACGCACAGGCTGGCGAAGGCAAACACACCGCCTGGTTGCAATACCCGGTGAGCCTCACGGAGCACCGCGGCGAAATCCGCACACCACTGCACAGCGAGGCTGGAGAAAATCAGCCCGCAACTCTGATCACGCAGTGGCAGGTGCTCGGCATCACCTGCCACAAAGTGCTGTGCACCGCCCAATGGCTGCGCATGGCGCAACATGCCTTCGGCGATATCCAGCGCGATGCCTTCGCTGCTACTGAAAACCTGATC
Organism: Pseudomonas syringae group sp. 243L2; assembly: GCF_032587875.1. NCBI lineage: Bacteria > Pseudomonadati > Pseudomonadota > Gammaproteobacteria > Pseudomonadales > Pseudomonadaceae > Pseudomonas > Pseudomonas syringae group sp. 243L2. The sequence goes on from NZ_JAWHPL010000021.1 coordinate 846,961, forward strand.
CAGTGCCCGGCTGAAATAGCCAGTGCCGCTCCCCAGATCCAGCCAGCGAACCGGACTGAACTGCGCAGGCAGACGCGACAGCAGCTCGCTGCCGACGCTGCGCTGTAGTTCGGCCACGCTGTCATAGCTGCCCGCGGCCCGGGAAAAAGACGCGGCGACCTGCCGTTTGTCCGGCAGGACAGAGGGCGGTTTGGGCATAGAAAGATCAGTCATCGTCCAACTCGTGCAGAAAGGCGTGAATCGCAGCGGCTACTCCGTGGGGGTTTTCCACAAGGAATGCATGGCTGGCCTGTTCGATCAGACCGACCTCGACATCCGGCAACAAGGCCAGCAGATCACTTGCTGCTTCAGCCGGCACGAACGCATCAAGTCCGGCAAACAGGTGCAGTTGCGGGCCGCGATAGGTTTGCAGCGCGCCACGTGTATCGAGTTGCTGGAGTATCTTCAGCCCATCGACCAAAGCGGTTTTGGAGCTGTGCGGCGCGCCAGCCTTGAGTAACCGGGCGAGACCGCGTGAGTCTACTGCGCCTTGAGTGCATAACAGGCTGAAACGCTTGAGGGTCGCGTCATGGTCAGCGGAACAGCCGGCCAGAAACGCATCGAAATCCTGCGCGGGCATCGCATTCGGCCACGCGCCCTGGGTGACGAAACAGGCATTACTGGCCAGGGTCAGCAGCCCGCAGCAACCTTCGCCACGCCGTGCTGCCAGCTCGGCGGCGAGCATGCCGCCCAGCGACCAGCCGCCCAGCCAGGCGTTATCCGGCAGGTTGGCGTCCAATTCGTCGAGCCAGTCAGGCAGGTCGCAGCTGTCGATATCCGGCAACGGCTCGATTTCGACCCGCAGGTGCTCGTCAAGCCCGCGCAACGCGGCGGCAAGCGGCTCCAGCGGCGAAACGCCCAAGCCCCAGCCCGGCAGTAGAATCAAACGATCACGCATGGACGGGCTCCGTGGATTCACTTGCATCCAGCAGCGGGTAGCACTGCTCCAGAGCCTCTAATAATAGCTGTACGTCGGCCTTGCTGTGCGCGGCAGACAACGTTACGCGCAATCGGGCACTGCCAGCAGGCACGGTCGGCGGACGAATCGCCGTCACCAGCAAGCCACGCTCACGTAGCAACTGCGACAGACGCAGAGCCCGTCCGGCATTGCCGATCAGGATTGGCTGGATCGGCGTAAAGCTGTCCATCAATTGCAGGCCGATCTGCTCGGCCCCTTGACGAAACTGCTGGATCAGGCTCGCCAGATGCTCGCGACGCCAATGTTCGGTACGCAGCAATTGCAGGCTTTTCAAGGTCGCGCAGGCCAGCGCAGGTGGCTGGCTGGTGGTGTAAATGTAGGGCCGGGCGAACTGAATCAAGGTTTCGATCAGCTCTTCACTGCCGGCCACGAATGCTCCAGAGGTGCCGAACGATTTGCCGAGGGTGCCGACCAGTACCGGCACATCCTCCATGCTCAGGCCGAAGTGCTCGACGATTCCGGCACCGTTTGCACCCAGCGGCCCGAATCCGTGGGCGTCATCCACCATCAGCCAGGCACCCTTGGCCTTCGCAGCCTGCGCCAGCGCAGGCAAGTCAGCGATGTCACCATCCATGCTGAACACACCGTCAGTGACCACCAGCGTATCGCCCACGGATTTCTCCAGGCGGCTTGCCAGGCTGGTCACATCGTTGTGCAGATAGCGCGAGAACCGTGCGCCGCTGAGCAGACCGGCATCCAGCAGCGAGGCATGATTGAGGCGGTCTTCCAGCACCGTATCGCCCTGCCCGACCAAGGCTGTCACCGCGCCGAGGTTGGCCATGTAGCCATTGGAGAACAACAAGGCACGAGGACGACCGGTCAGCTCGGCCAGCGCTTCTTCCAGTTCGTGGTGCGGCGTGCTGTGGCCGATCACCAGATGCGACGCCCCGCCGCCCACGCCCCAACGCTCGGCACCTGCCTGCCAGGCGGCGATCACTTCCGGATGGTTGGCCAGGCCCATGTAATCGTTGTTGCAGAACGCCAGCAACGGCTGACCATCGACAACCACCTGCGGACCTTGCGGGCTTTGCAGCAATGGGCGCTGACGGTAGAGATGTTCGGCGCGACGGGCGTCGAGGCGCGTGCGGAGATCGAAAGACATGCAGGCCCCGGTCCGAAAGATGGCAGTTCAAAACGGGCCGAAGCAGGCCGGCCCGTTCAAGGGGTCAGGCAGAAGCAGCGTCGTAGAACATCGAACTGCTTTGCTGTTCGACCAGCGCCTGTTCGATGGCGGCCTGATGCACTTCATCAGCATGGCCTTCGCCCGCTTCGGGCTTGATGCCCAGACGCGAGAACAACAGCATGTCCTTGTCGGCTTGCGGGTTGGCTGTGGTCAGCAGCTTGTCGCCATAGAAAATCGAGTTGGCACCGGCGAAGAAGGCCAGCGCCTGCATTTGCTCGTTCATCGCTTCGCGCCCGGCAGACAACCGCACGTGGGATTGCGGCATGAGAATCCGTGCCACCGCGAGCATGCGGATGAAGTCGAACGGGTCGACGTCTTCGGCGTTTTCCAGGGGCGTACCGGCAACCTTGACCAGCATGTTGATCGGCACCGACTCCGGGTGCTCCGGCAGGTTTGCCAGCTGGATCAGCAACCCGGCGCGGTCGTCGAGGGACTCGCCCATGCCCAGAATGCCGCCCGAGCAGATCTTCATCCCGGCATCACGCACGTAGGCCAGGGTTTGCAGGCGCTCGCTGTAGGTCCGGGTGGTGATGATGCTGCCGTAGAACTCCGGCGAGGTGTCGAGGTTATGGTTGTAGTAATCCAGGCCCGCAGTGGCCAGCGCTTCGGTCTGCTCCTGATCGAGACGGCCCAGGGTCATGCAGGTTTCCATGCCCATGGCTTTCACGCCTTTGACCATCTCCAGCACGTAAGGCATGTCCTTGGCGGAAGGATGCTTCCAGGCCGCGCCCATGCAGAAACGGGTCGAACCAATGGCTTTGGCACGCGCTGCTTCCTCAAGCACCTTCTGCACTTCCAGCAGTTTTTCTTTCTCAAGACCGGTGTTGTAGTGACCGGACTGCGGACAGTATTTGCAGTCTTCCGGGCAAGCGCCTGTCTTGATCGACAGCAGCGTGGAAACCTGCACACGGTTGGCGTCGAAATGAGCGCGGTGCACCGTTTGCGCCTGAAACAGCAGGTCATTGAATGGCTGTACGAACAGCGCCCTGACCTCGGCTAAAGTCCAGTCGTGACGCAAAGTGGCGGTGGTGCTGGCGCTCATCGGGCGGCTCCTTGGTGTTTCTGGGCAATGCGCGAGGGCGTAAAGGCACCATGCGCTACACGGATGTCGGGCATATTTAAGGAAGAGCCATGCGCTGTCAACCCAACCGCCAATACGAGGTTTACATCTGGTTAAAAAACAAACAACACTGTTTGTTATGCGATGAGCGCAGCGAGGTGCCAATGCCTGTCTGCGTGCCGTGCGAAGCCGAGCTGCCATGGCTGGGCAGCCAGTGCGACTGCTGTGCGCTGCCTTTACCCCTCTCCGGCATGAGCTGCGCGCAATGTTGCAAGCGCCCTCCCGGATTTGCTCAGGTGATCGCGCCGTGGCTGTACGACTTCCCGGTGGACAGCCTGATCACCCGTTTCAAACATAACGGTAAATGGCCGATGGGACGCCTGCTGGCCGAACTGTGTGGGCAGTTTCTACAACACCGTTTCGAGGAAGACCTGCCACGGCCCGATTACCTGATTCCTGTTCCTCTCGCCAACAAACGCCTGCGCCAGCGCGGCTATAACCAGGCGGCGATGCTGGCCGGGTGGCTGGGTAAACAGTTGCAGCTGCCCGTTGACGAACACCATGTGTTGCGCAGCCGGGAGACAGCAGCGCAACAAGGGCTGGACGCCAAGGCACGCAAACGCAACCTGCGCGACGCCTTCACCCTCGTTGATCCCGACTGGGTGCAGGGCAAGCACCTGGCGCTGGTGGACGACGTCCTGACCACCGGTTCGACGGCAGAGGTCATTGCGCGACTGCTGAACAAGGCCGGTGCGCGAAGAGTGGACGTGTATTGCCTGGCGCGCACGCCCAAGCCGGGTGACTAATGGCCCCTGCGCGTCTGGTTTAATATCGTTCCCACGCTCCAGCGTGGTAATGCCTTTCGGGACGCTCCGCGTCCGGTTTCGACGCCATGCGCGAGAGCGATCATACTGCCCTCTCCTACTCGACCATCGCAGATCGCCATGTCGCTACCCACCCCGCTGACGCAACACATGGTCCACCGCCCGCAACGTATCGCGTTGTTGCAGCACATTGCCGAACAGGGCTCGATCACCCGTGCTGCGAAAAGCGCAGGCTTGAGCTACAAGGCAGCATGGGACGCCATTGATGAGCTGAACAATCTGGCGCAAAAGCCGCTGGTAGAACGCAGTGTCGGCGGACGTGGCGGTGGCGGCGCTAAGCTGTCGCTAGAGGGCGAGCGAGTGCTGCGTCTTTATCAGCGGGTGCAGGCATTGCAGGCCCAAGTGCTGGAAGCGGCCGAAGACAGCAGCGACCTTGACCTGCTCAATCGCCTGACCTTGCGTACCAGCGCACGCAATCAGTTGCTGGGGCGGATCGTCAACATCACCCGTCAGGGACACAACGATCAGGTTCGCCTGCAATTGGCTGGCGAGGTGTTCATCGAAGCACAGGTCACCCATGACAGCACCCTGCGTCTGGAGCTGGAAAACGGCACGGAGGTGGTTGCACTGATCAAGGCCGGTTGGCTGGAACTGCATGCAGACAACAGCGAAGAAACAAATGGAAACAATTGCCTGATCGGGCGAATCGATAACGTGACCGACGCTGAAGATGGCCCAAGCGAAGTGCGAATCACACTCCCCGGCGGCCAGACGCTGTGCGCCCTGGCGACACCTGAGCACCTGCATGCACGACAGCTGAAAAGCGGTGCCACGGTGCAGGCAAGATTTGCCGCTTCACTGGTGTTGCTGGGTATACCGATGTAAGCGTCGGCAAGTCATTACCGCGACACAATTCCGTCATATGTGCGCACTAAGGTAGCTGCCATATTCGAGGGAGCCGTGATAATGAAACTATTAGAAGAAAATCAAACCACCGATCTGGAAAATCTGGTCGGCACAGACAAGGTCGGACTCACCCGCCGGGGCTTCATCAGCGCAGGTGCCCTGTGCGGCGCAGCGATGTTTCTGGGTGGCAACCTGTTGAGCCGCACGGTTCTCGCGAACAGCGTCAGCGCAGCGTCCGGCACACTGCTGGGCTTCCAGAGCATCCCTGCCGCCACTGCCGACAGCATCAGCCTGCCGCAAGGCTATACCTCATCCGTTCTGATCAGTTGGGGCCACCCTTTACAGGCAGGCGGCCCGGCTTTCGACCCGAGCGGCAAGGGTACGGCCCAGGCTCAGGAAGTGCAGTTCGGCGACAACAACGACGGCATGTGCCTGTTCCCGATGCCAGGCCACAAGGATCGCGCACTGATGGCGATCAACAACGAATACACCAATTACCGCTACCTTTTCGATCACGGCAAAGAGCCGCAATCGGCTGAAGAAGTGCAAAAGGCACTGGCTGCAGAAGGCGTTTCCGTGATCGAAGTGCAACAGCACAATGGTAAGTGGCAGTTCGTTCAGGACTCGCGCTACAACCGTCGCATTCACGGCAACACGCCGATCAGCCTGAGTGGTCCGGCAGCTGGCCACGACTGGCTCAAAACGGATGCCGACAAGACCGGCACTCAGGCGCTCGGCACCTTTCAGAACTGCTCCAGCGGCCAGACGCCGTGGGGCACTTACCTGACCTGCGAAGAGAACTTCACTGATTGCTTCGGCAGCAGCAACGCCGAGCAGAAGTTCGACGCCGGCATGAAGCGCTATGGCGTGGTTGCTGCCAGCAAGGAGATCAACTGGCACCCGCACGACCCACGCTTCGACGTTGCGAAAAACCCCAATGAGGTCAATCGTCATGGCTGGGTGGTCGAGATCGATCCGTTCGACCCCAAGTCCACACCGGTCAAACGCACTGCACTCGGTCGCTTCAAGCATGAGAACGCGGCGTTCACCCAAACCAAGGGTGGCCGCGCCGTGGTGTACATGGGCGACGACGAGCGTGGCGAGTTCATCTACAAGTTCATCAGCCGCGACAAGATCGATCATCAGAACCCCAAAGCCAACCGTAACCTGCTCGACCACGGCACCTTGTACGTGGCGCAGTTCGATGCAGGCGACAGCAATCCGGATCATCCGAAAGGCAAGGGCCAGTGGGTCGAACTGACTCATGGCAAGAATGGCCTGGACGCGGCTGCCGGTTTCAATAATCAAGCCGAAGTGCTGATTCATGCGCGCCTGGCAGCCAGCGTTGTAAAAGCCACGCGCATGGACCGCCCGGAGTGGATCGTAGTCAGTCCCAAGGACGGTCAGGTCTATTGCACGCTGACCAATAACGTCAAACGCGGCGAAGAGGGTCAGCCTGTAGGCGGGCCGAATCCACGCGCCAAGAACCAATACGGGCAGATCCTGCGCTGGAGCGAAGAAGGCAGCAATCCTTCAGCGATGACCTTCGACTGGGACCTGTTCGTGGTCGCGGGTAACCCGACTGTGCATGCCGGTACGCCGCAGGCCGGGTCGAGCAATATCAACGCGCAGAACATGTTCAACAGCCCCGACGGCCTGAGCTTTGATGAAGCCGGCAGGCTGTGGATTCAGACCGATGGCGACTCCAGCAACAAGGGCGACTTCGCGGGCATGGGCAATAACCAGATGCTCTGCGCCGATCCTGCCAGCGGCGAAATTCGTCGCTTTCTGGTCGGGCCGATTGGTTGCGAAATCACCGGCATCAGCTTTGCGCCGGACTATAAAACCATGTTCATCGGCATCCAGCATCCCGGTGAAAACGGTGGTTCCACGTTCCCCGAGCATTTGCCAAACGGCAAACCGCGTTCATCGGTGATGGTGATTACCCGCGAAGATGGCGGCGTTATCGGCGCCTGATCGGCAATCAGGAAGAGGACGCAGATCGCTCATCGTTATATAAAGGTCTGCTATTGATTCTGGCCGGAGGCCGTGGGAGCGAACTTGTTCGCGAAGAGGGCTGTATGATCGTCGAAAATGCATCGACTGAAACACCGTCTTCGTGAGCAAGCTCACTCCCACAAGGATCTTTACTCCGCCTGATACTGCGCGTCGAGCCCCGCTTTCCGGGCTCATCAAGACTTGAGCATCACGCCGGGCGCAGAGCGTGGGAGCGATGAGCAATCAATCAATCAATCAACCCGTTCACATCGTAGAACGGGTATGGCCCTTCATGGCCGCCGAACACGGCGTTATGACTGACAAACCCCTGTTCCGAATGCCAGCGATGCAGCACGTAGCCGGCCGGCTCCAGGTTGAAATGGGCAGGCGCGGCTTCGTCGAGGTCCAGCACGATCTGGTGTGACGTGCCAGGGCAGATGCTTGCCACGCTGCCACCAAAACGCCGCTGCATGGGGCGATGCAAATGCCCGCACAACAAACGCTCCACTTGCGGATGCTGGGCAATCACACGCTCCAGCGCCGACGCGTTGCCGAAGGGTTCGCGGTCCATGTGCCCTATGCCGGTAATGAACGGCGGATGGTGCAGGATGATCACCGTCGGTACATAAGGACGACGTGACAGCTGCGCGTGCAACCAGTCCAACTGACCGTAATCCAGCCGCCCGCCATGCTCGCCGGGAATGGTCGTGTCCATGCCGATCAGACGTACCGGGTATTTCTCCACCACCCAGTCCAGAGGTCCGCTGGCCGACAATGGCAGGTACACCTGTTCGGCAAACGCCGCCAACAGGTTGTGCCGATCATCATGATTGCCGGGCACCAGATAAAACGGCATGTGCAGGCGTTCCAGTTCAGGCTTGAGCACGGCGTATTCGTCCTCACGCCCGAAGTCGACCAGATCACCACTGATCACCACGATGTCTGGGCGCTGCTTGCTGGCGTTGATGTGTTCGACTGCGCGGCGCAATGCACCCAGGGTATCGACCACGCCATAGGTCAGGCGCCCGTCGGCTTTGAGGTGCAAGTCACTGATCTGGGCAATAAGAAACGGACGATTCAAAATAATCTCTCTACGGAAACGATGTTACGAATGCAGGGTGAACAGCGCCTGCGGCTCAACACTCAGGGCGATGGCAGCGTTGGCGGCGTGAATAACGTTGTCGGTGCTGTCTACCAACAGTGGTTGCGGACCACCGACATCGACCAGCAAGCGGCTTTGCGCCCCCTGAAAAAACTGCCCGACCAGGCGACCCTGAAGGTGCCCGCGCTCCGGCATCAAACGCAGATGCTCCGGGCGGCAATACACCGTGCCCGGCAGATCAGCGCCACTCCATGGCAGCTCGCCGCCGCTTACCTTGAGACCGGCAGGTGTGCGCTCGACCACGCTGAACGCATTCAGATTGCCGACAAACCCGGCGACGAACGCATTGGCAGGTTGTTGATAGATTTCCCTGGGCGTCGCCAATTGCGAGACGCAGCCTTTTTCCATGACCAGAATCCGGTCGCCCAGGGCCATGGCTTCGCCCTGATCGTGGGTGACGAACACCGAGGTGATGCCCAACCCACGCAACAACTGATCGAGCTCGCTGCGCAAGCGCTCACGCAACTGCGCATCCAGTGCCGCCAGCGGCTCGTCGAGCAGCAGCACCCGCGGACGCGGTGCCAGAGCCCTGGCCAGCGCGACCCGTTGACGCTGACCACCAGAAAGCTCGTTGACACGACGATTGCCATGACCGGTCAGGCCAACCAGTTCCAGCAACTCATCGCAACGCTTGCTTCGTTCGGCAGGCGACAGGCCGCGAATCTTCAGGCCGTAAACAATGTTCCCGGCGACGTCTAGATTCGGGAACAGCGCGTAGTTCTGAAACACCATCCCGACGTCACGCCGCTCGATAGGCAGGCGCGTAACGTCCTGATCATCGAACAACACCTGACCGACGTCCGGAAGTTCAAGCCCGGCGATCAGGCGCAAGGTAGTGGTCTTTCCGCAACCGGACGGACCGAGAATCGCCAGCGTTTCGCCAGGCTCGATGGTCAGGTGCAGATCCTTTACAGCAACGGTGCCGTCGGCAAATGCCTTGCGGCAGCCTTTCAGGCGAATGGTAGTTCCGCTCATCGGCTCTCTCCACGGGCAAGACGCGCACTGATGGCCTGCAACGCAATCAGCAGCGGCACAATCAGCAACAGAAAAAGAAGGGTGTAGGCGCTGGCGACTTCCAGTCGGGCTGAGGCGTAGCTGTCGGCCAGACCGACCGGCAGGGTCTTGGTCATCGGCGTGTGCAGCATCCAGGTCAGGTTGAACTCACCCAGCGACAGGGTCACGACCATCAGCACACCGGCCAGAATTCCGGCGCGGCAATTGGGCACCACCACGCTGAAAAAGCGCTTGATCGGCCCGGCGCCCAGACTGGCGGCAGCCTCTTCAAGCACCGGCAGTTGCTGACGCTGCATGACCGCCATGACCGGGCGCACCAGAAACGGCAACGTGAACAACACATGGCCCACCAGAATGAACAGCCAGCTGCTGCGAAAGCTGCCGAACTGGCCGTAGGTCAGCAGCAACGCCAGGGCGCTGGCCAGGCCGGGCATGGCGACGGGGAGGACCATCAGTTCTTCAAAGGCCCGGCTGAAGCGATTGTTCATGCGTACCAGCGCATACGCCGCCGGAACGCCGACCAGGCATACGCAGATCGCACAGGCCACAGCCAGTTGCAACGACAACCAGACAGTCGGTGAATAGGCTTGCCAGACCTGCACCAGCCAGTCGAATGTCAAACCGCTCGACAGGCCCAGAAAATAATTGCGGGTCAGCCCGGCAAGCAGCGAAAGCACTACCGGGACCAGCATGAACGCACAAACCAGTAACGTGAATGCCAGTTGCGCAGCAAACAATGGAGAACGTTTCAAAGGGCAACCCCTGATGTCCCGACCATGCGACGGGCCAGCAACAGCACCGCCCATGTCACTAGCCCGAGGATCACCGACAGCGCGGCGGCTACGGTGAAGTTGGCGTAATTGGTGAACACGTTGTAGATCGCCACCGGCGTGACGTTCAGGCGCGTACCAAGCGTAAATGCCGTACCGAATGCGCCCATCGACGTGGCGAAGCAAATCGCACCGCAGGACACCAGCGCGGGTGCCAGCCCCGGAACGATCACATCGCACACCACCCGCCAATGACCCGCACCCAGCGAATGCGCAGCTTCTTCAAGGCTGCGGTCCAGGCTTTCGCAAGCGGCCATTACAGTGAGGATCACGCGCGGAATCGAGAAATACAGGTAGCCAATGAACAAACCGGTCAGCGAATAGGCGAATATCCAGCGTTCGCCAGCCAGCTCCAGCCCGAGTGCCGCGAAGATGCCTTGGCGACCGGCCAGCAGAATCACCAGAAAGCCCACCACTACGCCAGGAAACGCCAGCGGAAAGGTCAGCAACGCCACCAGCGCAGAGCGTCCGAAAAACTGGTTACGGGCCAGAAACACACCGCTGATACCGCCGACCAGCAACGCCGCAAGCGTGACCACCAGTGCCAGCAGACAGGTCTGCGCCAGGCTGCCGAGGTATTGAGCACTGCTCAACACCTGCCAGTAACCGCTGCCGTTGCCGTCAGAACCTTGTGCGCCGAGCAGGATCAGGTGGGTCAGCGGCAGCAGCCAGAATGCCAGCAACACCGCCAGCGCCGGAGCAAGTGCCACCGCAGCGGTCGGGCGCAGCCGCAGCTTCATAAATCCGCCCTTGTGCAGAGCCAGCGCGTGTCCCGGCGAGGCTGACATTACTTCACCTCACGCAGATAACGGGCAGCAAAGGCTTCCTGCACGGCAGCCATGTGCTGGTAATCCACCACACCGGCACGAGCGTAATCGCTGTCGGGCAGGAACTGCGCGGCCACGTCGGCAGGCATCTTCGAGCGCACTGGACGCAAATAAGCCTTGGCCCACAGCGCCTGGCCCTCGTCAGACAGGACGAAATCCAGCACCTTCTCGGCATTGGCGCGGTGCGGTGCCTTGGCAACCATGCTCATCACGTACGGCACGCCAATGGTGCCTTCCTTGGGAATCACGAAAGCGACGTTGGCCTTGTCCTTGTAGCGAGCGCGATAGGCGTTGAAGTCGTAGTCGACCAGAATCGGCAGTTCACCGGACAGTACGCGTGCATAAGCGGTTTGCTTGGGCACGATGGGCGAGTTCTTCGCCAGCTTCTGGAAGTAGTCGATGGCCGGGCCGAAGTTGTCCAGTGTGCCGCCCATGGCCTGATTGATCGCAACGGCGGACACGTACCCGACGAATGCACTGGAGGGGTCGAGGTAGCCGACCATGCCCTTGTATTCGGGCTTGAGCAGATCCGCCCAGCTTTGCGGCACCGGCAGACCGCCCAATGCGTCGACATTGACCATGATGCCCAGCGTGCCGGAATGAATGGCGAACCAGTGCCCTTCAGGGTCCTTCAGGCCTGCGGGAATGTCGTCCCAGTGCTTGGGTTTGTAGGTATCGACCACACCGGCCTTTTGCGCTTGCAGGCCGAAGGTCACGCCGTAATACACCACGTCTGCGACCGGCGCGGCCTGCTCGGCGACGATCTGCGCCAGCGCCTGCCCCGAGTTCTTGTTGTCCAGCGGCACTTGTACACCGGTGCTGTCGGCAATGGCCTTGAGCTGCGTGCCCCAGTCAGCCCACTCAGGCGGGCAGTTGTAGCAGATGGCGGTTTCGGCGGCCTGGGCGAGGCTGGCCGCACCACATAACAGCAGTGCCGCGAGGGTTTTACTGAGGCTGAGCATGAAGCATCTCCTGGTAGGGCTGGGTGCTTTCGCCGGGCCGGATATGGCACGGCAGACAATGAGAAACCGGTGCCGCGCCGGCAATCCGCGACAGCAACTGGTCGATGACGATGTGCGCCAGTTCGGTAATCGGCTGAACCACACTGCACAGCGTCGGGTGCATCTGCGTGCCCAGCGTGATGCCGTCGAAGCCGATGACCGAAAGACGCTCGGGAACACCCCAACCATTGCGGCGTAATTCGGCAATCAGGCTGATAGCCAATAGATCGTTGGAACAGACCAGCGCGCTTGGCGCAGTCGGACCATGTAACAACGGTTCGAGCGCGGCGAAGTCGGCGTTGGTATGGGCAGGCATTTCAATCACCGGGCGCGCCTCAAGCCCACCCTCGTTCATGGCATCGCGATAGCCTTCGTAACGCAGGCGGGCGCGGTCGGACTGCATGACCGGGCCTGCGACCATCGCAATACACCGATGGCCGGCGTCGATCAGATACCGCGTCGCCAGCGCCATGCCTGCGCGGTTATCCACAGACACAGCGCTGTACTCCTCATTGTCGGTCTGGTGATAGGCCAGCACGAACGGCGTGTCCTCGATGGCCAGGCTCTCCAGCACACGGTTGTGCTCGGCGTCGGTTACGGTCAGCACCAGCCCGTCGACCCGCTGGCGCAGCAGTTCCTCAACCACGGCGCTTTCACGCTCGGCGCTGTAGTCGGTGGTCGCCAACAACAGGTTGTAGCCCCGTGCCCGAGCCGCCCGTTCCATAGCCTGAAACTGCTCGGCGAACACCGGGTTGAGCAGGTTTGGCACGATGACGCCAATCAGATTGGTGGTTTGCAGACGTAACTGTCTGCCCAACCGATTGGGGCGAAAGCCCAGCTCACGAGCAGCGACGAATACTCGCTCGCGGGTCTCGGCGCGCACCACCTCAGGGCTTGCGAAGACGCGTGCAGCAGTAGCCCGGGAAACCCCGGCCAGTCGTGCAACTTCTTTCAAATCAGTCATGGTCGCTCGCTTGAGATCGATCTCATTGGCGGCAACTCTAAGTGGCGAACATGGCTAAACAGCGACCGGAGGATGACCGTTTGGTGACAACTCGGCCCTTGGGCACTTTAAACAGAAGGGGTTTAGCGAACCGGGACCGGTCTGCGTTACCATCAGCGGTCCGACGCGGCAACCTGCTGCGCGCAGGAGTAGTCATGGCTCACCCGTTTGCAACACTCACTCCCGATCTGGTGCTCGATGCCGTTGAAAGCATCGGTTTTCTCAGCGATGCCCGCATCCTGGCACTCAACAGCTACGAAAACCGCGTGTATCAGGTCGGTATCGAAGACGGTCAGCCGCTGATCGCCAAGTTCTATCGGCCCCAGCGCTGGACCAACGAAGCCATCCTTGAAGAACACAGCTTCACTTACGAGCTGGTCGAGGTCGAAGTGCCCGTTGTTGCGCCCATGGTGCATAACGGCGAAACCCTGTTCGAACATGCCGGCTTTCGCTTCACGCTATTCCCGCGCCGAGGCGGACGCGCGCCGGAGCCGGGCAATCTGGATCAGCTGTATCGCCTGGGTCAGTTACTGGGGCGTATCCATGCGGTCGGCTCGACCAAACCGTTCGCGCACCGCGAAGCACTGGGTGTGAATAACTTTGGCCATGCGTCGGTCAATTACCTGCTGGAAAACGACTGCATCCCGCGCAGCCTGCTTCCGGCTTACGAGTCGGTAGCCCGTGACCTGCTCAAGCGTGTCGAAGACGTTTACGCCGCCACGCCGCATACCAACATTCGCATGCACGGTGACTGCCACCCCGGCAACATGATGTGCCGCGACGAGATGTTCCACATCGTCGACCTGGACGACTGCCGCCTTGGTCCTGCCGTCCAGGATATCTGGATGATGCTGGCCGGCGACCGCCAGGAACGTCTGGGTCAGTTGTCGGAGCTGATGGACGGCTACAACGAATTTCATGATTTCGATCCACGCGAACTGGCCCTGATCGAACCACTGCGTGCCCTGCGCCTGATGCACTACAGCGCCTGGCTGGCCAGGCGCTGGGACGACCCTGCATTCCCGCACAGCTTTCCATGGTTCGGCACTGAGCGTTACTGGGGCGACCATATCCTGGCCCTGCGCGAGCAGATGTCAGCGCTGAATGAAGAGCCGTTGAAACTGTTTTGACCTGATGAGCCCCAGATTATCGTGCGGCGCTCCGCGTCGCATGCAGCTCTGGACGCTCCGCGTCCGATCCTGAACAAGCGACGCGGCACAGATGTCGTGAATCAGCCGAACCTGTGTATAACATCCAGCGCTCCAGCGTGAGTACGATCAAAACCATCAACCGCATCACCCCACAATAAAACCGGAAATTTCTGTATTAAAGGGACGCTCCATGCAAGCTGCCAATCCACGCCGTGGATACATCCTGGGCCTGAGTGCTTACACCATCTGGGGCCTGTTCCCCATCTACTTCAAGGCCATCTCCGCCGTTCCGGCCATCGAGATCATCATCCATCGAGTGCTCTGGTCAGCCCTCTTCGGCTCGATTGTGCTGATGTTCTGGAAACATCCCGGCTGGTGGCGTGACCTGCGCAACAACCCACAGCGACTGGCCGTGCTGGCACTCAGCGGGACGCTGATCGCTGCGAACTGGATCGTCTACGTGTGGGCCGTTAACAACGGCCGCATGCTTGAAGCCAGTCTCGGGTATTACATCAACCCGCTGGTCAACGTGCTGCTGGGCATGCTGTTGCTGGGCGAGCGGCTCAGGCGTCTGCAAATGCTGGCGGTCGCTTTCGCCACCATTGGCGTCGCCCAGCAGGTCTGGAACGTCGGCAGCCTGCCGTGGGTGTCACTGGCCCTGGCGCTGACCTTTGCGTTCTACGGCCTGATCCGCAAAAAAGCCCCGGTTGCCGCCTTGCCTGGCCTGGTAGTGGAAACCTGGATGCTGGTGCCGCTGGCATTGATCTGGCTAACGCTCAACCCAACGGCCGTAAGCGCCCAGCCGGAATTCTGGACCACCACGCAAGCCATCTGGCTCGCCGCCGCAGGCCCGGTGACGCTGATCCCGCTGGTGTGCTTCAACGCCGCAGCCCGTCACCTGCCCTTCACCACCCTGGGTTTCCTGCAATACCTCGCGCCCACGCTGGTTCTGCTGCTGGCCGTGCTGCTGTATGGGGAGCACCTGACCACCAGCACCATCATCACCTTCGCCTTCATCTGGGCGGGGCTGGCAATCTACAGTGTGGATATCTGGCTGAAATCCCGCGGCCGAGGCTGATCAAAAAACACACAACACCTCGCAAGCCACGCCCCCCGTGGCCTGCAAGAGGTTCTCCAAGGGTTATCCACAGGCAGGCTAACCTTATCTGTGCACAAGCCATTGAAACTGTTGGTTTTTTGATCAACTTTCGCCAGGCCACGGCGAACGTGGCGTGCAAGGCTATTCCCCCAGGTTATCCACAGGCAGGTGCACGGTTAACCTGGATAACCTGAAAGTGAATCTAGTCCTCAGTACCCAACACCAGCTCCACCATCAGATCATCAGCCAGGGTCTCAAGCCCTGCCTGCAGGTCATCCAGCGACAAGCCCACCGGTACGCCCAGCACTGCATCGGCGTGGAACAGCAACTCGCTGCTCATGGGCGCAGGAGAAACGTCGGTGATCAAGTGTTCAACGTTGACACCCTGCCCGGCCAGCAAGCGGGTGATGTCGCGCACAATGCCGGGGCGGTCGTTACCGACCAGTTGCATGCTGATCAACTGGGTCGGGGCGGTTGTCTCTATCACGCTTTCAGCCAACAGCATGCGAATGCCATGGGCCGACAGGGCGTTCAACGCTTTGATCAGGTCATCGTACTTTTCCGGCTCGACGCCCACCTTGAGGATCCCGGCAAATTGCCCGGCCATGCGCGACATGCGGCTTTCCAGCCAGTTACCGCCCTGCTCGGCAATGCATTGCGCGATACGTTCGACCTGACCCGGTTTGTCGGGAGCAACCAACGTTACGACGAGATGATCCACGGTCAATTCCTCTTCCTGTGCAGGTGATTTGAAAACGGCGTCGGTCGCACCAGTATAGACAGCCCCGAAGGCAGCCAGTGCGCGGTAAATCGTGTACCGTTTGCCACGCTTTATGGAACAATCCCGAGCGCTTTTGGGAACACAATGAATATCATCGTGACCCGATATGAATATCCAGTCGTTTAATGACATATTCAGCGACGTTTTCACGCAACGACGGCTCATGTAGTATCCAGAATCTCGCACTACATGACACCAAGATCAATAACAGAGCGCTCCCCGAGTGTGCTCGACCCTGCTGAGCAGAGTGAGGCAAGTGCAATGACTGAGTACGTTCAAGTCGGTGACCTGCAAGTCGCCAGAGTCCTGTTCGACTTCGTGCAGAACGAAGCCACACCCGGAACCGGCATCGACGCCACTGCGTTCTGGGCGGGTGCGGACCAACTGATCCACGACCTTGCGCCAAAGAACAAGGCACTGCTCGCCAAACGAGATGAATTGCAGGCGCAGATCGACACGTGGCACCAATCGCGCGCTGGACAGGCTCACGACGCCTCGGCTTACAAAGCCTTCCTTCAGGAGATCGGCTACCTGCTGCCAGAAGCAGCGGACTTCCAGATCACCACGCAAAACGTCGATGAAGAAATAGCCACCATGGCCGGACCGCAACTGGTCGTGCCGGTGATGAACGCACGGTTTGCGCTCAATGCGTCAAATGCCCGCTGGGGCTCGCTGTATGACGCGCTCTATGGCACCGATGCCATCAGCGAAGAAGGCGGCGCGGAGAAAGGCAAGGGCTACAACAAGGTGCGTGGCGACAAGGTGATCGCCTTCGCCCGCGCATTCCTCGATCAGGCAGCCCCTTTGGCGGCTGGCTCGCACGTTGATTCGACTGCTTACAAATTGATCGACGGCAGACTGGTCATCAGCCTCAAGGGCGGCAGCAACACGGGCCTGCGCGACGATGCACAACTGGTGGGTTTTCAGGGTGAGGCTTCAGCGCCGTTCGCCGTGCTGCTCAAACACAATGGCCTGCATTTCGAATTGCAGATCGACGCTTCCAGCCCGGTTGGCCAAACCGATGCGGCAGGCGTGAAAGACATCCTCATGGAAGCCGCGCTGACCACCATCATGGATTGCGAAGACTCCATTGCAGCCGTCGATGCCGACGACAAAGTAGTCGTCTACCGCAACTGGCTGGGACTGATGAAAGGCGACCTGGCGGAATCGGTGTCCAAAGGCGGCGAAACCTTCACCCGCACCATGAACCCGGACCGCGTCTACACCACGCCACAAGGCGGCGAAGCCACGCTGCACGGTCGTTCGCTGCTGTTCATTCGCAACGTAGGTCACTTGATGACCATCGACGCGATTCTCGACAAGCATGGCAATGAAGTGCCGGAAGGTATTCTCGATGGCCTGTTGACCAGTCTGGCTGCGATCCACAACCTCAACGGCAATACCTCGCGCAGCAACAGCCGCAGCGGCTCGATGTACATCGTCAAACCGAAGATGCACGGGCCGGAGGAAGCCGCGTTTACCAACGAACTGTTCGGGCGTATCGAGCAGGTGCTGGGCTTGCCGCGCAACACATTGAAAGTCGGCATCATGGACGAAGAACGCCGTACCACGGTCAACCTCAAAGCCTGTATTCAGGCAGCCAGCGAGCGCGTGGTATTCATCAACACCGGCTTCCTCGACCGCACCGGTGACGAAATCCATACCTCGATGGAAGCGGGCCCGGTGGTGCGCAAGGCGCAGATGAAAGCCGAGAAATGGATCAGTGCCTACGAGAACTCCAACGTCGACATCGGCCTGAAATGCGGCCTGCAAGGTCGCGCACAGATCGGCAAAGGCATGTGGGCCATGCCCGACCTGATGGCCGCCATGCTGGAACAGAAAATCGCTCACCCACTGGCTGGCGCAAACACTGCCTGGGTGCCCTCGCCTACAGCGGCTGCGCTACACGCCCTGCATTACCACAAGGTCGATGTATTCGCTCGCCAGGCCGAACTGGCTCAACGCGAGCAGGCATCGGTGGATGACATTCTGACCATTCCCCTTGCGCCGAACACCGACTGGACGCCCGAAGAAATCCAGAACGAACTGGACAACAACGCACAGGGCATTCTCGGCTACGTGGTGCGCTGGATCGATCAGGGTGTAGGTTGCTCGAAAGTACCGGATATCAACGACATCGGCCTGATGGAAGACCGCGCAACGCTGCGCATCTCAAGCCAGCACATGGCCAACTGGCTGCGTCACGGCGTTGTCAGCGAAGCTCAGGTGCTGGAAAGCTTGAAGCGCATGGCACCGGTCGTGGATCGCCAGAATGCCAATGACCCGCTGTATCGCCCGCTGGCGCCAGACTTCGACAGCAACATTGCCTTCCAGGCAGCCGTCGAACTGGTGATCGAAGGTACGCGACAGCCTAACGGCTATACCGAGCCGGTACTGCATCGTCGCCGTCGTGAGTTCAAGGCCAAAAAAGGAATGTAAGGATTTTAGTCATCGGACCTGAGAGGCAGCTTGCTGCCTCTTCGGGAAGGCGATGAGTAAACATCGCGTTTTTTGTTCGAATACCCCAGATACTTTCCAACTGAACGTCTCTGATTGCGTCGGTGATCAACCTGCCATTCCTTGAATCCCCGACAACCTTTCACCCATCCTCGCGCGCACCAAAATAAAAGCGGAACCGAATCCACATATCGACCACCCATCCAGACAGGTCCGAAAACCTCCCGTTCAAGCAGGATAACGTTTCAGGCACCTGCCACAGCTGACTCACCAACGGAAGCAAACCGCGGGTCAGCAACGTAGCCCCCGTTATGCACCCGAGCAAACACGCCTCCCCCGTGCCGCCCTGGCAGTTTGAGGAAGTGTCGCCTGCAACCTCTTGGCGTCATGGCGACAGCCCTTCAAACACGTTTTACGCACCACCGAATGTGCAGTGTCGATTACTACCACCACCTGTATTGATCTGTCGAACTTGATATCTGAGCCGATGGAGCCCGCTCATGACCTTAAGAATCAATACTCGTTCTGCTACCCCGGTTGTACCTCTGGAAACAGGATCTTCGTCGCAGCCGGCAGTACCGTCTGTCACGGCAAGACCGACTGAGCCTCCGCCAGTCGCCAATCCTGCTGCACCTAAATCAGCGCCAGGTGTTCAGCAAGCTCACGGGCTGAAGACGCGCATCGCTGGCAAGCTTTCCGAGCGTCAGACCAATTTCAGTTTCGGTATTCCCGGCACCGGTCGTACTTTAAACCGGCCCTTGCGCAGCGGGATTCCGGAGGAAGGTGAGCACCTATCGAGCGAGGAGAAACACGATCCGTTGCTGAAAGAAGCGCATGAACTGCAGCGCATGGTCGATTCGGCGCTGACCCACCTGAAGGCGGCGCCAACGTCTCTCTGGGAGCGACCCGCCCCTTCAACGGTAAGGGGTATTACCACCAGGATTTTTCCGTGGCTAAAGCCTGCCCCGCTACGCGAGGTCGCCAGCAATGGCAGCAACGCCAAGACCAAGGCCGATAACTCACAGCAAAGCCCTGAAACCATCGCAGCGGCGGTGAAAGAGTTGAGCACCCGGCTGGATCATCAGAGCAAGGTGCTCGCCACAGCCACCCTCGCATTGGTCGCTGCGCGCGAGCATCTTGAATCGCTCGAACAGGCCACCCCACCCACGTCGACCGAACGACTGGACCATGCCAGGGCTCGCGTTCAACAGGCCGACTCCACCACCCGCCTGGCCAGCCAGCAACTTCGGGAGCTGATTCAGGGCACAGAGGTACTGCAACTGGGCGCGCTGAGTGAGGGGCAGGATCAGGTTAAACAGAAAGCCGAGTTCTCTCAGCAGTGGCTGGGCGAGTTGCGCACACGCATGCAGGCGCTGGATGTCCGTTTCGCCGACCGGCACGCTGCCATCGAAATCGAACTGCAACTCAAGGTGGCAGAGACTCGTGAGCTGATTTCACTCGATCACGACATGACCGCGGCCGAGCACACGGCCGCGCACGCCAATATGCAGCTTTCTGCGTTGCGCGCCCAGCGACAGGAGACGCCCGAAGGGTCAGACGAAGCCGACAGGCTGGACACCGCCATTGGACAGACGCTTGCAACGCGTTCACAGGCCATGCAAACACATCAGCAACTGGCAAAAAGACTGGTGCGGGTCGATGCCGATGTTGCGCGCCTGAACGACGAGCTGGGCGAGATTCATCAGCGAATCGCGATCGTCAATGACGAGCGCTTTGCACTCAAGACACTTGATCAGAAACTGCCCGCATCAGACCAGGTCACCACGCCTGCAGAGGGCGAGGCCCAAGAACGAATCGATAAAACCGCTCTCAAGAACGTCCGCGAGCAGTACCTCGCCAGTCAGATCAGTCAAGCGCACGCTTTTGCAGCAACCGGTGCGGATGAAATTCAAGCGGCCCTGCAACGTATCGGCGATCGCCTGCAAGGCACGCCGCCACCCACATCGCTGCCAGCTTTCGCGGTTATCGAGGTAATAACGTCGGCGCTGGCAGACGTGACGGGCAATGACGCCACACGTGCCAACCGTGTGCTCGACGTACTGAGCCAACACCCACTGGAACATTGGCCACGCGTTGCCGAAGAAATGTCGAAGTCGGTCAGGACCCGCAGCGCCACAAACAACAGCATTCAGCAGGACACGCTCAACCTCTGTCGAAAACTGGCAACTGTGCCGCGTGGCATGGAAATGCTGCAAGTGCTCTCCAGCGATGGCACTGCACCGATAGTGGCCGAGCGGGCCAAGCCTTTGCGCGTGTTCTGGAATGCCGATGAAGCGCAGCAGAAAGAGCCCGACGGCAAGGTCAAGGCATGGCTGCAAACCGCCAAACAGGTGGCGCGCAGCAAGCTGGATGGAGACGAGAAGTCGTTCGACGATGTTGATCACGCCGCCTTCAACGCGGTTCGTAACGGTTATTTCAGCAACGCTCCCGGCACGCCCTATGCGCAGCATGACCAGCGCCTGAAAAAAGCGACGATGGAATGGGTCATGCGCGCCGTGGCGGCCAATACCCCGGAGCAAGCAACAGCAACTGCCCCAGCGAAAAGCTCGTTACCACGCCGCCTGGTCCCCACGCTGAACAAAACACCCTTTGCTAAATCGACGCTGGATCGGGCCTACTCGGTGGGCGAAAGCATGGGCCTGCAATCGCCCAGAAAGCAGGTTGATCAGGTGATTTCTGCGCGTATCAGTATGCTGGAAGAAACCCTGAAAAACGCCAAGGGTGCACCAGGACTGCAACTTGAAATCTCGGCCGCCCACGCCATGCTCGATCACCTCAAATCTCTGGAAAAGAAAGGCACTCACCTGTCGCAGGTGACGCTTAAAAATCGCGATGGCAAATCGATGCAAAGCCTGCTCAAGGCCCGCGTTCAACAGCAGCGGCTATCACAGATATGGGATAAGCCAGACGCGAACGGCAAGCGCGCAGTCAACGTACTGCACAAAGCTCAGCACATCGAACTGCCGCCGCTGTACAGCGAACTGGCGAACAGCAAGCTGTCGGTCTACGAGGCAATCAATCGCGTCGATGAGCACCTGCGCGAGATATTGCCGCCAGCGCTGCAACCTGCTCAGTCTGTTGAAGAGGTGCTTGATCAGGACTTGAACGCGGCGATAAAACTGCTGAAAACCCGGCATTTGAGCGAGAAAAGCGACATTGTGACGTTTTTCAAGCCGTTCATTCTTGAAAGCCGCCTGCGCGACCGGCTGCGGCTGGGCGGCGGAGGCACGCTGGGCGTAGGCTTGCCGTCGCTCCCCTACAGCTTGATATCGCCCATCGTGTCACCGATCTTTTCGGCAGAGAAATCTCGCAGTGACGAAGCGTTTGCCCAGCTGTTCATGCCGATTCTGGGAATGGAAATGTCCTTTGGCAAAGCACGAACCGAAGCCGCCGAGGTCACCATCGGTGTGGCGGCGGGAAGCGCGGTTGCAGAGGGTGTGGGGATACAGGCTGCGCTCACTGGCCGCTTTACCGCTCAGGAAACCCAAACCAGCTCGACCCTCATGCGCTTTTTCCGCACCCGTCACAAGGACGATGAAATGCGCGGCAACATGCTGACCGCGCTGGACAGCATGGTCCGCTGGGACATCATCGACCCGCAAAAGGGCCAGCGCTACGCCGGGCCGCTGGAAGCCATACTGGCGCGTAACCCGGAGGTCTCTGTCAGCCAGATAGATGCGACGTCCAGCACCCGCAACGTCGCGGCGCGTATGGCATTGCGCGTCCCGGCGGTACGTTTCAAGGATGGCGCAAGCGATGCCTCTCAAACCCTGACGCCGGAACCTTCGGTCTACGTCGAAGCGGATCGAATCAAGGAAACACGTACGGAAACCGGCGGATTCATCAGCGTTGTCGGCGCCAAGGGTGACACTGCTCAGCAACGGGCGGGGGTCACCGCCAACCTGAACTTCGCGCCGATTGCCAGCTCGGCCACGTCAGCAAAAAAAGGTGCCAACCATGGGGTTCAGGGTCAGGGGCTGGGTTTGCAACTGGGCATGTCCCGAGACCTGGCCTGGGCGCTGGAAAAGAACGAAATATCGCCCTTCCTGATTGGCGACAAACAGGACGCCGATCTGGACCGGCACTACTCCACGCCGCGCGACATGCAGGCCGAAATCACCGCCAACCGCGATCTGTGGTTGATGCGTTGCATCGAAACACTGGAGCCGGATGAGACAGGCAACAAAAACACCCCCGACAACCGCCTGCGCGCGGCTATACACCTTGACGCTTTCGAGGCGACAATCAAACGTCTGGGCAAGGACAGCAAGTATTGCCAGTACAACGTCAATTACTCGATGAAGGGCCGGGCAGGCGCCGAAATAGACGGCTATCGCGGCATTCAGGCTGTGGCTTTGCAGCGCGGAGATGTGCAGGCAGCGGAAAAGGCCCAGCAGGCCATTGACGATATTTTGCTGACCAAAGAAACCTGGCGACCACTGGTGTTGATCGTTCGTGAACGGGCACGGGACTCAACCGTTGTCGGCTGGCGTAACCTGCTGCGTTGGCAGAAGCTCTCCAATATCGACGGTCAGCGCACTGCAGCGCAGTTTCCGCCGCCGTGAAAACGGGGATCGACACGCTGGTCATTCAACTGCACGACTAACGCGTCAATTCATTCCCAGCTCACGCTTTACCAGCTTCACCAGCTGCTTGGTGTTAAGCGGCTTGAGCAGGAAGTCCACCACGTTCAAGTGCATGGCATCGATGGCATCGCGCACGTTGGCATCGCCGGAGACGATAATGATCGGCAGTTCGGCGCGATCCGACTCCCTTACCTTGCGGATCAGGTCCAGCCCGTCGAAAGGTGCCATGCGCAAATCGGTAATCAGCAGTCCGATGGACTGACGCGTCTGGATCATTTCGAGCGCGCTGTCGCCACCGGGTGCGGTCATGCAACTGATGTCATTGAGGCTCAGAATTTCGGCCAGCAGCTCGCGCGCGTCGCTGTCGTCATCGACGATCAGAACTCGTTGCGGTGCGTCACGGGCGGGCGTGAGCATGACCTCATGGAGGGCATTGCGCTCTTCATCGCTCAAAATGTCGTGGTCAATCATTGCAGTCTCATCATTCCCTGAACTAATCCGACAGCAGATATGGATAAATCTGCGATGCATTTCGTCGGCATCCTGGCCAGTCTCCGCTCGCAATCCATTGCGTTCGTCAAATCAGTTACGCCGCAGCAGGCACGGCACTGTCACTCGGTTCAAGCGTAAGACTTACGTCCAATGGGCACCTGGCTGCAAGCGGCCGACCATGAGCACCAATAACAAGAACGCGGAACAGGCCATGAGCAAGGCAGATGCTTTCACCCAGGCAGGCAAGACAGCCGTGCTACAGAACATACACGGCACCATGCAGTTTCTGCAAAAATTCCCGCCTTTCAACCAGATGGAAAACGCGCATCTGGCGTACCTCGTAGAGCAGTGTCAGCTCCGGTTCTATGCTGCGGATGAAAGCATCATCAAGCCTGGCGATGGCCCGGTAGAGCACTTTTACATCGTCAAGCAGGGGCGAATCGTCGGTGAACGTCCGCATTCTGCCAAAGGCGGCACAGAAACAACATTTGAAATTACCACTGGCGAGTGTTTTCCACTTGCGGCCCTGCTGGGCGAGCGTGCCACTCGCACTGAACACCTGGCTGCAGAAGACACCTTCTGCCTGCAATTGAACAAGCAGGCGTTCATCAAGCTATTCGCGCTTTCCACAACGTTTCGCGACTTTGCCCTGCGCGGCGTCAGCAGCCTGCTGGATCAGGTCAATCAGCAGGTCCAGCAGCGCGCCGCTGAAACCCTGGGCACGCAGTATTCCCTGAATACACGTCTGGGCGAACTGGCCATGCGTCACCCGGTGATGTGCAGCCCTGAAACACCCATGCGCGACGCGGTGAAACTGATGCATGAACAGCAGGTAGGCAGCATCGTGATTGTCGACGAGCAGCAGGCCCCGCTGGGGATTTTTACCCTGCGCGACCTGCGTGAGGCAGTTGCCGATGTGAATGCCGATTTCAGCGCGCCGGTCAGACACACCATGAGCCTGTCGCCGTTCCATCTGAGCCCGGACGCCAGCGCATTTGACGCGGCCATCGCCATGACCGGACGTCACATCGCCCACGTGTGCCTGGTCAGAGACGGGCGATTGTGTGGCGTGGTATCGGAGCGCGATTTGTTTTCCTTGCAACGGGTCGACCTGGTCCACCTGGCGCGGACCATCCGCAATGCGCCGCGTATCGAGGCGCTCGCCGGTTTGAGGGGCGATATCGTCCAGTTGGTCGACCGCATGCTGGCCCATGGTGCCTCTTCGACCCAGATAACCCAGATCATTACCCTGCTCAATGACCACACCGTGTGCCGCGTGATCGAGCTGACGCTTGCAGAAAATGGCGACCCCGGCATTGCATTCAGCTGGCTGTGCTTTGGCAGCGAAGGCCGTCGCGAGCAGACGCTGCATACCGATCAGGACAACGGCATTCTGTTTGAAGCCAGCGATGCGGCGGAGGCAGAGCAGATCCGCACGTTATTGTTGCCGATTGCCGAGCGTATCAATCAGAGCCTGGCACAGTGCGGTTTTACCCTGTGCAAGGGCAACATCATGGCCGGCAACCCCGACCTGTGCCTGTCCCGGCTCGAGTGGTCACAGCGCTTTGCAGCCTTTATCCGCGAGGCAACTCCGGAGAACCTGCTGGCATCGAGTATCTATTTCGATCTGCGCGTGGTCTGGGGCGATGAGAGCGGCGGCGAGCAACTGCGCCGCGGCATTCTTGATCAGGTAGCAGACAACAAGCTGTTCCAGCGCATGATGGCCGAGAACGCACTGCGCCAAAGGCCGCCGGTGGGCCGCTTCAAGGATTTCGTCCTGGCGCGCAAAGGCAGCGAAAAAGACACCCTGGACCTCAAGACCGAAGGCCTGACGCCCTTTGTCGACGGTGCGCGCCTGCTGGCGCTTGCCAATGGTGTCGGCGTCAACAATACCCAGGAACGCCTGCGCCAACTGGTCGAACGTGAAGTCATCGACCCCCTGGATGGCGCTGCGTATGAAGAGGCGTACCACTTCATTCAGCAGACCCGCATGCAGCAACATCAATTGCAAAGCCGCCAGAACCTTCCTTACTCCAACCGCATCGACCCTGACACGCTCAACCATCTGGACAGACGCATTCTGCGCGAATCGTTTCGCCAGGCGCAGCGACTGCAAACCAGCCTGACCCTGCGTTATCAACTATGAACCTGTTCGAATGGCTCAAGCCGCGCGCGAAAAAGACACCCTTGCAAGCGCATCAACTGGATCGCCTCAAAAAGCTGCCGGTCTGCGCGCCCCTCAGCGACAAGCCGTTGCGCCAACAGCGCTGGGTCGTGCTGGACCTTGAAACCAGCGGCTTGAACATGAACCGCGATCAAGTGCTGTCCATCGGTGCGGTCGTAATTGAAGACGGTGCCATCGATCTGGGTCAACAGTTCGAGCGTACGCTGTTGCGCGTCGACCACAAGGTCAGCCCGGCCGTGCTTATTCATGGTTTGGCGCCCAGTGCGATTGCCGCGGGCAGCGAGCCGGCCGAGGCGTTGCTGGATTTCATGGAGTTCGTCGGCGAAAGCCCGATTCTGGGTTTTCATGCGCCGTTCGATCAGCACATGCTGTCGCGCGCACTGAAAGAAAGCCTGGACTACCGCTTGCGGCATCCGTTTTTCGATGCCGCAGAAATAGCCCCGATGCTCTGTGAACAAGCCAACCTGCGTCACGCAGGGCTGGACGACTGGACGCAGTTTTTTGGCCTGCATGCCGAAGAGCGTCACAACGCCAGCGCTGATGCACTGGTCACCGCAGAGCTGGCGCTGATCCTGTTCAGCCACGCCCGTCGTCAGCAGATCGACAGCCCGCGGCTACTGGAGGAGCGACTCGGGCAATGGCGCAGACGCAAGCAATCGCACTCGTTTTGACTGCGACCTGCACTTAGCTCTGGGAAATGGTCTTGGCGATCACATCCACCGTCGCGTCGACCTGCTCGCGGTAACGCTTAAGCTCGACCTTGTGCAATTGCTCAAGCTCGATTTGCTGCGAACAGAGGTTCAGCGCAGCCAGAACCAGCAGACGGTCACCGATCAACGTCGGGTATTTGCGCTTGGTGTCGGCCAGCGACGCATTGAGCATCGCCGCGGCCTTCATAAGGGTCAGGTCTTCACCGGCAGGGGCTTTGACCGAGTACTCATTACCCAGAATGGTGAGAACGGTTACACCGTTGCCATCGACGTTCATGCGCCAACAGCGCTTGCGCTGGTCGCGCGATCAACCAGTGCCTGGATACGGGCGGCGGTGCTGCCCTGCTTCTCTTCCTGCTCCATCAGGCTCAGTTGCAAGTTCTCGTTCTCGTCCTTGGCTTTTGCCAGCTCGGCACCGAGCTGTGCATTTGTGTCTTGAAGGGCCTGGTTCTGTTGCACCAGATCACCGACAAGTTGTTCCAATTGGCTAAGGGAGGCTTCCAACATTTTGATTTCTCGAGCAAATTTCAACGGGCGCGTACGATAAAGAAAAGTCGCTGCGCATGCCAGCGCTCAGGCTTTGATACTGATCTGTCATGACGTTGACATGTCCATAACGTAGACGCGTAGGGGGCTTGTGACTACGTATTCGGAATCCGGTTCCTGCTGTTCGTCAGACCGCCCCGAACTGCGACAAATGCGCACAGCCAATGGGCAAACTGACATCACCCTACCCCCCCTCAACCCAGCCTTTTCAAGGGTTTGCGCGAATGTCAGCCATATCCAAAGATAACCGTCAGTAATAAGTCGTCAATATTTAGTGCCTACTGACTCAAGACGTTAGTCGCATGACCGATAGGCAGCCATTCACTGCATTCCCTTCACCGTTAAATCGCATGGATTGCGTACCTGACCCTGGAAGCTTTCTATGTCCCTGCGAAATATGAACATCGCGCCCCGAGCGTTTCTTGGATTTGCCATGATCGGCACACTCATGTTGGTTCTGGGTGTATTTGCACTGTCTCAGATGAGCAAGATCCGTGGCGCCACTGAAGTGCTGGCCGACAACAATGTGCCGAGCATCAAGAGCCTTGACCGATTCGCTGAAGTCAGCATTCGTTTGCGCGTTCTGTCCTATCGATTGCTGGTCAACCGCGACCCGGAAACCCAGCAGAAAACCATCGAGTTGATGGCGATGCGCAACAAGCAGATCACTGACGCTCAGGCGATTTACGAGAAGCTCATCAGCGATCCCGACGAGCGCAATCTTTACAGCCAGTACGTACAACTGCTGGGACAATATCGCCAGCTTGAAGAGCGCCTGAAGACTCTGACTCGCGCCAACAAGATCGATGAATTGCAGGGCCTGCTCAATAACGAAATGCTCAACAACTCCGACCAGATGAATGTTGTGCTCAGCAAACTGGTGGAGTTCAACACGGCTCAGTTGAACCAGGTGAAGAAGGATGCGTCCAGCGAGTACGATTCGGCATTCAATCTGGTCATCGGACTGTTGATCGCTGCCACCCTGCTGACCATCGTGTTTGCCTGGATGCTGATCAAAAGTATTACCACGCCGATTGCCACGGCTCTGCATGCAGCGGAAACCATCGCACAAGGCAACCTGACCCGGCCGATCCAGATCGACGGTACCGATGAAGCCGGTCGTTTGCTGCTGGCCATGAAAACCATGCAGGACAAGCTGCGCGATACGTTGCAGGGAATTTCCGGTTCGGCCACGCAACTGGCCTCGGCTGCTGAAGAGCTCAATGCTGTCACCGACGAAAGCGCACGCGGGCTGGTGCAGCAGAACAACGAAATCGAGCAGGCTGCAACCGCGGTCAACGAGATGACCAGCGCCGTGGAAGAAGTCGCGCGCAATGCCGTCAGCACGTCACAAGCGTCTCGCAATGCTGCGACATCTGCTGGCGACGGTCGTGATCTGGTTCAGGAAACCGTCAGCGCCATCGAACGCATGAGCGGCGATGTGAAAGGTACGGCTGAACTGATCATCAACCTGGCCAGTGAATCGCGTGATATCGGTAAGGTGCTGGACGTGATTCGCGGCCTGGCAGACCAGACCAATCTGCTCGCCCTCAACGCCGCCATCGAGGCTGCACGCGCTGGTGAAGCCGGGCGTGGCTTTGCTGTAGTCGCCGACGAAGTCCGCGCCCTGGCGCACCGCACGCAGCAATCGACCAGTGAAATCGAACGCATGATCGGTAGCATTCAGAGCGGTACGGAGCAGGCAGTGAGTTCGATGCGCAACAGCACCGAACGCGCCGAATCGACGTTGAACATCGCCAAAGGCGCGGGCTTGGCGCTGAACACCATCAACGTTGCAGTCGAAGAGATCAACGAACGCAACATGGTCATCGCCAGTGCTGCCGAAGAGCAGGCGCAAGTCGCTCGCGAAGTGGACCGCAACCTGGTCAACATCCGCGACCTGTCTGCACAATCCACCACCGGCGCCAATCAAACCAGCGCGGCCAGCACCGAGCTATCCCGCCTGGCCGTGGACCTCAACAGCATGGTGTCGCGCTTCGCACTGTAAACACACGAAAACTCAACTGGCGTGCCGGCGCTCCGCGTCAGTACGCCGTTCTGGACGCTCCGCGTCCTCTTGCGACGCAGAGCGTCGCGAACTGCATACCACGCTGGATCCCGACTATCGTGCGACGCTCCGCGTCGCATGCCTTTCCGGACGCTCCGCGTCCTCTTGTGGCGTAGGGCGACTAAAGCCTCACACTCGCAAACGTCGATTCATTACGCGCCTGACTCAACGCCGACATCGGTCCGGACAATGGGGCGAGCACCATTGCCTGCGGGATCGGCATCATGGCGACCTGTTGCGCGGTGTTGGAACCCACGCGCTCGTCACGCGGCGGAATGCCGAAGTATTCGCGGTAGCATTTGGAGAAGTGTGGCGTCGATACGAAGCCGCACACCGACGCCACTTCGATGATCGACATCGGTGTCTGCTTGAGCAGTTGCCGAGCGCGGATCAGGCGCAGTTTCAGGTAGTAGCGCGACGGCGAGCAGTGCAGGTATTTCTGGAACAGTCGCTCTAGCTGCCTGCGCGACACGGCGACGTACACCGCCAGCTCGTCAAGGTCGATCGGCTCTTCAAGATTGGCCTCCATCAACGCCACAATTTCCTGCAGCTTTGGCTGATTGGTACCCAGCATGTGCTTGAGCGGCACGCGCTGATGATCCTGTTCGTTGCGAATGCGTTCGTAGACGAACATCTCGGAAATCGCGGCCGACAACTCACGACCATGATCGCGGCTGATCAGGTGCAGCATCATGTCCAATGGCGCCGTGCCACCCGAGCTGGTGAAGCGGTTACGGTCCAGGGTGAACAGCCGGGTGCTCATCGACACGCGTGGAAAGGCTTCCTGCATTGAAGCCAGACACTCCCAATGCACACTGCAATCGAAGCCATCCAGCAAGCCGGCACACGCCAGCGCCCAACTGCCGGTGCACACCGCGCCGAGGCGACGTGACTGACGTGCCTGGCTCTGCAGCCAGCTCACGTGTTCACGCGTCACGGTGCGCTGAATGCCGACACCACCACAGACGATGACGGTATCGAGTGCCGGAGCCTTGTGCATGGCGGCATCCGGTGTGATCTGCAAACCGTCACTGGCCCACACCTGACCGCCGTCCACGCTCAGCGTGGTCCAGCGATACAACTCGCGGCCCGATAGCTGGTTAGCCATACGAAGAGGTTCTACCGCCGATGCGAGGGAGATCAGGGTGAAGTTATCCAGCAGCAGAAAGCCGATGGATTGTGGCGCGCGGTTCTGAGGTTGGGCCCCTTGATTGAACGATGTCATCACACTATCTCCTCACATATGGCATTGGTTGGCCCCAGGACAGGCTCTTCTTATAGCCCTCTTCATTGATGGGCTTTGTGATGACATCGCAAATCCCATGCCGGAAATTGATCAGCCATTCAACAACACCTGAAAACGACGTCGCGAAGTGTCTATCCAGCAGCGACCCGAGTGTCTGTTTGCGACGCCAAGGCGCGCTGGCCGCACTCTTGATGAGCAATTCGGTAGCACACCGGGAAACGTCATGGGGCTAGACGTGCCCCAAGTGCTACTCAAGGCACGCCCTGAAAAATCAGGTCGTCAGCGGGTTTTCGCGCTAAAAGGTGGCGGCCATCGAGGCGTGTGATCAAAAACCGCGCAGCCGCTAAAAAGTGCGGACAGACCTGACGACACGACCGCACGGGCTGACCCGATAATGAACTTGTCGGCGTTACTCCCCTCCAAAAGACCGCGTTCGCGCAGGCACCGACCTGCCAACCGACCGCTGCCGACCTGCGCAGCGACTGTGTAACGTACTGGCCGTTTTTCAGCAGTCCCAACACTGCAACCGGGCGTGTGTACGATGCAACGAATCTGTAAGCGACCTTGCGCGCACTGGATACGACGCCTCCTGCACTGGATACGACGCCCCCTGTAGGCGTTTGATTTTCCCTGTTACATGATCGGTTCCGACTCGATCGCCCGGCGCAGTGATGGAGCTTCGCGAAAAGCCTCGCCAACCCATAAGCCGCGTCAGCGTTCACCTGCTGATGACTAGAAGAAACTCACAGGAGTCCACCCATGAAAGGTTCCAAATCGTTGCTGTTGGCCGCTACGCTCTGTATGCCGGTGCTTGCTCAGGCAGCCGAGCCAGAGGCCTGTCATACGGTCAACTTCTCCGACGTAGGCTGGACCGATATCACCGTTACCACTGCGGTCACCAGCGCCGTACTCGAGTCCCTGGGTTACACGACCAAGACCACCATGATTTCCGTACCGGTGACCTACAAGTCGCTGGCCGACGGCAAGAACATGGACGTGTTCCTCGGCAACTGGATGCCGACCATGGAAAACGACATCAAGCCGTATCGCGAAGCCGGGACTGTCGAAACCGTGCGTGCCAACCTGGAGAACGCCAAGTACACCCTGGCAGTGCCTCAGGCGCTCTACGACAAAGGCCTGCATGACTTCGCCGACATCGCCAAATTCAAGAAGGAACTGGGCGGCAAGATCTACGGCATCGAGCCCGGCAATGATGGCAATCGCCTGATCCAGAGCATGATCGACAAGAACGCCTTCGGCCTCAAGGACGCAGGTTTCAAGGTTGTAGAGTCCAGCGAAGCCGCAATGCTTTCGCAGGTTGACCGCGCCGTGAAACGCAAAAACGACGTCGTGTTCCTCGGCTGGGAACCGCATCCAATGAACACGCGTTTCAAGATGAAATATCTGACTGGCGGTGATGACTTCTTCGGCCCCAACTATGGCCAGGCGACCATCTACACCAACACCCGCAAAGGCTACAGTCAGGAATGCAGCAACGTAGGTCAGTTGCTCAAGAACCTGTCCTTCACACTGGACATGGAAAGCACCCTGATGGGCAACGTCCTGGACGACAAAATGAAGCCTGATGCCGCCGCCAAGGCGTGGATCAAGAAAAACCCGCAAGTACTCGACACCTGGCTCGCCGGCGTGACCACCGTCGATGGCAAGCCAGGCCTGGAGGCAGCCAAAGCCAAGTTGACCCAGTAAGCCGACAGCAGGCGGGGCTGACCCGCCTGCTGCCCTCTTCACCTTCCGCAAGCGGACACCCGAAATCATGCTGACTGACCATAAAATCCCTCTGGGCGAGTACATCGCCGCATTTGTCGATTGGTTGACGGCCAACGGCGCCGACTACTTCGACGCGATTGCCTCGACACTGGAAATGATGATCCACGGGTTCACTTTCGCGCTGACCTGGTTCAATCCATTCGTACTGATCGGCCTTATCGCCGCCCTCGCGCATTTCATCCAGCGCAAGTGGGGCCTGACGGTTTTCGTCATCCTTTCGTTTCTGCTGATCCTCAACCTGCATTACTGGCAGGAAACCATGGAAACCCTGGCGCAGGTGCTCTTCGCCACGCTGGTGTGTGTCGTCATCGGCGTGCCGCTGGGCATCATTGCCGCGCACAAGCCGCTGTTCTACACCATCATCCGGCCATTGCTCGATCTGATGCAGACTGTTCCCACGTTCGTCTATCTGATCCCGACCCTTACGCTATTCGGTCTGGGCGTAGTGCCCGGCCTGATCTCGACCGTGGTCTTCGCCATTGCTGCACCGATTCGCCTGACGTATCTGGGCATCCGCGATGTACCCCAGGAATTGCTGGACGCCGGCAAGGCCTTCGGCTCGTCGCGCCGCCAGTTGCTGACCCGCATCGAACTGCCCTACGCCATGCCCAGCATCGCTGCCGGGATCACCCAGTGCATCATGCTGTCGTTGTCGATGGTGGTGATTGCCGCGCTGGTCGGTGCCGATGGTCTGGGCAAACCCGTGGTCAACGCACTGAACACAGCCGATATCGCGCTCGGCTTCGAAGCCGGTCTGGCAATCGTATTGCTGGCCATAATGCTCGACCGTATCTGCAAACAACCCGAAGCCAAGGTAGGGTCTGACGCATGAGTATCATCAAATTCGACAAGGTAGACGTCATCTTCTCCAAGGACCCGCGTGAAGCCCTCAAGCTGCTGGACGAAGGCCTCACGCGTGACCAGATTCTGAAAAAAACCGGGCAGATCGTCGGCGTCGAGAACGCCAGTCTGGACATCGAGAAAGGCGAAATCTGCGTGTTGATGGGCTTGTCCGGCTCGGGTAAATCCAGCCTGCTGCGCTGCATCAACGGCCTCAATACCGTCAGCCGTGGCTCGTTGTTCGTCGAGCATGAAGGCTCGCAGATCAACATCGCCAACTGCAGCGCGGCCGAGCTGAAAATGATGCGCACCAAACGCATCGCGATGGTCTTTCAGAAGTTCGCCCTGATGCCCTGGCTGACAGTACGCGAGAACATCAGCTTCGGCCTGGAAATGCAGGGTCGCCCGGAAAAGGAACGACGCAAGCTGGTCGATGAAAAGCTCGAGCTGGTGGGCCTGACCCAGTGGCGCAACAAGAAGCCGGACGAGCTGTCCGGTGGCATGCAGCAGCGAGTGGGGCTGGCCCGTGCACTGGCAATGGATGCCGATATTCTGCTGATGGACGAACCGTTCTCGGCGCTTGACCCGCTCATCCGCCAAGGCTTGCAGGACGAACTGCTGGCCCTGCAAAGCAAGCTGAGCAAGACCATCGTCTTCGTCAGCCACGATCTGGATGAAGCCCTGAAGCTCGGCAGCCGGATCGCCATCATGAAAGACGGCCGCATCGTGCAATACAGCGTGCCAGAGCAGATCGTGCTCAATCCGGCAGACGAATACGTGCGCACCTTCGTTGCACACACCAACCCACTGAACGTGCTGTGTGGTCGCAGCCTGATGCGCACGGTCGATGAGTGCACGCACGTCAACGATTCGGTGTGCCTGGACCCGAGCGGCGACTCATGGCTCGACCTGGCCGAAGGCAATGTGATCAAGGGCGCACGGCAAGGTGCTACGCCCCTCGATCTGCAGAACTGGACCCCCGGCCAGGACGTCGGCACCCTCGACCGTCGCCCTACCCTGGTGCACTCCAACATCGGCATGCGCGACGCATTGCAGATCCGCTACCAGACCGGCAACAAGCTGGTCCTGCAGGACGGCAACAAAGTGGTCGGCATTCTCGGGGATACCGAGCTGTATCACGCACTGCTGGGCAAAAACCACGGCTAAGGCCTGAAAATTAAAGTCTGAAACCGACAAGCCCGCTTCCCTGTGCTGGAATCACTCCAGCCGGGAGCGGGCTTTTTCGTTTGCGGCCTCGTCACCGCGCAACGCCTCTTCTGCTATTTCCGTTCCCTTGGCCCCCATGTCGTAAACGCACCTTTGTGTGGCGTCCATAGGCATTTGGCGACTTCGGTCCGGCCCTACCATCGCTCTCAGAGGGCTCTGTTCGGCCCTAACGACAAGTCAGGCGCCGCGCCGCCGCTGGGAGATCCGCGATGTTCAGCAAGCAAGACCAGATCCAGGGTTATGACGACGCACTGTTGTCGGCAATGAACGCCGAGGAGCAGCGTCAGGAAGACCATATCGAGCTGATCGCCTCGGAGAACTACACCAGCAAACGCGTGATGCAGGCGCAGGGCAGCGGCCTGACCAACAAGTACGCAGAGGGCTACCCTGGCAAGCGTTACTACGGCGGCTGCGAGCACGTCGACAAGGTCGAGCAACTGGCCATCGAGCGCGCCAAACAGCTGTTCGGGGCCGATTATGCCAACGTCCAGCCACACTCCGGCAGCCAGGCCAACGCAGCGGTCTATCTGGCGTTGCTGCAAGCAGGCGACACTGTATTGGGCATGAGCCTGGCGCACGGCGGTCATCTGACCCACGGTGCCAAGGTCAGCTTCTCGGGCAAACTCTACAACGCCGTGCAGTACGGCATCGACACCACCACCGGGCTGATCGATTACGACGAAGTCGAACGCATCGCCGTCGAATGCCAGCCGAAAATGATCATTGCCGGTTTCTCGGCCTACTCGAAGACGCTGGATTTTCCGCGCTTCCGTGAAATCGCCGACAAGGTAGGTGCCTACCTGTTCGTCGACATGGCGCACGTTGCAGGTCTGGTGGCTGCCGGTCTCTATCCGAACCCGCTGCCGTATGCCGATGTGGTCACCACCACCACGCACAAGACACTGCGTGGCCCACGCGGCGGCCTGATTCTCGCCAAGGCCAACGAAGAGCTGGAGAAGAAATTCAATTCCGCCGTCTTCCCCGGCGGTCAGGGCGGCCCGCTGATGCACGTTATCGCCGCCAAGGCCGTGTGCTTCAAGGAAGCGATGGAGCCAGGTTTCAAGGCTTATCAACAGCAGGTCATCGACAACGCACAAGCGATGGCGCAGGTATTCATCGACCGCGGCTTCGATGTGGTTTCAGGCGGGACCGACAACCATTTGTTTCTGGTCAGCCTGATTCGTCAGGGCCTGACCGGCAAGGACGCCGACGCGGCACTGGGCCGTGCGCACATCACCGTCAACAAGAACTCGGTGCCCAACGACCCGCAGTCGCCGTTCGTGACCTCCGGTCTGCGCATAGGCACGCCGGCCGTCACCACCCGCGGCTTCAAGGTGACCCAATGCGTCGAGCTGGCGGGCTGGATCTGCGACATTCTCGATAACCTCGGTGATGCCGATGTCGAGGCCAACGTCGCCAGCCAGGTAGCAGCCTTGTGCGCCGATTTCCCGGTTTATCGCTGAGTCAGGAGTAGCCTTACATGCAGCATTACTCAGGCTTCGGCCTTCTCAAGCATTCCCTCAGCCATCACGAAAACTGGCAGCGCATGTGGCGCACGCCGACCCCGAAAAAGGTCTACGACGTGGTCATCGTCGGCGGTGGCGGGCACGGTCTGGCGACTGCCTACTATCTGGCCAAGGAGCACGGCATCACCAATGTGGCCGTGGTCGAGAAAGGCTGGCTGGGCGGCGGCAACACCGCACGTAACACCACCATCGTGCGCTCCAACTACCTGTGGGACGAGTCGGCCCACCTTTATGAGCACGCGATGAAACTGTGGGAAGGCCTGTCCCAGGACCTGAACTACAACGTCATGTTTTCCCAGCGCGGCGTCTACAACCTGTGCCACACCTTGCAGGACATGCGCGACTCCGAGCGGCGTGTCAGCGCCAACCGCCTGAACGGTGTAGATGGCGAACTGCTCAACGGCAAGCAGGTCGCTGAGGAAATCCCATACCTGGACTGCTCGAAAAACACCCGCTACCCGATCATCGGCGCAACCGTTCAGCGCCGTGGCGGCGTAGCTCGTCACGACGCAGTGGCCTGGGGCTTTGCGCGTGCCGCCGACGCCTTGGGCGTGGACCTTATCCAGCAGACCGAAGTCATCGGCTTTCGCAAGGAAAACGGCGTGTGCATCGGCGTCGAAACCAACAAGGGTTTCATCGGTGCCAAACGTGTCGGCGTGGTAACCGCCGGTAACTCCGGGCACATGGCCAAACTGGCGGGCTTTCGTCTGCCGATCGAATCACATCCTTTGCAGGCACTGGTCTCCGAGCCGATCAAGCCGATTATCGACAGTGTCATCATGTCCAACGCCGTGCACGGCTACATCAGCCAGTCCGACAAGGGCGACCTGGTGATCGGTGCCGGTATCGACAGCTGGGTCGGTTACGGCCAGCGTGGCTCTTACCCGGTGATCGAACACACTATTCAGGCCATCGTTGAGATGTTTCCAGTGCTGTCGCGTGTGCGCATGAACCGCCAGTGGGGCGGCATCGTCGACACCACGCCGGACGCCTGCCCGATCATTTCCAAGACGCCGGTGCCGAACATGTTCTTCAACTGCGGCTGGGGCACAGGCGGCTTCAAGGCCACGCCGGGCTCGGGCAACGTGTTTGCCGCCAGTCTGGCCAAAGGCGAGATGCACCCGCTGGCCAAACCGTTCTCCATCGACCGTTTCCACAACGGCGCGCTCATCGACGAACACGGCGCTGCAGCCGTAGCCCACTAACAGGAGAACCCGACCATGCTGCATATCTTCTGTCCTCACTGTGGCGAACTGCGCTCCGAAGAGGAATTCCACCCGTCCGGCCAGGCGCATATTCCACGCCCGCTGGACCCAGGTGCCTGCACCGATGAGCAATGGGGCGACTACATGTTCTTTCGCGATAACCCGCGCGGCCTGCACCACGAGCTGTGGATACACGCTGCCGGTTGCCGCCAGTACTTCAACATGACGCGCAATACCGTGACCTACGAGATTCTCGAAACCTATCCGATTGGTACGAAGCCGCAGTTCACGGATCAGGGAGACAAGGTATGAGCCAGACCCAGCGCCTGCCCAACGGCGGCCGTATCAATCGCAGCAAGGTGCTCAACTTCACCTTCAACGGCCAGACCTATCAGGGCTTTGAAGGCGACTCGCTGGCCTCTGCCCTGCTGGCCAATGGCGTCGATATCATCGGCCGCAGTTTCAAATACTCCCGCCCGCGCGGCATCTTCGCAGCGGGTTCGGAAGAGCCAAACGCCGTGTTGCAGATCGGCGCGACCGAAGCGACGCAAATCCCCAACGTGCGCGCCACGCAACAAGCGCTCTATGCAGGACTGGTCGCCACCAGCACCAACGGCTGGCCAAGCGTGAACACCGACGTCATGGGCATTTTGGGCAAGGTCGGTGGCAAGCTGATGCCACCGGGCTTCTACTACAAAACCTTCATGTACCCGCAATCGTTCTGGATGACTTACGAAAAGTACATCCGCAAGGCTGCGGGCCTGGGGCGCTCGCCGACCGAGAACGATCCGGACAGCTATGACGCGATGAACCAGCACTGTGACGTGCTGATCGTAGGCGCTGGCCCTGCCGGCCTGGCCGCCGCGCTGGCTGCGGGCCGCAGTGGTGCCCGAGTGATCGTTGCGGATGAACAGGAGGAGTTCGGCGGCAGTCTGCTCGACAGCCGTGAAAGTCTCGATGGCAAACCCGCTGCCGAATGGGTGGCTACGGTGGTCGCCGAGCTGAAAAGCCTGCGCAACGTGACACTGCTGCCGCGCGCCACGGTCAACGGCTACCACGATCACAATTTCCTGACCATTCACGAACGTCTGACCGATCACCTCGGTGATCGCGCGCCCATCGGCATGGTTCGCCAACGCATGCACCGGGTACGCGCCAAGCGCGTGGTGCTGGCTGCCGGTACTCATGAGCGCCCGCTGGTTTACGGCAACAACGATGTGCCGGGCAACATGCTGGCCGGCGCCGTTTCGACCTATGTCCGGCGTTACGGCGTAGCACCGGGTAAAAAACTGGTGCTGTCCACCAACAACGACCATGCCTACCGCGTTGCGCTGGACTGGCTCGACGCCAGCCTGCAAGTGGTTGCGATTGCCGATGCGCGGCACAACCCGCGCGGCCCGCTGGTTGAGGAAGCCCGCGCCAAAGGCATTCGCATTCTGACCGGCAGCGCAGTGATTGAAGCGCGTGGCAGCAAACGCGTGACAGCTGCCCGCGTCGCCGCAATCGACGTCAAGACGCACGCAGTCACCAGCCCCGGCGAATGGCTTGATTGCGATCTGGTGGCCAGCTCCGGCGGCTACAGCCCGATTGTGCACCTGGCCTCGCACTTGGGTGGCAAGCCGGTATGGCGTGAGGACATCCTCGGGTTTGTACCGGGCGAAGCACCGCAGAAACGTATCTGCGTAGGCGGCGTCAACGGCGTCTACAGTCTGGCTGACAGCCTGGCCGATGGCTTCGAAGGTGGCGTGCGCGCGGCCAGCGAAGCAGGCTTCAAGGTGGTCGAAGGCGTGATGCCCAAAGCCCTCAGTCGCGCCGAAGAACCGACACTGGCGCTGTTTCAGGTGCCGCACGAGAAAGGCACCGCTCGGGCCCCCAAGCAATTCGTCGACCTGCAGAACGACGTGACCGCTGCCGCCATCGAGCTGGCGACCCGTGAAGGTTTCGAGTCGGTCGAGCACGTAAAACGCTACACCGCACTGGGTTTCGGTACTGATCAGGGCAAGCTGGGCAACGTCAACGGTCTGGCCATCGCCGCCCGTTCACTGAACGTGTCGATCCCGGAAATGGGCACCACCATGTTCCGTCCCAACTACACGCCGGTCACGTTCGGCGCGATAGCCGGGCGTCATTGCAAGCACATCTTCGAACCGGTGCGTTTCACCGCACTGCACGCCTGGCATGTCAAAAACGGTGCCGAGTTCGAGGATGTCGGTCAGTGGAAACGCCCGTGGTACTTCCCGAAAAACGGTGAAGACCTGCCCGCAGCCGTCGCTCGCGAATGCAAGGCTGTGCGTGACAGTGTGGGTCTGCTGGACGCTTCTACGCTGGGCAAGATCGACATTCAAGGCCCGGATGCCCGCGAATTCCTCAACCGCATCTACACCAACGCGTGGACCAAACTGGACGTGGGCAAGGCTCGCTACGGCCTGATGTGCAAGGAAGACGGCATGGTCTTCGATGATGGCGTGACTGCCTGCCTCGCCGACAACCACTTCCTGATGACTACCACCACAGGCGGCGCTGCACGCGTCCTGCAATGGCTGGAAATCTATCAGCAGACCGAATGGCCGGACCTGAAAGTGTATTTCACCTCAGTGACCGATCACTGGGCGACGCTGACGCTGTCCGGCCCCAACAGCCGCAAGCTGCTCAGCGAAGTCACCGATATCGATCTGGGCCGTGAAGCCTTCCCGTTCATGACCTGGAAGGAAGGTCTGGTCGCCGGTGTGCCAGCTCGCGTATTCCGTATCTCGTTTACCGGTGAGCTGTCCTACGAGGTCAACATTCAGGCTGACTACGCCATGGGCGTTCTGGAAAAGATCGCCGAGGCAGGCAAACAGTACAACCTGACGCCTTACGGCACCGAGACCATGCACGTGCTGCGCGCAGAGAAGGGTTTCATCATCGTCGGTCAGGACACCGACGGCTCGATGACGCCCGACGACCTGAACATGGGCTGGTGTGTCGGCCGGACCAAGCCATTCTCGTGGATCGGCTGGCGCGGCATGAATCGCGAAGACTGTGTACGCGAACAGCGCAAGCAACTGGTCGGCCTCAAGCCTGTCGACCCGACCAAATGGCTACCAGAGGGCGCGCAACTGGTGTTCGATACCAAACAGACGATCCCGATGAGCATGGTTGGCCATGTGACTTCCAGCTATGCACACAACTCGCTGGGCTATTCGTTTGCGATGGGCGTGGTCAAAGGCGGCCTGGCGCGCATGGGAGAGCGGGTCTTCGCGCCTTTGGCAGACGGCAGCGTGATCGAAGCCGAGATCGTTTCCTCGGTGTTCTTCGATCCAAAGGGCGAGCGCCAGAATGTCGAGTAACACGCGGAGCGCCGATCATCAGCAGCAAACAGAATTCAAGGCAGGTGATTCATGACCACAGCGAACGTTTACCAGCAGCGCCCGACCACCGATGTCAAAGCCGAGTCGCCGCTGTTCCACGCAAACCTCGACAGCCTGATTGGCAAGGGGCGCGCCAGCCCCGGCGTGTTCCTGCGCGAGAAAAAGCTGCTGGGCCACCTGACGATTCGTGGCAATGCCCACGATCCGGCCTTCGCCGCAGGCGTACACAAGGCGCTTGGCATGGAGCTTCCCGCCGCACTGATGCTGGTCATCAGTGGCGAAAGCTCGCTGCAATGGCTTGGCCCGGATGAATGGCTGCTGATCGTGCCGAGCGGCGAAGAGTTCGCGGCAGAGCAAAAGCTGCGCGAGGCGCTGACCGGGTTGCATATCTCCATCGTCAACGTCAGTGGCGGCCAGTCGATCCTCGAACTGACCGGTCCGAAAGTGCGCCAGGTATTGATGAAGTCCACCAGCTACGACGTGCACCCGGACAACTTCCCGGTGGGCAAGGCCGTCGGCACCGTGTTCGCCAAATCACAACTGGTGATCCGCCGTACCGGTGAAGAAACCTGGGAGCTGCTGGTCCGCCGCAGCTTCTCGGATTACTGGTGGCTGTGGTTGCAGGATGCGAGTGCCGAGTACGGGCTGAGCATTCAGGCGTGAAGAGCCTGGAACCGGGGCTGAAACCGCAGCGTCGGTCTCAATGAAGACTCCAGAGGGAGAGGCCTGTGGGAGCGGACTTGTCCGCGAAGACGGTAGTCCAGACATTTCCGGTGAATGTACCGCCCCCTTCGCGAACAAGCGAAGCGTCGCCCGGTACGCTCCCACAAGATTTGTGTATAACGCGGAGCATTGGCACAAGAGTCAGCCGTATCTGTGGATAACGAACATTCAGGAGCTTTGATTCAATGAGCCGCGCGCCCGATACGTGGATTTTAACCGCCGACTGCCCCAGTGTACTGGGCACGGTAGATGCGGTGACCCGCTTCCTGTTCGAGCAGGGCTGCTACGTCACTGAGCACCACTCCTTCGATGATCGCCTGTCAGGGCGTTTCTTCATACGCGTGGAATTTCGTCAGCCCCAGGCTTTCGACGAACAGGCTTTCCGGGCCGGGCTGAGCGAACCAGGCGAAGCCTTCGGCATGATCTTCGAACTCACAGCACCCAACTACCGGCCAAAAGTGGTGATCATGATTTCAAAAGCCGATCACTGCCTGAACGATCTGCTCTATCGCCAGCGTATCAATCAACTGTCCATGGACGTGGTCGCGGTGGTGTCCAATCACCCGGATCTTGAGCCATTGGCTGGCTGGCACGGTATTCCGTACTACCATTTCCCTCTGGACCCGAACGACAAGCCTGCGCAGGAAGCGAAGGTCTGGCAGGTGATCGAAGAATCCGGCGCAGAGCT
Organism: Pseudomonas syringae group sp. 243L2; assembly: GCF_032587875.1. Classification (NCBI taxonomy): domain Bacteria; kingdom Pseudomonadati; phylum Pseudomonadota; class Gammaproteobacteria; order Pseudomonadales; family Pseudomonadaceae; genus Pseudomonas; species Pseudomonas syringae group sp. 243L2. The sequence continues at coordinate 888,476 of NZ_JAWHPL010000021.1, forward strand.
GGTGATTCTCGCCCGCTACATGCAGGTCCTTTCACCCGATTTGTGCCGCAAGCTGGACGGCAAGGCGATCAACATCCACCACTCGCTGCTGCCCGGTTTCAAGGGTGCCAAGCCTTACCATCAGGCTTACAACAAGGGTGTGAAACTGGTGGGTGCCACCGCGCATTACATCAACAACGATCTGGACGAAGGCCCGATCATTGCTCAAGGCGTGGAAGTGGTTGATCACAGCCACTATCCCGAAGACCTGATTGCCAAAGGTCGAGACATCGAAGGTCTGACACTGGCCCGCGCAGTGGGCTATCACATTGAACGGCGGGTGTTTCTCAACGCCAACAGGACGGTGGTTTTATAGCTGCAACTGCTTCTCTCTGCTCCACCACAATAAAAGCGAGGTGACATGTATGTCTGGTAATCGCGGTGTAGTGTATCTCGGCGCTGGCAAGGTCGAAGTGCAATCAATCCCCTTCCCGAAAATGGAAGACCCACGCGGCAAGCGCATCGAACACGGCGTGATTCTGCGCGTAGTCTCCACCAATATCTGCGGCTCGGACCAACACATGGTGCGTGGTCGCACGACGGCGCAAACCGGGTTGGTCCTGGGTCATGAAATCACCGGCGAGGTGCTGGAAGCCGGGCGCGACGTGGAACATCTGAAAGTCGGTGATCTGGTTTCTGTGCCGTTCAACGTGGCCTGCGGTCGCTGCCGCAGTTGCAAGGAACAGAACACTGGCGTCTGCCTGACGGTCAACCCGGCCCGCCCCGGCGGTGCATACGGCTACGTCGACATGGGCGACTGGGTCGGCGGTCAGGCTGAATACGTCCTGGTGCCTTACGCTGACTTCAACCTGCTCAAACTGCCAGACCGCGACGCGGCGATGGAGAAAATCCGCGACCTGACCTGCCTGTCCGACATACTGCCCACCGGCTACCACGGTGCAGTGACCGCAGGTGTGGGGCCTGGCAGCACGGTTTATGTGGCAGGCGCTGGCCCGGTCGGCCTGGCTGCGGCGGCGTCAGCACGCTTGTTGGGCGCGGCGGTGGTAATCGTCGGCGACGTCAACCCGAAACGCCTGGTCCACGCCAAGGCCCAAGGCTTCGAAATTGCTGACCTGTCCCTGGACACGCCACTGCACGAACAGATCGCTGCCCTGCTCGGCGAGCCTGAAGTGGATTGCGCCATCGACGCCGTAGGCTTCGAAGCACGCGGTCACGGCCATGCTGGCGCTCAGGCCGAAGCACCCGCCACCGTTCTCAACTCGTTGATGGGCGTGGTGCGCGTCGCAGGCAAGATCGGCATCCCCGGCCTGTACGTCACCGAAGACCCAGGTGCGGTAGACGCTGCCGCAAAAATGGGCAGCCTGAGCATTCGCCTCGGCCTGGGCTGGGCCAAATCCCACAGCTTCCACACCGGCCAGACCCCGGTCATGAAATACAACCGCCAGCTGATGCAGGCAATCATGTGGGACCGCATCAAGATCGCCGACATAGTGGGGGTCGAGGTGATCAGTCTGGATGAGGCTCCGCGGGGTTATGGCGAGTTTGATTCGGGGGTGCCGAAGAAGTTTGTGATTGATCCGCATGGGTTGTTTGGCGGGGCGTAGATCCATCTTCGATCTTTTAAAGCAGCGCACTTTATGCAGGTGCGCTGCTTCCTGAGAGCGCCAGTCGAATTTCCTTTCTAAAACCGCACGGCAATATTCACGGAAGACGTGGGATCTGACTGCCTGAAGTTAACACTTGCTGAAATACTGTAAGAATGATCTCTCCGCAACGTTTCCCCTCTTCTAATTACCTCCAAGGCACGTGCTTTAGAGCGTGAAAGTCTTGGGTACTCATAAATTGTGTCCATTGGCAGATCTCCAGTGAGCACCCGCTGGAATGGCGTTGCGGGAAGCTCGATACGCTTTGGACGGCGCACCACTCCGCTTGGGAGGTGGTAGATATTACGAGGTGCTATTGAGGACTTAGGGGCGGCCCATCTTGTATGCAGCCGCGCGTCGCTTGGTACCGCAGGTAAACGCCGTCGAGTTTTTAAATGAGCCGGCACATTTTCAGGTTGGGCCAGTTTATTGATGAAATCTGGAACAACTGCGGGCCCTTTGGCCCCTGAAACACCTCCTGTACGCGTTAAACCCGAGGAGGTTGGGATGCCAGGCACAAGAACGCTATGGCGGTGCTCAGTGACTTTTTTCGCAGCGACCAAAGCTTGTCTATTTCGGAATATCAGTGCCAGTATTCGAGCATTAACGTGCCCCGTCGGATCAACCCGATTAACCGGATCCCCCCCACAGTACCCATACGCATTCACCCCACCCTCACCAAACGGGCTCAGACTGTCCGGGCTGTTGAACCTCATCAACACCGGGTTAAACGCCCGATACCCATTCCCCAGCAAATAGTGCCCCGTCACCGGGTCAACCCGCTGGCCAGTAAAGCCCGGCAGGCTTGCGCGGCCTGAAGGATAACGATGTCCGTAAGGCGTGTAGGCAAACTCCAACCCCTGAGCGGCAATCACTGACTGCTGTTGATCCGTCGCCAACAACGTGCCGTCGCGCTGATTATTTTCTGCACTCAGGCACGCCAGCAAATGCTCATCCGTGCGCATAAGAGTGTGCTGGACCTGCCCCTGAATCTGCGTAGCCAAGAGTGTCTTCTGATAAAAAAGGCAAGTGCTGCCCTGCCCCGCGGCCGAACAATCGGCCAGGCGATCCAATGGATCGTAGCGATAAACACAGAGCACGGATTGCCCAGACGAAGCCATGGCTTCACTCCTTGAAGTCACCCATTGCAGCAAGTCTGGGCTGACTATCTGCTTGCGCCCAGCTAGCAGAACTACTAGGTGCCAGGCCGAAAGGCGCTGAACACAGTCATGCCGGCGCACAGACCGAAGCGCCCTTCACTCATTGATGGGCGTGACTTAAACACAACAAAACCTATTATCAGCGTCATGGTTAAAAGGCGCTCCGCCTACCCCTTTAACCAACTGGGTGGTTGGCCATTATCGGAATCGATTTGACGCGCCCGCCCGCTTCTCGATAGTGCCATTGCCACCTCTAAGACGCTCAACCGCACGTCTATAATAGTCAAGATTATTCTTTACAACATACGGTACAAAATCACCTCTACCAATATATGATTCATTTGTCAGGACCAGTTCATCACGCCGTCTTTTAGCTTCATGAATGTCTACATCTTCACCTTCTATCCTCAGGTAACTTTTTCGAGCAGGAACGAATGGTGGAGCATTGCTGGGCGGCCCTTTCTTTGGAGGGATGGGCGGTGGGACATTGCTCGGCAGTCCTTTCTTGGGAGGGCGGGGTGGTGGGGCAACAAATTGTGACCTATCGATAATACCAGATGCAGACATATGCGAGCTCACCGAGTTAGTTGAAGTAGTTACCTGTGTGGACCCGAAACTCTCGACAGGATCAAGCAACGGGGAAGATAGAGAATCCTGGCTAACGTTTCGACCAAGTAAGCGCTTTTTCACACTGCTTGCTCTTTTCAAAATGCTCACTAAAAACGTTGGCAAATGTCCGCCTGGATCAACCCGATTAACCGGGTCCTCCTCACAATATGCATACGCATTCAACCCGCCCTCGCCAAACGGGCTCAAACTGTCCGGACTATTGAACCTCATCAACACCGGATTAAAAGCCCTGTACCCATTGCCCAGCAAATAATGCCCTGTAATCGGGTCAGGCCGCTGGCCGGTAAAGCCCGGCAGGCTTGCGGGGCCTGAAGGGTAACGATGGCCGTAAGGCGTATAAGCAAACGCCAAACCCTGTGCCGCGATCACGGACTGCTGTTGATCCGTCGCCAGTAACAGACAATCGTTCTGGTTGTTTTCTACACTCAGGTGAGCCAGCAAATGCTCGTCCGTACGCAGAAGCGTGTGCTGTATCTGCCCCTGAATTTGCGTCGCCAAGCGATTCTGCTGATAAAAGAACCGGTCGCTCCCCTGCCCGGCAGGCGAGCAGTCGGCCAAGCGATCCGTTGCGTCGTAATGGTAAGTGCAGAGCACTACAGGGCTGGCAGAAGACATGAACATCACCTGCGGCAATCGATGATAGAACCGTAATTCTGGGCGTGTTATCTCGTGCTGCACAGCTAGCAGAAATGCTAGGGAGCCCACCTCGTCTGCCAGAGCCGATTCAGGCAAATGAAATAACTGCCTGTCTTCAGCGCGTTGGGAACAAGCCTCTGTTGCTCACAGTCAAACCGTCTGCTTTACCGCCCACTCATGGGCGGTTCAGGTTTGATAAGGGTGACGCAATGAAAACTGCACGCGGTATGGCTTTGGTAACGTTGATGGCACTGGCTGCAAGCCCGGTGTTTGCCTTCAATCTGAATGACGCCGCAAATGCGGTTTCCAATGCCACGAGTGGCAATCAGAAAGCCACAGCGGCCCCTGAAGTCGCAGGACTGCTTAATACCCTTGGCACCCAGCTCAATGTCACCCCTGAACAAGCCGTTGGCGGAACAGGCGCATTGCTCGGGCTGGCGAAGAACAAGCTGACCAGCACCGATTATTCGCAGTTGGCCAAATCGGTTCCCGGCCTGGAGCAGATGTCCGGCACCTCCGCACTGGACAGCCTGGGAGGCGCAAACGCACTGGGCAGCCTGCTCGGTGGCAAGTCCGGCGATAACTCGATGCTCAACAGCGCACTGGGCAACGTGCAGAGCATGGGTGATGTGAATAACGCCTTCAAGGCACTGGGCATGGACAGCACGATGGTCAGCCAGTTTGCCCCGCTGATTCTGCAATACCTCGGGCAGCAAGGTGCCAGCGGTTCGGCGTTGCAGAGCCTGAGTGGGTTATGGGGTTCCGGCAGCTGATTCAAGCCGCAACGCCGCAATACGCGCATCTTTCTCCACCCAGAGCTGGTTGACCCAGCTCTGGATTTTCTCGCGAAACACCGGATCGTTCTCGTAATCGCCCTGCCACAGTGCCGGGTCCATTTCACGGGTTTTGATGTCGACAATCACCTTGGGCACCCGCCCGCACAGCATGTCCCAGAACCCCGGAATGCCTGAACCCGGATAGACCACGGTGACATCCAGAATGGCGTCCAGTTGCTCGCCCATGGCAGCCAGCACGAATGCGACGCCACCGGCCTTGGGCTTGAGCAGATGGGTATAGGGCGATGCTTGAGTCGCATGTTTGCCCGGAGTAAAGCGCGTGCCTTCCAGATAGTTGACGATGGTCACTGGCTGACGCTTGAACAGCTCGCAGGCGGCCTTGGTGATTTCCAGATCCTTGCCCTTCAGTTCCGGGTGCTTCGCCAGAAACGCCTTGCTGTAGCGCTTCATGAACGGGTAATCCAGCCCCCACCACGCCAGGCCCAGCAGAGGCACCCAGATCAGTTCTTTTTTCAGGAAAAACTTGAAGAAGGGCGTGCGCCGGTTGAGTGCCTGGACCAGCGCGGGAATATCCACCCACGACTGATGATTGCTGATGACCAGATACGAAGTATCACCGCGCAAGCCCTCATCGCCACGAATATCCCATTGCGTCGGTACACAGGTTGCGAAGATGACCTTGTCGATCTCGGCCCAGGTTTCGGCAATCCACATAACGGCGACTGAACAGCGATCGCGCATTCGGCCTCTGAACAGCAGCTTGAGCAAGGCAAAAACCAATAACGGACCTATCAATACCAGCGTATTGATCAGTAACAACAAAGCAACAAAACAGCCGGTGAGCAGACGGCGCATAGCGGACTCTTGAAGGTTCAGGGGCGGCAATAATAAAGACCCACGCGTTTTACGCCAATTACACAGGTGCTTACAAATGTTTCACGTCCGGGCACTTATGCTGGCCTGACACTCTTGCTGGCGAACCTACTGCAGGTTCGCTGTCTAAAAACGCGCGCCAATCAGGCGCTGACCATTGCGAGGAACCTCTCACGTGAAACCGATCCTGGCGCTATTGTCGTTGCTGGCCCTGCCGGTCATGGCTGCTGAACCGACGCTGTATGGCCGCTACGAGAACATCAAGGTTCTGGACGTAGACCAGACCTTCAAGGCCAAGATGGACACCGGCGCACTGACTGCTTCACTGTCGGCCAAGGACATCGAGCTGTTCCAGCGTGATGGCGATGACTGGGTGCGATTCCGTCTGGCAACCAAGGGCGCCGACAACAAGGTGTATGAGCACAAGGTGTCGCGGATCAGCAAGATCAAAGGGCGTGCAGAAGGTGATGACGAAGACGACGAAGGCATCAACCCTGCCAAGCGTCCTGTTGTAGACCTGGAACTGTGCCTGGGAAACAAGAAGCGTACGGTCGAAGTCAATCTGGTCGACCGCAGCCACTTCAACTTCCCGCTACTGATCGGTGCCAAGGCGCTGCGCGAGTTCGACGCAGCAGTTAATCCGGCCCGCCGCTACACTGCTGATGAGCCTGACTGCTGAGGCGTCTATCGTGCTCATGCTTCTTCCTGACTATCGTGCGACGCTCCGCGTCGCATGCCGTTCTGGACGCTCCGCGTCCGGTCTTGAGGGCGTGGCGCGGCGCAGATTTGTGACGCAGAGCGTCACCCACGGCATTCCCACGCTGGAGCGTGAGGAACGATAGCCGCACGCGAGAACACCATCGTGCCCACGCTCCGCGTGGGTATGCCGTTCAGGACGCTGCGCGTCCTATCTTGACTGTGCGGCGCGGCGCAGATTGACTCAAACTGGCGGCAGGGTCGCGATCATCGAAGGGCGTTGACTGACGTCCAGATACCAGGCGGCCAGTCGCGGATAAGTGCTGCGCCAGTTCAGATCCGGCTGGCGAAAGTCCAGATAACCGAGCGCCACGGCGACGCTGATCGATGCGACATCAAAGGATGTGCTGAGCTCTGTGACCGCATCGCTTTCGAAGTAATGCAGCGAGCGTTCAATCTTCTGCTGCTGGTTGTCCAGCCACTGGTCCCAGTGTTTTTCCTGCGGACGCAAGGCAGTTTCGTAGCGGATCATTACCGCTGCATCCAACACCGCATCGGCCAGAGAAGCCAGGGTCAGGCGCCTCCAGCGTGCCGAGCCTTCCCGGGGGATCAGTGGCAGGCCCACGTGCTGGTGGTCGAGAAAATCAAGAATCACCCGGCTGTCATGAATGACATTACCGTCAGCCAGTCTTAGCGCGGGAAGTTTGCCGGCCGGGTTGTCTTCATTGAGCTCGGCAGAGGGGCTGACCGGCGTCAGCACTGTGGTCTGCAACTCAACGCGGTCGAGCTGAGCAGTTTCATGAAGCATCACCATCACCTTGCGGGCAAAAGGCGAGGCGGCGTTGAAGTACAACGTCATCGTGGGCGCTGACATGGGTGTTCCTCGAATGAGACAGGATCCTAGACTAGTCAGCCTGTGACGCGCCTGCAATGAGCGTTTCAATCAGCCGCGCCGCACCAGCAAGCCCTTGATGCTCAACAGGGCAGCCGTCCCCATGCCCAGCCACGCCAGCGTATCCCACCAGCCATCACCCAGCAGCGCGGCGAACAAGCCGACGCCGATAAGCAGCGCTATCAAGGCGGGTATCGCAAAGGTCTTCCAGAATCGCGATGGCCTGGAACTCATTGCGCCGCCTGAGCGCGAATCACGCTCACCGAGCGCGTGGCACGCCGTCTCACCCACCACAGGTACACCCCGCTGCCGAGCACAATGATGGTCAGCACATCCAGTACCGCCCAGAGAATCTTCATCGGCATGCCGCCGTAATCACCGAAATGCAGAGGCTGCGACATACCCAATGCATCCATGTACCAGGGACGCTCGACCACGGCCGTGACTTGCAGCGTCTGCGCGTCGATCAGCACTGGCGTGGCCAAGTGCGCAGTCAAGTGCGTGTTGCCTTTGAGGAACACCGCGTAATGATGCTCGCTGGAGAAGCGCGTGCCGGGGAAAGCGATGAAATCGGCCTGCATGCCGGGCGCAGCGGATTCGGCAATTTCCAGCAATCGAGTCGCCGGGGCGCGCTGGGTCAATGGCGGCGCGTCCTTGTAAGGGGCGATCATGGTCGCCAGCGCATCATTGCGCCAGGAGGCAATCAGCAGATCGGCACAGGCACTGATCACCCCCGTCACGCCCACCACCAGCGCCCAGGTCAATGTCACCACACCGATCAGGTTGTGCAGGTCCAGCCAACGCGTACGCCTGGATTTATTGACCCGCACCTGGCCGAACTCCAGCTTGCGCATGAACGGCGCATACAACACGGTCCCGGAAACAATCGCCACCACAAACAGCAAACCCATGAACGCCAGCAGCAATTTGCCGGGCAGGTTGGCGTACATGTCTACGTGCAGGCGCAGCATGACCATCATGAAGCCGCCATTGGCAGAAGGCATTTCCAGCGCTTCACCGGTGCGTGCATCAAGGGCGAAGGTATGCGATGAGTTGGGCTCGGTATCTGCGGTTGCCGCGGTGATGGCCATCACGCCATTGGGGTCTTCGTCATCCCAGCCGAAATACTGCATCAGCTCGCCGGGGCGATGTGCTTCGGCGGCCTTGGCCAGTTGCTCCAGGTTCAGATGCGGCGTGTCGGCAGGCATCTCCTGGTACTGCGGGGCGTCGCCCAGCAGGTGATCGATTTCATGATGGAAGATCAACGGCAGTCCTGTAACCGCGAGCATCAACAAAAACAGGGTGCAAATCAGGCTGCTCCAGGTATGCACGATGGACCAGCGGCGCACGGTTTGGCTTTTCATGGTTTATCCACAGGCGAAGGGACGCAAAACCGAGCGCGTCCCCGAAATGACTTGTAAGACTAAGCCGCTCGAAACCGGAAAAGTGTCAGGGCGATCCGGTGCAGGCATGAAGAGGTATGTTTCAGAGTTTTGCCGGATTGCTGCTGGCCTGCTCATCCCTGGCCAGCACAGTGACCCACCACGCGGTGTGTTGTTCGATCTGCACGGGTAAGGTCGGCAACAACGCCTTGAGCGCCAGGTCAGTGTCGGCCAGCGGGAATGTGCCGGTAATACGCAGATCAGCCACGGTCGAGTCGACACCCAGATGGCCTGTACGGTAACGACCCAGTTCAGCAAGCATGTCCGCCAGCCGGGCGTTGTCCACCACCAACATGCCGCGCGTCCAGGCGTCGGCGCCGGAAGGCATGCTGAGCAACGGGCCAAGGCCATTGCGCGTGAGGAGAACCTGCTGGCCCTCGCGCAGAACCTGTTCACCGGACGCATTGCGCGCATTGGCGGCAACCGCTGATTGCAGCACGCTGAGCAGTGTTCCGTCTGGCTCGCGACGGACCAGAAAGCGCGTACCCAGGGCGCGCATTTTGCCATCCGCAGTTTCGACGATGAAGGGACGCGGATCGTCATGATTGCCGGTCTGCACCATTATTTCGCCGTCCTGCAGAATCACCCGACGTTGCTGCGCATCGAAGCGCACATCAATCGCGCTGTGGGTGTTAAGGCGAATCAGGGTGTTGTCCGCCAGACGCACGTCACGCTGTTCACCGGTGGCGGTGCGCTGATCGGCAAGCCAGTAATCTATCGGCAGGTAGCGGTCGCCGACGAACAATGCCAGCCCCAACGCCATGAACACGCCGACCAGACCGCCGCCAAGCTTGCGCAAGCTATGCCGCTGGGCACCAGGCGAGTGCTGCAATGCCTTGCGCGCCGGACCTGCTGGCAAGGCAAAACGCTGATTGACCATGCCCAACTGGTTCCAGGCCCTGGCATGCTCTTCGTCGGCGGCCAGCCAGCGAGCAAGTTCAGCGTCATTGCCGCTGCTGCCATCCATGTTCAATTGCCACTGGATAGCGGCGTCCAGAACACGGGCGGATACCGGCCTGGTGTTCATGTCGGCTCACCGTAGATCGCCACATAGCACTGACGCATGGCCTGAGCCAGGTATTGCCTGACGCGCGAGACCGAAACGCCCACCCTCTCGGCAATCTCAGCGTGACTCAGCCCGTCGAGGCGACTGTACAGAAAGGCTGCCCGTGCCTTGCTGGAGAGACTGCCCAGCATGCGGTCGATCGCTTTGAGATCTTCCAGAATCAGCAACTGCTCTTCCGGCGAAGGCTGCTCGGCCTCGGGAACCTGCATCAACTCCCCGAGATAAGCCTGCTCCAGCGCAGCGCGGCGGAAGTAGTCGAACATCAGTCCCTTGGCAACGGCCGCCAGGAACGCTCGAGGCTCTCTGGGCGTCAGCAATTCCTGTCGCCCGAGCAAACGCACGAACGTGTCCTGACTCAAATCCTGAGCACGCTGTGGACAGGCGACATTGCGTCTGAGCCAGGCCAGCAGCCAACCACGATGATCGCGATACAGCGCGCCAACAATCTCGCTATGAGTGCTTGGGACTGACGACACGAATAGCCTCGATGAGAAAGATCTAACTAAAGAGAATCATTCGCGATTGTGGCAGAGCGCAAGGGTAGTGGCAATTCGCGTCTGTCGGGAGGATGACGCGAATAATAAGAAAGAAGGGAGTTTGAGCGGGGTAGCGGTAGCAATCATCCCCACGCTCCGCACAAGAGCATGGGGATGAACCGGTGTTGCGATCAGGCCTGGTGGCTGATTTCGCGCAGCGGCTTGCCACGTGCAGGTTTGTCGCCTGCAACGAAGTAGTCGGCGGTGCTGCGTGGCAGGGGCTGACGACCGCGGATCTTGTCGGCGATTTTCTCGGCGATCATGATTGTCGGTGCATTCAGGTTACCGGTGGTGATGATCGGCATGATCGAGGCATCGACTACGCGCAGGCTTTGCAGGCCATGCACACGGCCCTGACCGTCGACAACGGCCATCTCGTCGGTGCCCATCTTGCACGAGCAGGACGGGTGATAAGCCGTTTCAGCATGCTCGCGCACGAACTGATCCAGCGCTTCATCAGACTGCACATCGATACCGGGGCTGATTTCGCGGCCACGGTACGGGTCCAGAGCCGGTTGCTGCATGATCTCGCGCGTCAGGCGGATACCATCGCGAAACTCCTGCCAGTCCTGCTCACTGGACATGTAGTTGAACAGGATGCTCGGGTACTCGCGCGGGTCTTTGGATTTGACCTGCACACGACCACGACTCGGCGAACGCATGGAGCCAACGTGAGCCTGGAAGCCGTGTTCCTGAACGCCCTTGGTGCCGTTGTAGTTAATCGCGACCGGCAGGAAGTGGTACTGAATGTTCGGCCATTCAAACGCTTCGCTGGAGCGAATGAAACCACCGGCTTCAAACTGGTTGCTCGCACCGATACCGGTGCCGAGGAACATCCACTCTGCACCGATGGCAGGCTGGTTCCACCACTTCAGCGAAGGGTACAGCGACACCGGCTGGGTGCAGGCGTACTGCAGGTACATCTCCAGGTGATCCTGAAGGTTCTGGCCAACGCCCGGCAGGTCATGAACCACCGGAATATCCAGCTTGTTCAGCACTTCGGCCGGGCCGACGCCGGAACGCTGGAGAATCTGTGGCGAAGCGATCGCGCCGCCACACAGCAGCACTTCCTTGCGGGCACGGGCCTGGATGCGGGTGTCGCTGTCACCTACCAGGTACGCCACGCCGACGGCACGCTTGCCTTCGAACAGAATGCGATCGGTCAGCGCGTGAGTGACGATGGTCAGGGTCGAGCGCTTCTTGGCCTCGTCCAGATAACCACGGGCGGTACTGGCACGACGACCGTTAGGCGTCACAGTGCGGTCCATCGGACCGAAGCCTTCCTGCTGATAACCATTGAGGTCGTCAGTGCGCGGGAAACCGGCTTGCACGCCCGCCTCGACCATCGCGTGGAACAGCGGATTGTTGCCCGCCTTGGGCGTGGTCACGCTGACCGGACCGTCGCCGCCGTGATAATCATTGCCGCCGATGTCACGCGTCTCGGCCTTGCGGAAGTACGGCAGGCAATCGAGGTAGCTCCAGTCTTCAAGACCCGGTTCTTTGGCCCAGCCGTCATAGTCCATCGCGTTGCCGCGGATGTAGCACATGCCGTTGATGAGCGACGAACCGCCCAGGCCTTTACCACGACCGCATTCCATACGGCGGTTGTTCATGTACGGCTCTGGCTCGGTCTCGTAGGCCCAGTTATAACGGCGGCCCTGCAGCGGGAATGCCAGTGCGGCTGGCATCTGGGTACGGAAATCCAGACGGTAGTCCGGGCCACCGGCTTCCAGCAGCAGAACAGTGACGCCTGCGTCTTCGGTGAGACGGGCTGCCAGGGTGTTACCGGCAGAGCCGGCACCAATGATGATGTAGTCGTATTCGGATTGAGTCGTCATAGAGGCTCCCTCATAGAGCTGCAAGTCTCAAGCCTCGGCTGCAAGCAGAAGCAGCGAGGCGATACTTGTGAAAATGGGGTGCGGCAAGCCGCTTTTGATTGCGTCTGCTTGAGATTTGCCGCGTGCCACTTGAAGCGTGTTTAGAAAACCGAGGCGTAGTCGCCCAGCTCGATCTGTACCGACTTGATCCGCGTGTACTGCGCCAGCGAGCTGATGCCGTTCTCACGACCAACACCCGATTGCTTGTAACCGCCGACCGGCATTTGTGCCGCCGACTCGCCCCAGGCGTTGATCCAGCAGATACCGGCTTCCAACAGATGAATCACGCGGTGTGCGCGGTTCAGGTCGCGAGTCACGATGCCTGCGGCCAGACCGAAGTCGGTGTCGTTGGCGCGGCGCACCACTTCTTCTTCGGTGTCGTAGCCGAGGATGCTCATTACCGGGCCGAAGATTTCTTCACGCACGATGGTCATGTCGTCGGTGCAGTCGGTGAACACGGTTGGCGCAACAAAAGCGCCCTTGTCGAACACACCACCGGTCAGACGATCACCGCCGCACAACAGGCGTGCGCCCTGCTCTTTGCCCTTGGCGATGTAGCCCAGCACGCTTTCCATATGCTCGAAGCTGACCAGCGGGCCGAAGTTGATGTTTTCGTCTTCCGGGTTACCGGCGCGAATACGCTTCACACGCTCAAGGATTTTCGCTTCGAACTCGGCTTTCAACGCGTTCGGTACAAACACACGCGTACCGTTGGTGCAGACCTGGCCGGAGCTATAGAAATTGGCCATCATTGCGATGTCGGCAGCACGGTCCAGATCAGCGTCGTCAAACACGATCAGCGGCGACTTGCCGCCCAGCTCCATGGTCACTTCCTTGAGCGACGAGCTTGAGGCACTGGCCATGACTTTCTTGCCGGTGTCGGTGCCGCCGGTGAACGAGACTTTCTCGATGCGCGGGTGCTCGGTGATCCAGGTGCCGACTTCGCGACCGCTACCGGTCAGCACATTGAACACGCCATTTGGCACGCCAGCTTCGGTGTAGATTTCTGCCAGTTTCAGAGTGGTCAGCGAGGTGACTTCACTTGGTTTGAAGATCATCGCGTTGCCCGCAGCCAGCGCCGGTGCGGATTTCCACAGGGCGATCTGGATCGGGTAGTTCCACGCACCGATGCCTGCAACCACACCCAGCGGCTCTCGGCGGGTGTAAACGAAAGAGGAATCACGCAGCGGGATCTGTTCGCCTTCGATGGCAGGCACCAGGCCTGCGTAGTATTCCAGTACGTCAGCGCCGGTCACGATATCCACGTAGCGGGTTTCGGAAATGGCTTTACCGGTGTCCAGCGTTTCCAGCGCGGCCAGCTCATCGTTGCGCTCACGCAGGATGTCGACGGCACGGCGCAGGATGCGCGAACGCTCGACGGCGGTCATGGCCGCCCAGATCTTCTGGCCTTTTTCAGCAGCAACGACTGCGCGCTCGACGTCTTCCTTGCCGGCGCGCTGGATCTGCGCCAGTACTTCGCCGTTCGCCGGGTTGATGGCATCGAAGGTTTCAGTGTTGCTGGCATCGACGTAACCGCCATCGATGTAAAGTTTCTGCAGTTCAAAACGGGCCATAAAGTCCTCGCAAATTCAGTTGGGGGGGCGATGACTGATTTCAGTGTGCCGGGTTCGTTCGGCAACAGGCTTTTACAGTCGTTCGGTAAGGGGCTTCGAAAGCCTCAGCTCGCCGATTTCGCCAATTGGAAATCCATGTACTCGTAAGCAATCCGTTGCGCTTGCTCGGTGTCGAATGCATCGCCTGACAGCGCGCCTCTCAGCCACAGCCCATCTATCAGGGCAGCAAGCCCGCGGGCGGCGCTGCGTGCCTGTTCCAGTGGCAAGGTACGGCGGAACTGACAGCACAGGTTCGAATACAAACGGTGGTCGTTGATACGCTGCAATCGGTGCAGCGAAGGGTGATGCATGCTGGTCGCCCAGAAGGCCAGCCAGGTTTTCATGGCCGGGCCGCTGACCTGACTGGCGTCGAAGTTACCTTCGATGATCACTTGCAGATGAGCCCTTGGGCTGTCTTCGGTCAGCGCCTGCCGACGTTCGCGGACGTTCTGGATCAAGGCGTTCATCAGATGCCGCATCGTGGCGGCGATCAGGCCGTTCTTGTCCTGAAAATAGTGACTGATGATGCCGTTGGACACGCCCGCCAGTCGCGCAATCAGAGCAATGCTGGCGTCGCCCATACCGACCTGATCGACCGCTGTGAGCGTGGCCTGGATCAGTTGTTGGCGGCGGATGGGTTGCATTCCGACCTTGGGCATTGGCGCGATTCTCCCGGGTGTCTGCAATGATCGTTGTACCAAAACGGTGAGGCCAGTCTAAAGATTTTTTATTGAACGATCAATCAATAAAAATAATCGGCAGGTTTTCGCCGGCAAACGGCAAGCTGAAAAGCGCCTGAATGCGGGGTTTCTGGAGGATGCGTCAAGGCGCAGATTTGTGATGCGGAGCGTCACCCACGGCATTCCCACGCTGGAGCGTGAGGAACGCTATCTCAACTATCGTGCTCAGCTTCATCCTCAACTATCGTGCGACGCTCCGCGTCCAGTCTTGGGGCCGTGGCGCTGCACAGACCTGTGACGCAACGGCATTCCTACGGTGGAGCGTGAGGAACGATCACCTCAACTATCGTGCGACGCTCCGCGTCGCATGCCGTTCTGGACACTCTGCGTCCGGTCTTCAGCGCTGCGACAGTCAATCCTGCAAAACCACATCCGCCAGCTCATCAATCGCTTCCTGCCGCTCAGCCTGATTCGGTTTGGCGTGCGGATTGAGTGTTGACCATTGCGGGTGGGCGCGGGCACGGGTGAGCGGCTCGGGGATTTTGCCTTTGCGCCAGGTTTTGTCCTGCGGCGTGGTCAATTCCATGCGGTGAATGGCCGCGTGGCCTCTCACTCCCAATGCCAGCAACAAGTGCCCCTGTCGCAGTGCGAGAAGGCGCAGCACTGCATCGTCCACCGTCAATTCCCTGCGGCCCTTCAACTTGCCCAGCAATCGTCCGCCGTAGCTGCGCGCCGTCAACAGGGCACCGCCCGCAATTGCGCCGACTAAAGCCGCAGCGCCAAGCGTTACGCCGCCGACCATCAGATCGACCCCTGCCCCGGCCGCAGCACCGGCTGCCACGCCGCCGCCAACCCGCACGCCCATCAACCTGAGGGTTTCCGGATTGAACAGATCATCGCCCCAACGGCCATCCATCAACGGCAAATCGCTGGTAGACACATCATCATTGCGAAACGCATACAGCTTGAGCAGCGCCTCGACACATTGCTGCTCACGCTGGCGAACAGCCTTGCGCAACGCTTCCACAGCCTGCTGTTCCTGCTCGGCAGTGGTCTCGACGCTACGCCGACACGCTGCACAGTCAATCAACAGTTCGGCGATAAGCCGCGCCGCGCTGTGTTTTCTGGCTCGACGTTGTTTCTCCTGATCCTCAATCAAACGCTCAAGCCGAGGCCGCGCGCTTTCCAGCAGCAGCGCCAGGCTTTCGTACAGACGACGACCGCCATCTTCCGGCGGTGCGACGCTGTCGAAACGCACCAATGCATGCAAACCCAAGCGTGAAAGCGCCTCTCGCCATTCCGGCTCCCGGTGCTCGCGCGCACTGACGAAATTCAGCACCGGCAGCAACGGCTTGCCACAGCTGGCCAGCACTGCCAGCTCGTCACGGTATTTGGCGAGTACCGGTTCACGCGCATCGATCACATACAGCCCAGCATCCGAGCCGAGCAACTGGCGCATGACCTTGGCCTCTTGCTCAAAGCGCTGGCGTGCTTCACTGCCCTCCAGAAAGCGCGCCAGTCGCGCCGGGCCATCCAGACGTTCACCGGGACGATCAAGCCGCTCCAGGTAATCGAGCAGCGCAATGGCGTCCTCCAGGCCGGGCGTGTCGTACAGATCGACCAGCGCCTGACCGTCCACTGACAGGCGGGCGCCTTCCACATGGCGGGTGGTGCTGGGCCGGTGAGACACTTCGCCGAAGCTGACATCGCCGGTCAGGGTACGCAGCAGCGACGTTTTGCCGACATTGGTGTGGCCAACCACCGCCAGCTTGATGGCGCGGACATTGTCTGCTTCAGTCATGGCCTGTCTCCAGCCAGTTCAAGGGCGCGCTGTCTGTGCGCGGCAATTGCAACTGATCCAGCGCGGCGTGCCAGTCGCCCAGACGCTCCAGATCGAGCACCTGCCCGGCAGGCGCGGGCAACAGCCATACACGTGTCGCCCCCGCGCTGCGCGCCAGTTCGGCAATCAGTGCCAGACTGCCACGATCCGGTGAGCGGCGCGGATCGCAGGCGACCACCATGCGCGCAGGCGGATACTGGGTCAGTTGCTCCAGCAGCTTGTGGCGCGACTCACGGCTGTCGAGAATGCCTGCATCGACCACGCCTGACGGCAGTTCTGGCGGCCAGACTTGTTGATCATCCAGCTCGATGGCCACCAGCAACGCGCCATTGCTGTCGGACGCACCCACGCCGGGCTGAATCTGATGCAGCGCGGCAGGTTCGACGTCATTGACGCCCAATCGCTCGCTGCTGGGCATCAATCGTTCACGCAGCTCAAGGTACTCGGGCAACTCAAGATCGAGACGCAGCCCCGCATTCCCCTGCTTCCAGCGCCACAGGCAGAACGCTGCCAGCAACAGACGCGGCACAATGCCGTAAACCAGCAGCACGCCCACCAGCCACGCAGCCCAGGCCTGGCGTGCATTCTCGATACTCAGCGCTGCATTGCCGCTGGCGCGAATCATGGCTTCGTCCGGCACACTGAAGCCCAGCCAAGCCGGGACGGTACTGAGTGTCTGAGTCAGGCTGACAAACGTGTCGCTGCTCAAAATGGTGGTTTCCCAGACAAACCCGTAGCGCCGGGTCGCCATCAGCATCAACAGCACCACCAGCGCACTGACCAGCGCGAGCAGCCACAGGCTGTGAACCACCAGGCCAAGCACCCAGCGATTCAGACGCTTGCGTTGCAGCAGCAGAACCAATGCCGGAGCAAGTTGCGCAGCCTGGGCGTCACGGGCAAGCTTTTCACTCAACCACAGCCATAAGCGGCCCAGCCCGCTGTTGCTGCGGCCAGCGAAGATAAAGCCCAGCGCCCAGGTAGCCAGCAGCACCAGATTAAGCCCAAGCAGACTGCCCAGCGCCCAGAACACATTGACCGGTGCCTGCCCGTCGCCCATTGCGGCGAAGGCCAGGCCCGCGCCACTGATGACAGCGAATACGGCAAGCGCAATCAACGCCAACCGCGCGCCCTGCTTCCAGTGATGCAATGCGCCGAGCATGCCGTCGCGCTGTGCCAGCCCAAGGGCGCGATGGGTGATACGGGCAGTCAGGTCGCCTCCGGCCGCCCGGGCGCGGCGATTGGCTTCCTGATCATCCAGCGCGCCAGCCTGTTGTTCACGCAGGCGCACGGCTTCGGTCAGCCAGAGGGTATCGAGTGGGGTCAGTGCAGTCACACAGTGTCTCTTGATTGAATTCAGCGGTGAGCATAACCGCTGTCATGGGACTGAGCACGGTGCGTGTCAGTTCATTCGCCTGCCCTGCGACCTCTGATATCCTCGGCGCATGAAAACTCATCTCCCCCTTAGCCTGATTGCCGCCCTTGGTGAAAACCGAGTGATCGGCGTCGACAATTCCATGCCCTGGCATTTGCCGGGGGATTTCAAATACTTCAAGGCCACGACGCTCGGCAAGCCGATCATCATGGGTCGCAAGACCTGGGATTCGCTGGGCCGCCCCCTGCCCGGTCGCCTGAACCTGGTAGTCAGCCGCCAGACTGATTTGCAGCTCGAGGGCGCGGAAGTCTTCCCTTCGCTGGATGCCGCAGTCGTGCGCGCCGAGCAATGGGCGAAGGAACAGGGTGTCGACGAGGTGATGCTGATCGGCGGCGCGCAGCTTTATGCTCAGGGCCTTCCCGAGGCGGATCGCCTGTACCTGACTCGCGTGGCACTGAGCCCTGATGGCGACGCGTGGTTTCCAGAAATCGATACGGCGCAATGGGCGCTGGTGTCCGATACCGAGAACGCGGCTGTCGATGACAAGCCTGCTTACAACTTTGAAGTCTGGGAACGCGTCTGATAAGCGTCTTTCGGCGTATTTGAGGTCGCTGACGAAAAACTGCAATAAAAGTGTCGCTTTTAGTTTCACTGTCGCAAATAAAGGGGCAAACGGCGTCTTTTGGCCTTTTTCGGGTCGCTGACGTACTTTTGCCTTCACAATATTTTGTTACGGTTTGTCCCTTCGTTTTTATGACAAGGGAAAATCGCCTATGAAAATCGCGCCAAAACTGCTGGTTGCAGCGCTCTGTGCCGGGCTCGCCAGTCAGTCCTTTGCTGCCACTGAATTGAAGCACTGGCCCGAGCCTGCCGCCAAGGCACTCGACGCGATGATTGCCGCCAATGCCAACAAGGGCAACTATGCGGTCTTCGACATGGACAACACCAGCTACCGCTTCGACCTTGAAGAGTCGCTGCTGCCGTACATGGAAAACAAAGGACTGATTACCCGCGAAACGCTCGACCCTTCGCTGAAGCTGATCCCCTTCAAAGACACCGCCGACCACAAGGAAAGCCTGTTCAGTTACTACTATCGCCTTTGCGAAATAGACGACATGGTCTGCTACCCGTGGGTCGCGCAGGTGTTTTCCGGCTTTACCCTGCAGGAGCTCAAAGGCTATGTCGATGAGCTGATGGCCCTGAAAAAGCCGATCCCGGCGACCTATTACGACGGCGATACGGTCAAGCAACTCAATGTCGAGCCGCCGCGCGTATTCACCGGGCAGACCGAGCTGTACAACAAGCTGATGGAGAACGGCATCGAGGTCTACGTGATGACCGCAGCGTCCGAAGAGCTGGTGCGCATGGTCGCCGCCGATCCCAAGTACGGCTACAACGTCAAACCGCAGAACGTGATAGGCGTCACCACCCTGCTCAAAGACCGCAAGACCGGTGAGCTGACTACCGCACGCAAGCAGATCACCGCAGGCAAATACGATGCGAAAAGCAACATGGGGCTGGAGCTGACACCTTATCTGTGGACCCCGGCGACCTGGATGGCCGGCAAGCAGGCGGCGATTCTGACCTACATCGACCAGTGGAAAAAACCGGTTCTGGTCGGCGGCGATACCCCGACCAGCGACGGCTACATGCTGTTTCACAGCGTCGACGTGAGCAAGGGCGGCGTGCACTTGTGGATCAACCGCAAGGACAAGTACATGACCCAGCTCAATGGCATGATCAAGGACAATGCCGAAGCTCAGGCCAAGGAGAAATTGCCGGTCACGGCGGACAAGAACTGGGTGATCGTCAAGCCGGACGAGATTCAGTAACGGGCTTCATACTGCGTGATCGTGCCCATGTAACCGGGCACGATCAGCACGCTCAGTCGACTTTCTCGAACTTCAGATCCCAGACGCCATGCCCGAGCTTCTCGCCACGGCGCTCGAACTTGGTGATCGGCCGTTCCGCAGGGCGCGGTACGTACTGCTTGTCTTCAGCCTGATTGCGATAACCAGGCGCTACGCTCATCACTTCCAGCATGTATTCCGCGTAAGGCCCCCAATCGGTGGCCATGTGAAACACACCGCCAACCTTGAGCTTGCTACGCACCAGTGCGGCGAATTCCGGCTGCACGATACGGCGCTTGTGGTGACGGCTCTTGTGCCACGGATCCGGGAAGAACAGCATCAGGCGATCAAGGCTGTTATCGGCGACGCAGCGGTTCAGCACTTCAATGGCGTCGCAATCGTAGACGCGCACATTTGTCAGCCCTTGGGTCAGCACACCGTTGAGCAGCGCGCCTACGCCTGGGGAGTGCACCTCGACACCGATAAAATCGTGCTCGGGAGCCGCTGCCGCCATTTCCAGCAACGAGTGGCCCATGCCGAAACCGATTTCCAGCGTGCGCGGCGCAGCGCGACCGAACACCTGATCGAAATCCACCGGCGCATCGGTCAGCGACAGGCCATACAGGGGGAGACCTTGATCGAGGCCGCGCTGCTGACCTTCGGTCATGCGACCGGCACGCATCACGAAACTCTTGATGCGGCGGTGCGGGCGCTCTTCGCCTTCTTCGACAGCAGGCGACTCTGGGTGCGGAACGTGCGAATCAGTCATCAACGGGCTCTTACTTGATCAGGCCATCCAGCGGCGAAGATGCGCTGGCATAGAGTTTTCGAGGCATGCGCCCGGCGAGGTACGCCAGACGACCGGCAATTACAGCGTGCTTCATGGCTTCGGCCATCATCACCGGCTGCTGCGCATGGGCGATGGCCGAGTTCATCAATACGGCTTCACAGCCCAGCTCCATCGCGATGGTGGCGTCGGAGGCAGTGCCGACACCGGCATCGACCAGCACCGGCACTTTGGTTTCTTCAAGGATGATCTGCAGGTTGTAGGGGTTGCAGATACCCAGACCGCTGCCGATAAGGCCGGCCAGCGGCATGATCGCGATGCAGCCGATTTCGGCCAGCTGGCGGGCGATGATCGGGTCATCGCTGGTGTAGACCATCACGTCGAAACCGTCCTTGACCAGTATCTCGGCGGCCTTGAGGGTTTCGATGACGTTCGGAAACAGGGTTTTCTGGTCGGCCAGCACTTCGAGCTTGACCAGATTGCGGCCGTCGAGCAGTTCGCGGGACAGGCGGCAGGTGCGCACGGCCTCGGTTGCATCGAAGCAGCCAGCGGTGTTCGGCAAGATGGTGTAGCGATCAGGTGGCAGCACATCCAGCAGGTTCGGCTCGCCGGGGTTCTGGCCGAGGTTGGTGCGACGCACGGCAACAGTCACGATCTCGGCACCCGAGGCTTCAATGGCCAGACGGGTCTGTTCCATATCGATGTACTTGCCGGTGCCTACCAACAGACGCGACTCGAAAGTCCGACCGGCCAGGACGAAGGGCTTGTCGCTGCGAACATTGCTCATCGGAAATCCTCATAACGTGCAGATGGGGGTTGGGCTAAGTGCAGGTTGCGAACTAGCCACCGCCAATGGCATGAACCACTTCGACCTGATCGCCTTCACTCAGGACGGTCGCCGCATGCTGACTGCGCGGCACGATATCCAGGTTCAGTTCCACCGCAACCCGGCGTCCGGCAAGGTCCAGGCGGGTCAATAATGCCGCGACGGTTTCGCCATCGGGCAATTCAAAGGGTTCACCGTTCAACTGAATGTGCATGCGAGAGCAGCCATCATTTTTGGGGGGCCAGCATTCTAGCCCGATCAGCCGGTATGACCAAGGCAAAGCCACGCCATTCGTCTCAAGCGCGGCTGGCCTCCAGGTGAGCAGATGTTCAAGGAGGCGAACCCAGCCTCCAGGCCGCCAGCCCCAGCATCGACCAGCCAAACAGAAAGGCCAGACCACCGAACGGGGTGATGATGCCCAGCTTGCCGATGCCGGTCAGGGTGAGCGCGTACAGGCTGCCGGAGAACAGCAGTATGCCGATAGCGAACGAGAATCCGGCCCAGGTGACGAGACGCCCGGGGATGTGCGTCGCCAGTATCGCCACACCGAGCAGGGCCAGCGCGTGGATCAGTTGGTAAAGCACACCCGTATGGAACACCGCCAGGTACTCGGCACTCAGGCGTTCCTTGAGACCGTGGGCGGCAAATGCGCCCAACGCCACACCCGTGAAGCCGAAGAAGGCAGCAAGCATCAAAAAGCTACGAAGCATCAGGAACTCCAGTGAAAAATCGTCGAAAGGCGCACGGTCTGTATAATGGCCCGCTCAACGGGTTCGGCCAAGCCATCTCTATGCTGCAGTTTATCCTTCGTCGCTTCGTCAAAGCCCTGCTGTGGTTCGCCGCAGGCAGTGTTCTCGTGGTTCTGGTTCTGCGCTGGGTACCGCCACCAGGCACCGCGCTGATGGTCGAACGCAAGGTCGAATCCTGGGTCGACGGCGAGCCTATCGACCTGCAACGCGACTGGGAACCGTGGGACAGGATCTCCGACAACCTTAAAATTGCGGTCATTGCCGGCGAGGATCAGAAATTCGCCGAGCATTGGGGTTTCGATGTCGACGCCATTCAAGCGGCCATCCTGCACAACGAGCGCGGCGGCTCGATCCGTGGCGCCAGTACGCTTAGCCAGCAGGTGTCGAAAAACCTGTTCCTGTGGTCCGGTCGCAGCTACCTGCGCAAAGGGCTGGAGGCGTGGTTCACTATGCTCATCGAGCTGCTGTGGTCCAAGGAGCGCATCCTTGAGGTGTACCTGAACAGCGTCGAATGGGACGAAGGCGTATTCGGCGCGCAGGCAGCAGCGCAACATCACTTCCGCACCAACGCCAGCGCGCTTTCTGTACAGCAGGCAAGCTACCTCGCCGCCGTCCTCCCCAACCCGCGCGAGTGGAGCGCCAGCCACCCGAGCAGCTACGTCTCGCGTCGCGCCGGCTGGATTCGTCAGCAAATGCGTCAGTTGGGTGGGGATGAGTATTTGCAGGGACTCAATAGCAGCCGTCGGTGGTGATTGCGTCACAAAAGAGGACGCGAAGCGCCCGAAGCGGCATGCGACGCGGAGCGACGCACGATAGCTGGTACACAAACAAAAACGCCCCGATCATCTCGGGGCGTTTTTTCGTCACCGGGTAGCCTTACGCAGCTATCGACGTCTTGAGCTTGTTCATCGCGCTTTTTTCCAGCTGACGAATACGCTCGGCGGAGACGTTGTACTTCTGCGCCAGGTCGTGCAGCGTGGCTTTTTCTTCTGCCAGCCAGCGCTGGTAGAGGATGTCGCGGCTGCGTTCGTCCAGCACGTCCAGCGCCTGATGCAGGTTGGCGGTGGAGTTGTCAGTCCAGTCGGAATCTTCCAGTTGACGCGCCGGATCGTAGCGGTGGTCTTCCAGATAATTGGCTGGTGACTGAAACGCACTGTCGTCATCCGCTTCGGCTGCCGGATCGAACGCCATGTCATGGCCGGTCAGACGGCTTTCCATCTCACGGACTTCACGCGGCTCGACGCCAAGGCTTTCAGCGACGCGATGCACCTCGTCGTTGTTCAGCCAGGCCAGACGCTTCTTCTGGCTGCGCAGGTTGAAGAACAGCTTGCGCTGCGCCTTGGTGGTGGCGACCTTGACGATGCGCCAGTTACGCAGGATGAACTCGTGAATTTCGGCCTTGATCCAGTGCACGGCAAAGGACACCAGACGCACGCCCATTTCGGGGTTGAAACGCTTCACGGCCTTCATCAGACCAACGTTACCTTCCTGAATCAGGTCAGCCTGAGCCAGACCGTAACCCGAATAACTGCGAGCGATGTGCACGACAAAGCGCAGGTGGGCGAGGACCATTTGTCGGGCCGCGTCCAGATCCTGCTCATAGTAGAGACTTTCAGCCAGTTCACGCTCCTGCTCGGGCGTCAGCAAGGGAATGCTGTTGACCGTGTGCACATAGGCCTCAAGGTTCGCACCCGGGACTAAAGCATAAGCAGGTTGCAAAGAAGTGGTCATACGAAAAAACCTCCAGCGCACAGGTTATGTGCAGTTCAGCAATAGCCAGATTGACCCGGAACCGCTAACCAAGTTCCTTGATTTTCAGAAGCCAGTCTGGTGAACGAAAAATTTGCCTCTAACGGGGCGCCAGCTCACGCAAGTGACGAGCGACCGCAATCCAGGCACCGATATACCCTAACAGAACCGCTCCAAGCAAGAGCGAAAGACCATCACCCATCGGAACACCTGCCAGCGCAAAGTCGCTTCCATAGAGACCTGCCAGCCCGACGACCGCACCGTTCAGCCAGTTCAGGCCATAAGCCAGAACGCCCCAGGACAGGATACCTGCCCCGAAACCGTACAGCGCGCCCATATAAAGGAAGGGTCTGCGCACGTAGCTGTCAGTACCGCCCACCAGCTTGATGACTTCGATTTCGATACGGCGGTTTTCAATATGTAGACGAATTGTGTTACCAATTACTAACAGCAAAGCTGAGACAAGCAAAACCGTCAAGCCGAAAACGAATCGGTCACCCAGCTTGAGGATCGCGGCCAGCCTTTCGACCCAGACCAGATCCAGCTGCGCCTGCTCGACTTTAGGCAGTTCTGCCAACCGCGTGCGCAAGGCTTCCAGCGCAGGTTTGTCCACTTCATCCGGCGTTACCAGCACCACGCCTGGAAGCGGGTTCTCTGGCAATTCCTTGAGCGCCTCGCCC
The DNA here is from genome assembly GCF_032587875.1 of Pseudomonas syringae group sp. 243L2. Lineage (NCBI taxonomy): Bacteria > Pseudomonadati > Pseudomonadota > Gammaproteobacteria > Pseudomonadales > Pseudomonadaceae > Pseudomonas > Pseudomonas syringae group sp. 243L2. The sequence goes on from NZ_JAWHPL010000021.1 coordinate 912,870, forward strand.
AGACCGGACTGTTGCTTGAATTCACCCAATGCCTGCTCGCTGCTGATGTACTCGGCGTCTGCCACACCGGGCATCGACTTGATTTCATCGCGCAAGCGAGTGCCATCAGCAGTATTGGCATCCAGCTTCAGGTAGATGGAAATCTGCGCCGCACGCTGCCATGAACCACCCAGACGCTCGACATTGCTCAGCAGCAATGACAGTCCCATCGGCAAGCTCAAGGCAATCGCCATCACCAGACAGGTAAAAAAGCTGCCTATCGGCTGTTTGGCCAGACGTCGCAGGCTGTCCAGCAGACTGGAGCGATGGCTTTCCAGCCACGCCGACAACAACGCACTGAAATCCGGGCCGTCATCATCATGGTCGTGACGCTGCTTTTTCTTTTTCGGCGGCACTGGGTCGGCGGCCTTGGGCGCGACGCGCTCCGACACCTTGGGGCTGCGTGTAGCACTCATACTCCGGCCTCCCCGTCACCGATCAGACGACCGCGTTGCAGGGTCAACATGCGATGGCGCATGCGGGCAATCAATGCAAGGTCGTGACTGGCGATCAGCACGCTGGTCCCCAGTCGGTTGATATCTTCAAACACGCCCATGATTTCCGCCGCCAGACGTGGGTCGAGGTTACCGGTCGGTTCATCGGCCAGCAGCAAGGCCGGGCGATGGACAATGGCGCGAGCAATCCCTACACGCTGTTGCTGACCGGTGGACAGGTCGCCGGGGTACAGCTCGGCCTTATCGGACAGCGCCACACGCTCAAGGGCCGAATCGACCCGTTTGGCAATCTCGGGCTTGGACAGACCGAGGATCTGCAAGGGCAACGCGATGTTGTTGAACACCGTGCGATCGAACAGCAACTGGTGATTCTGGAATACCACGCCGATCTGACGACGCAGAAACGGGATTTGTGCGTTGCTGATTTGCCCAAGGTCCTGACCAGCCAGCATCAGTTTGCCGGTGGTCGGACGCTCCATGGCCAGCAACAGGCGTAACAGCGTGCTTTTACCGGCACCGGAATGACCAGTGACAAACAAAAACTCGCCGCGACGTACTCGAAAGCTCAGTTCATGCAACCCGACATGTCCATTCGGGTAGCGCTTACCGACCTGCTCGAATCGAATCATGGACGCTCCCGCTCCGCAAACAGTGCCTGAACAAAGGGTTCGGCCTCGAAGGTACGCAAGTCATCAATACCTTCACCGACACCGATATAGCGAATCGGCAAGCCGAACTGCTTGGCCAAAGCGAAAATCACGCCGCCCTTGGCGGTGCCGTCCAGCTTGGTCAGCGCCAGCCCGGTCAGCGTGACGGTCTGGTTGAATTGCTTGGCCTGATTGATAGCGTTCTGCCCGGTGCCCGCATCGAGGACCAGCAGGACTTCGTGAGGGGCATCTGCGTCCAGCTTGCCAATTACACGGCGAACCTTCTTCAATTCCTCCATCAGGTTATCCTTGGTGTGCAGGCGACCTGCGGTGTCGGCGATCAACACATCAATGCCACGGGCCTTGGCGGCCTGCACGGCATCGAAAATCACCGAGGCGGAATCGGCACCGGTGTGCTGAGCGATGACCGGTATGTGATTACGCTCACCCCAGACCTGCAATTGCTCGACGGCTGCAGCGCGGAACGTGTCGCCCGCGGCCAGCATGACCTTCTTGCCTTCCAGTTGCAGCTTCTTGGCCAGCTTGCCGATGGTAGTGGTCTTGCCCGCACCATTGACGCCGACCACCAGAATCACGAACGGCTTGTGCTCGGCCTTGATCACCAAGGGCTGCTCGACAGGCTTGAGCATCGCAGCCAGTTCACCCTGCAACGAGGTGTACAACGCCTGAGCATCGGTCAACTGCTTGCGCGCGACCTTCTGAGTCAGGCTCTTGATGATGACCGATGTGGCCTCAACGCCGACATCGGCGGTCAGCAAACGGGTTTCGATTTCTTCCAGCAGGTCATCATCGATGGCTTTCTTGCCCAGGAACAGGCTGGCCATGCCTTCGCCGATGCTGGCGCTGGTTTTCGACAGCCCCTGCTTCAGGCGAGCAAAGAAGCCGACCTTGCCGGTTTCGGGCTCTTGTACCGGAGCAGGGGCCAGAGCAGGAACCACTTGCGGAACAGGCGCTACCGGTTGTGGCACAGCCTGCGCCACGACGGGTTCTGGTTCTGGAACAGGCTGAACCAGGAGCGGCTCGGGAACACTCAGCGGCACGATATCAGCCACAGGTTGCGCTGCGACCGGCTCGGGCATGGCATGAGCCTGACTTTGCTCTGGAATTGGCGGGGTGATGTGCGGCTCGCGCTCGTCACTCAGTGCCACTGGCTCCTCGGTTACCGGCAAGGTCAGCCACGGCTGAGGCGACGGCGCACCCGGCTCGACATGGCCTTGCTGCGAATGCGCAACCGGCTCGACGATGCTCTCGGGTACAGATTGCGAGGCAACAGCAGGCTCAACCTGCGGCGTGGTCACAACCGGGTCGTGGACCGGATCGGGTTGCGTCGGGGATGATTCTTGTGGCGCTGGCTCGGCTTGCTGCGGTTTCTTGCGCAGCCATCCGAACAGGCCTTTCTTCTCTCCAGCCTCGGCTGGGGTCTTCTTGTCGTCGTTGGAACCAAACATGGAGGACGGCTATCTCAAGGTTGCGGGGCGCCAGAGGGCGACCCGGAAAAATTCTGACATGCAAAACAGACTGCGTTTAGGACTTCTTGTTCACTCAACGGCCGCTTGAAGCGCTACCTTTACCTGCGTTTCAGACAGGTTTCACTCGCAATCGGCCAGTGAAGGCTGTCTCTGAAGCAAACGGATCAGTATCCTAACACCCCCGCGCCCGCCGACGCTAAGTTCACGCGGGCCGTCCTACAGGTTCAAACTACGAATGAATGCTCTAGCCCGCCGCGCCGCAGGCCTGCTGCTCAGCACTATTTGTCTGCCCTTGACAGCATTGGCTGCTGATTCGCAACCGACCCATGAATTTACCCTGGACAATGGCCTGAAAGTTGTCGTCCGCGAAGACCACCGCGCTCCAGTGGTGGTTTCCCAGATCTGGTACAAGGTCGGCTCCAGCTACGAAACACCCGGCCAGACCGGCCTGTCCCATGCCTTGGAACACATGATGTTCAAGGGCAGCAGCAAGACCGGACCGGGTGAATCCTCGCTGATTCTGCGCGATCTGGGTGCTGAAGAGAATGCGTTCACCAGCGATGACTATACCGCCTACTATCAGGTCCTGGCCCGCGATCGTCTGAGCGTAGCGCTGGAGCTGGAAGCCGATCGCATGGCAACCCTGAAATTGCCCGCCGACGAGTTCAGCCGCGAGATCGAAGTCATCAAGGAAGAGCGTCGCCTGCGCACCGATGACAAGCCGATGGGCAAGGCATTCGAACGCTTCAAGGCGATGGCCTACCCTGCCAGCGGCTATCACACGCCGACCATTGGCTGGATGGCGGACCTGGAGCGCATGAAGGTTGAAGAGCTGCGCCACTGGTACGAATCCTGGTATGCGCCGAACAACGCCACGCTGGTGGTGGTTGGCGATGTGCAGCCGGACGAGGTCAAAGCCCTGGCAGAGCGTTTCTTCGGGCCGATCCCGCGCCGCGACGTGCCGCCCTCGAAAAAACCACTGGAACTGGCCGAGCCGGGCGAGCGCAAGATCACTCTGCACGTCAAAACTCAGTTGCCGAGCCTGATTTACGGCTTCAACGTGCCAAGCGTTGCGACCGCTGAAGACCCACGTTCGGCGAATGCCCTGCGCCTGATTGCGGCACTGCTCGACGGTGGTTACAGCGCACGCATTTCCTCACGCCTGGAACGTGGCGAAGAACTGGTCTCCGGCGCATCGTCGCGCTACGACGCATTTGCTCGCGGCGACAGCCTGTTCATGATCAGCGCCACACCCAACCTGCAAAAGAAAAAGACCCTGGCCGATGTGGAAGCCGGCATCTGGCGTCTGCTCGACGAGCTGAAAACCAAGGCACCGTCGGCCGAAGAACTGGAGCGCGTTCGGGCTCAGGTCATTGCGGGCGTGGTCTACGAGCGCGACTCGATTACCAGCCAGGCGACCATGATCGGCGAGCTTGAAACTGTCGGCCTGTCCTGGAAGCTGATGGACAATGAACTGGAGGCGCTGCAAAGCGTGACCCCGCAAGACATCCAGAAAGCAGCCAATACCTATTTCACCCGTGAGCGCCTCAGCGTTGCGCACGTTCTGCCTGAGGAGAAAGCCAAATGATCACGCGCAACGCTCCACGTCATGCGCTGCTTGGCCTGATCCTGGCCGGTTCACTCGGCACCTTTGTCGCATTGCCAGCCGTGGCAGACAACGCCGCCCCTGCCGAGCAGGGCCAGACCACTGCTGCACTGGGCAGCAACCTGCAAACCCTCAAGGAACTGGACGGCAAGGCGCCGGCCCGTCGTGCCCTGAACATACAAACCTGGAATACCGCCGAGGGTGCCAGGGTGCTGTTCGTGGAATCGCGCGAATTGCCGATGTTCGACATGCGCCTGACATTCGCCGCAGGCAGCAGCCAGGACCAGAAATCACCCGGCATTGCCCTGCTGACCAACGCCATGCTCAATGAGGGCGTCAAAGGCAAGGACGTCAACGCCATCGCTCAGGGCTTCGAAGGCCTGGGAGCGGATTTCAGCAATGGTTCCTACCGTGACATGGCGGTCACGTCCTTGCGCAGCCTGAGTGCTGCCGACAAACGCGACCCGGCACTGAAGCTGTTCAGCGAAGTCGTGGGCAAGCCCACCTTCCCTGCCGACTCTCTGGCCCGTATCAAAAACCAGTTGATCGCCAGCTTCGAGACTCAGAAACAGAACCCCGGCGCTATCGCCAGCAAGGAACTGTTCAACCGTCTCTACGGCGACCATCCTTACGCTCACCCGAGTGAAGGCGACGCAAAAAGCATCAATGCCATTACCCTGGCTCAGCTAAAGGCCTTCCACGCCAAAGGCTATGCGGCAGGCAACGCGGTGATTGCTCTGGTAGGCGATCTGTCGCGAGACGAAGCGCAAGCCGTCGCGGCGCAGGTTTCCGCATCGCTGCCCAAAGGCCCGGCGCTGGCGAAGGTCGCCGATCCGGTTGAACCGAAGGCAGGCACCACGCATATCGAATTCGCGTCCAACCAGACCCACCTGATGCTCGCGCAACTGGGCATCGACCGTAACGACCCGGATTACGCGGCGCTGACCGTGGGTAACTCGGTACTGGGTGGTGGCGGCTTTGGCAGTCGACTGATGACCGAAGTGCGGGAAAAACGCGGCCTGACCTACGGTGTGTCGTCAGGCTTCACCGCCATGCAGGTTGCCGGGCCGTTCATGATCGGCCTGCAAACGCGCGCGGAAATGAGCGAAAACACCCTCAAACTGGTACAGGACATCGTTCGCGACTTCCTCGCCAACGGCCCGACCCAGAAAGAAATCGACGATGTGAAACGCGAACTGACCGGCAGCTTCCCACTCACCGCAGCCAGCAATTCGGCCATCGTGGGCCAGCTAGGAGCAATCGGTTTCTACAACCTGCCGCTGACCTACCTTGAGGACTACATGGCCGCCGCCCAGAGCGTGACCGTCGAACAGGTGAAAGCTGCGATGAGCAAGCACCTGAGCGCCGACAAGATGGTCATTGTTACCGTTGGCCCGACCGTCGAGCAAAAGCCACTGCCGGCGCCGACCGACAAACCCACTCGCCAACCTGTAGGGGTCCCGGAACACTGATGGCCAATCCACGTCCGAAGGGCCACAACGGCCTGGGTCAGCTTCGTATCATCGGCGGAGAATGGGGCAGCCGTCGCCTGACCTTCCCCGACGCCCCCGGCCTGCGCCCGACGCCTGATCGCGTGCGCGAAACCCTGTTCAACTGGCTGGCACCCTACATCGCTGGTGCCAGGGTGCTGGACGTTTTCACTGGCAGCGGCGCGCTGTATTTCGAAGCCCTGTCCCGTGGCGCCAGCATGGGCCTGGCGCTGGACAGCAACGCGGCAGCCATCGCCAGTCTGCGCCAGAACCTCAACGCACTGAACTGCACCAGCGGCCAGGTCTCCCAGACCGACGCCCTGCGCCATCTGGAAACCGCCACCGCCTCGCCCTTTGACGTTGTGTTCCTCGACCCGCCCTTCCATCAGGGCCTGCTGGCTTCAGCCTGCAACCTGCTGGAAAGCCACGGCTGGCTGGCCGACACTGCCTGGATCTACACCGAAAGCGAAACCCCGCCATCGACCACCGGCTTGCCGGGCAGCTGGCGGTTACACCGCGAGAAAAAGGCTGGTCAGGTGTATTACGCGTTGTGGCAGCGGGGCCAGGGCTGACAGCTCACGAACCAATGCTCCGCGTTTGGCATGCGCTCTGAACGTTCCGCGTCCTGTTGACGACGCATAGCGTCATGAAAGGCATTCCCACCCTGGAGCAACTACAACTATCGTGCGACGCTCCGCGTCGCATGCAGTTCTGGACGCTCCGCATCCTCTTGACGACGCAGAGCGTCGTGAAAGGCATTCCCACGCTGGAGCAACTACAACTATCGTGCGACGCTCCGCGTCGCATGCAGTTCTGGACGCTCCGCGTCCTCTTGACGACGCAGAGCGTTGTGAAAGGCATTCCCACCCTGGAGCAACTACAACTATCGTGCGACGCTCTGCGTCGCATGCAGTTCTGGACGCTCCGCGTCCTCTTGACGACGCAGAGCGTCGTGAAAGGCATTCCCACGCTGGAGCGTGCGGAACGATAACCTCGACTATCGTGCGACGCTCGGCGTCGGCATGTCGTTCTGGACGCTGTGCGTACTCTTTTGCGATGCAGAGCGTCACGAAACGCATTTCTAGACGCAACGACACCGTCAAGCCACTTACATCCCGGTCCACTTAATGGCAACGTACAGCTTCAGCCCCTGAACTGATCGTTGAGCAAGCACGTGTCCACACGCCTTACCTTTCTGTCCCATGCCAATCCATTCGTCCCGGCCGTCGGCATGGGCAATCCGCATTTGCAGACGCTTTGGGGGCCGCTGCTGCGCAGGCCGACGCTGCTGGCGCGTACGCGCGAGCGGTTGTGGTTGAAGGATGGGGATTTTCTGGACATGGACTGGCATGGCCCGGATGAGCCCGATAAGCCCTTGGTGCTGGTATTGCACGGCCTGACCGGGTCGTCCAATTCGCCTTATGTTGCCGGCCTGCAAAAGGCCATGGCAGCGCAGGGCTGGCCGAGTGTGGCGTTGAACTGGCGCGGTTGCTCGGGAGAACCCAACTTGCTGTCACGCAGTTATCACTCGGGAGCGAGCGAGGACCTGGCCGAAGTGATCGCTCATTTGCGCTCGCTGCGGCCATTGGCTCCGATTTATGCGGTGGGGTATTCGCTGGGCGGCAATGTGTTGCTCAAGTACCTCGGCGAATCCGGCGCCAACAGTGATCTACGGGGCGCAGTGGCGGTGTCCGTGCCGTTCCGTCTGGACGAATGCGCCAACCGTATCGGTCAAGGCTTCTCGCGGGTTTATCAACGGCACTTCATGCGCGAAATGCTGGCGTATATCCGTGACAAGCAGCATCGGTTCCAGCATGAAGGCATCAGCGAGGGGCTGGCCGAACTCGCCGCGCTGGGCTCACTGGAGAACATGCGAACGTTCTGGGACTTCGATGGACGGGTGACTGCACCGCTGCATGGTTTTTCCGACGCCACGGATTACTACCGCAGGGCATCCAGCCGCTACTATCTGGGTCAGATTCAGACGCCGACGCTGATCATCCAGTCCAGCGACGACCCGTTCGTGTTCCCCCACAGCCTCCCCGAACCAAGCGAGCTGTCGTCCTGCACCGAGTTCGAGCTACACGCCAAAGGTGGGCATGTCGGTTTCGTCGACGGCTCGCTGCGCAATCCGGGCTATTACCTTGAGCGCCGCATCCCGTTATGGCTAAGCGCTGCACATCAGCGCGAAAACGCCTGATCAGGCTGACGACGCATCAACCGGCGCCCGTGGCGATTTCATGCTCGGGATCGTTGATCCACTCGCTCCACGAGCCCGCATAAAGCGTTGCCAGCGGGTATCCGGCCAGACACAGGGCGAACAGGTTATGGCAGGCCGTGACGCCTGATCCGCAGTAGGACACCAGACTTTCCGGCGGACGACCCTGCAATTTTTCGGCAAAACGCTGCCTGAGCTGCTCTGGCGGCAAAAAGCGTCCATCCGGCCCGAGGTTATCGGTACAGGCCGCACACTGAGCACCTGGAATATGCCCGGCGACAGGGTCCAAAGGCTCTACGTCACCTCGGAAGCGCGCTTCGGCGCGGGCGTCGATCAGGGTCATTTCCGGGCGACCTAGACGGCCATGCAAGCGACTGCCGCTGAGCACCATCGACATGTCCGGCTCACCGCTGAAACTGCCTGGCTCACGATTCGGCGCGTCAAGGCTCAACGGCAAACCGGCGGCGTGCCAGGCTTTCAGCCCTCCATCGAGCAGGTAGACGCCTTCGCGCTTACCCATCCAGGCCAGCAACCACCAGGCCCGCGCGGCATACATTCCCGGCCCATCGTCATACAGCACAACATCGCTATCGGCGTTGATGCCCCAAGCCTGAAAGCATTGCAGCAAAGCGGCGGGATCGGGCAGTGGATGACGTCCGGTCTTGCCTTTGATAGCAGGCCCGCTGAGGTCGCGCTTCAAATCGGCAAAGGACGCGCCCTCGATACGCCCTTGGGCGTAACTGCGCTGACCGTAATCGGAATCTTCAAGCGCATAACGGCAATCGAGAATCACCAGACCTGGGGTTTTCTGTCGTGCAGCCAGTTGCTCGGGGCTGATCAGTTGCGCAATGGACATGACACACTCCTGTGGCAGAGAACCGACAAGCAGGCCGCTCATCGGCTCTGAAATTCACATCAGAACCTCAGGCAACGTCGAATGAAACGTTTCGCATAGCGCGTCGAACGCTTCGCGAGCCTGAGGCGCGACAAACACAGATTCGAGCATAAGTACCTGATAGACGCCACGTCGAATCGCTGATTCGTTCAACTCTGTAGCGTTTTCCCGGTTGGTGCACAGAAAACGCACCCACGACGTCAGAACGATCCAGGTGTTGAGACTGGTCCACTCGATCTGCGATTCATCCATTTTCAGGATGCCAGCCTTGATAAACCCCCGATAGATGGTCATCGCCTGCATCAGGCAGCGATACGAAAAGCGCCGGTAACGCCTCGCCAGCTCTGCATCCGACGTCAGTAGATGCTCAAGGTCGCGATGCAGAAAACGGTAGCGCCACATGGCGTCCATTATCGCCAGAAAATAATCGCGCTTGTCTTCGATGGTCGGCGGGCGGTCGGCAGGCAGGGTCAGAAAACTGCCCACCAGCGTTTCGTACTCGGTGAACAGCTCGGCGATGATCACCTGCTTGTTGGCGAAGTGGTAATAGAGATTGCCGGGCGAGATTTCCATGTGCGCAGCAATATGATTGGTGGTCACGCTTCGTTCGCCCTGCTGATTGAACAGCTCCAGACTGGTTTGCACGATGCGTTCACGGGTTTTGGTACGGGTTGCCATGCGGACAAGGCCACTCTAATTGCTAATCAGATGATGGCAATCTTAACGCAGGCAGATGCCGCAATGGTGGCAGAATCGAAGCAGCACCAGTGACGAGTCGACGCAGGCAAGCTGAACACAAGGTGTCTTAGCCAATTGCTGCGCGTCGAGCATCATCCGCACCACAGTAAATAGCCCCAAAATCGGGGGTTTGGGCTGAAACATGGCCGATAATCGGCGCAATACGACGCTTGGCGCTTATTACGCAGCTTGGCCCATCGGGAAGGCTGCGATACCATCCGAGTCCCACAACGGACTCCGACCAGGACGACGCGATGAACCGAGTGTTGTACCCAGGCACCTTCGACCCGATTACCAAGGGCCATGGAGATTTGGTCGAGCGCGCCTCGCGCCTGTTCGACCACGTGGTCATTGCGGTTGCCGCCAGCCCGAAGAAAAACCCGCTGTTTCCTCTGGAACAACGCGTCGAACTGGCCCGCGAAGTCACCAAACACCTGCCCAACGTGGAAGTCGTCGGCTTCTCGACGCTGCTCGCGCATTTTGCCAAGGAACAGAATGCCAACGTCTTTCTGCGCGGCCTTCGCGCGGTATCGGACTTCGAGTACGAGTTTCAGCTGGCCAACATGAACCGTCAGTTGGCACCGGACGTCGAAAGCCTGTTCCTCACGCCCTCAGAGCGCTACTCATTCATTTCCTCGACGTTGGTGCGTGAAATCGCGGCGTTGGGCGGTGATATCACCAAATTCGTTCATCCTGCCGTCGCTCAGGCGCTGACCGAACGCTTCAAGCGCTAGACGCACTGCATGTGAAGGTGCATCCCGAAGCCTAATGCGGCACAATTCGCCGCATTGGTTTTAATGTGCCCCGGCGTCGGCTGCGGCAGGAGCAATTCATGTCCCTTATCATCACTGACGATTGCATCAACTGCGACGTCTGCGAACCCGAGTGCCCAAACGAGGCGATTTCACAAGGCGAGGAGATCTACGTGATCAACCCGAACCTGTGCACCGAATGTGTGGGTCACTACGATGAGCCTCAATGCCAGCAGGTTTGCCCGGTCGACTGCATCCCCCTGGATGAAAATCACGTCGAGAGCAAAGAGCAGCTGATGGACAAGTACCGGATCATCACCAGCAAGGTCTGATACAGCCTTTACTGCTGCTTGCCGTACCCGTCACCGGTGCAACCCAGGCAACGCACAAAGGCTGCCTTGCCCGGATCGACCACCAGCGCCTTGCCCGTTGCGCCGAGGTTGCCGCCTGCCGCTGCAAAAGGCGCAGCAATCACGAACAGCCCTGTACCGATGACCGTGGCTGCTATCAACAGCGGTCGGGCAATCAGCAGATCGCCGATCATCGCGAACGCTGGCGGGTTTTGAATGGTGTAGACCGGATCGCCGCTGCCGGTGGAGACATCGGCGGCAATCGCAGGCAGCGCCTGCAGGCCGATAAGCAGCGCCAGCGTGGCAGCAAGAATACGAAACGGTCTCATGGCTTGGTCCTTCAGGCGTAGCAAATAATTAAGGTGCCATCACTATAAACAGGGGTGCAGCTTAAGCAAGTGGCCTGACGCTCTGCGCCTCTCGTATTTCAGCGCTGGCATTTTGGACAGTAAACACTGGCGCGCTGCCCCAGCTTGATTTCACGCAGCGTTGTACCGCAGACCTTGCATGGCTGGCCGCCACGCCCGTAGACAAACAATTCCTGCTGGAAATACCCCGGCTTGCCGTCGCCGCCGATGAAGTCACGCAGCGTGGTACCGCCGCGCTCTATAGCGTAGGTCAGAATGCGCTTGATCTCGATGGCAAGCTTGAGATAACGAGCCCGCGAGACGCCTCCGGCTTCGCGTCGCGGGTCGATGCCCGCTGCGAACAGTGCTTCGGTCGCGTAAATATTGCCCACCCCGACCACCACGGCGTTGTCCATGACAAACGGTTTGACCGCAATCGACTTGCCGCGCGAGCGCTCGTAAAGGCGCTCACCGTCGAACAGATCAGTCAGCGGCTCCGGCCCCAGACGAATCAACAACTCGTGGTTATGCGGATCAAGGCTCCAGAGCATCGCCCCGAATCGACGCGGGTCGGTGTAGCGCAAGGCCAGCCCGGACTCCAGTTCGATATCGACATGCTCGTGCTTGAGCGCCGGAAGCCCGGCCTCGACGAGGCGCAGATTGCCCGACATGCCCAAGTGGCTGATCAGCGTGCCCACTTCGGCCTGAATCAGCAGGTACTTGGCGCGCCGGTCCACCTGCACAATGCGCTGCCCGGACAGACGGATGTCCAAATCTTCAGGAATGGGCCAGCGCAAACGGCTGTCGCGTACGATAACGCGGCTGACACGCTGACCTTCAAGATGGGGTGCAATGCCGCGACGGGTGGTTTCTACTTCGGGTAATTCAGGCATGTATCACTCGGTTTTACAGGAAGGGCAAGCCAGCAGCGCACAGGCTCAGCGCGCGCCCAGCTCGCGGATGCTTTCCCTCAGGTATTCAAAGTCATATTCGGACAAGCCCACGTAATCCAGCACCAGCGCACCAATGCATTCCCATTCGTGGTCTTCGCCCTGATTGCCCAGCACCTGGTAGGACTGGCAGATGTGCTCGGCCATTTTCAGGGGGGCCAAGAGGTTCTTGAGCGGGGCATTGCGACTGGTATCGTCCTGAAAAATCGCCAATGCGTTGTGATGATTGGCGATCGCGTCAGTCACGTGCGCAGGCAAGCGCCATGACTTGGCCGTGTAATAGCCGACCACCGAGTGGTTGGTGTGGAACGCGGCGTTTTCAGTATCGACAACGCGACAATCAGGCCCTGCGTTGGCGTAGGCTTCTTCAAGGACCGGCATGTAATTCGGGAAGCGCTTGAGCATCAACGGAATACCGCAGTCATGGAACAGGCCCAATGCGTAGGATTCATCCACAGTCTGCGAGCCGATGCGCTTGGCCAGCGTCAGACTGGTCATTGCGACATCCTGCGCGGTGTCCCAGAAGCGATTAAGCGCGACGATAGTCTCATCGGTCATCTCGCCCCTGATCGACTGTGCGTTGATCAGATTGATCACGGTACGACTGCCTAGCAGATTCACGGCCTTGTCAATCGAGGCAATCTTGTTGGACAGGCCGTAGTGCGCAGAGTTGACGATCTTCAGCAGCGCCCCGGACAACCCCGGATCTTGCGCAATCAGCCGCGCAATTACCCCAAGGTCCGGATCGGGCATGTATTGCTCCATCTGCAGATCCACCATGATCTGCGGCTGCGGGGGCACACTGATACCCTGCAACGCTTGCTGGATCTGTTCTGGGCTTAGCTCTTCGGACATAGGAATTTACTCACCGTAATGACTGGATTCTGACCCCTTGCGGGGAAACGGTCCATCACCCAAGACGAAGATATTCTCGGAACTTTGCCAAATGCCAGGCTTCGGACCTTGTGTTGACGGCGTATATGGCGGCCTCAAAACGACTGCCAGACGCCACCCTGAAAGCCCGACACTGGAGGATCCCATGTCTAAAGCACTGATTGGCAAACGCATCGCAATTCTTGTAACCGACGGTTTCGAGCAGGTCGAACTGACCGGCCCGAAAGAAGCGCTGGAGCAAGCAGGTGCCACCGTGGAAATCCTGTCCACCGAAGAGGGCCAGGTCAAAGGCTGGAATCACGACAAACCTGCCGATGATTTCAAGATCGACCGCACGTTCAAGGCGGCCAACGCCAGCGACTACCATGGCGTGGTTCTGCCGGGCGGCGTACAGAACTCCGACACCATCCGCATAGACACGGACGCACAGAAGCTCGTCAAGGACATAGAGGGCTCCGGCAAACCAGTGGCGGTTATCTGTCACGGCGGCTGGCTGTTGATATCGGCAGGCCTGGTGAAGGGTAAAACCCTGACCAGCTTCAAGACGCTGAAGGATGACCTGGTCAACGCCGGGGCTAAATGGGTTGACCAGGAAGTTGTCACCGACGGCACGCTGATCAGCAGCCGCCAGCCTGATGACATCCCGGCCTTCAACAGCAAGTTGATTGAAGCGCTGTCGGCTTGATCGGTTGCGATTATTGTAGTCATCCCGGCGCACTACCGGGATGACGCGCTATAATCCCGCTCTTTTTTCAGGAGCGACGTCATGTCCCTGCCTAGCTTGCGCCTCAAAGCCAACGCCGACCGCCGCCTGCGCGCCGGTCACTTGTGGGTCTACAGCAACGAAATCGACGTAGCCGCCACCCCGCTGCATGGTTTTGCAGCCGGTGATCAGGCCATCCTCGAAGCTGCTGGCGGCAAGCCGCTGGGCATCGTCGCCATGAGCCCCAACAACCTGATCTGCGCACGTTTGCTGTCGCGCGATATCAAGCTGCCGCTCGATAAGTCTTTGCTGGTCCATCGCCTGAACGTGGCGCTGTCGCTGCGCGAGCGCCTGTTCGACAAGCCTTTCTACCGCCTGGTCTACGGCGATTCAGACCTGATGCCGGGTCTGGTAGTGGACCGGTTCGGTGACATCCTGGTTGTCCAGCTGGCCTCGGCCACCATGGAAAACCACAAGGAAGACATCATTGCCGCGCTGGTTCAGGTCATCAAGCCAAGCGGCATCCTGTTCAAGAACGACTCAGCCGCTCGCGATGCGGAAGGTCTGAATCGTTACGTCGAAACCGTGTTCGGCCTGGTTCCCGAATGGGTTGCGCTGGAAGAAAACGGCGTGAAGTTCGAAGCACCGGTGATGGCCGGGCAGAAGACCGGCTGGTTCTACGACCACCGTATGAACCGCGCGCGCATTGCCCCCTACGTCAAAGGCAAGCGTGTACTGGACCTGTACAGCTACATTGGTGGCTGGGGAATTCAGGCAGCGGCTTTTGGTGCCAGTGACGTGACCTGCGTCGACGCATCGTCCTTCGCCCTTGATGGCGTTGAGCGCAACGCAGCCCTGAATGGCTTCGCAGAAAAAATGACCTGCATCGAAGGCGATGTTTTCGAAGCGCTGAAAGAGCTGAAAGCCGGTGAAGAGCGTTTCGATGTGATCGTTGCCGATCCACCTGCGTTCATCAAACGCAAGAAAGACATGAAAAACGGCGAAGGCGCTTACCGCCGCCTGAACGAGCAAGCCATGCGCCTGCTCAGCAAGGACGGCATTCTGGTCAGCGCTTCCTGCTCCATGCATCTGCCGGAAGACGACCTGCAAAACATCCTCCTGACCAGCGCCCGCCATCTGGACCGCAACATCCAGCTACTGGAACGCGGCGGTCAAGGCCCGGATCACCCGGTACACCCGGCAATTGCCGAGACGCGCTACATCAAGAGCATTACTTGCCGGTTGCTGCCTAATAGCTGATGCCTCCAGCATCGGAATGCAGTTCACGACGCTCTGCCTTGCAAGAGGACGCAGAGCGTCGCACGATAGTTGAGGTTATCGTTCAGCCACGCTCCAACACCGTCCGCAAACCCAGCAATATCAGGAAGTGCAGCGGGTAGATCGCATAGGCCCAGCGCCGCATCGGGATCACTGCGAACTTCGGTTTGGTGCGCAGTAGCGCTATGCCCAGCGCAGGTGCCACCAGGCAGGCGGCTATCGAGCCAATGGAAATCGGATCGCCCCAGCTCGCGCCGGCAAACATCTGCGGCCAGGCATTGCCTGCGAGACAGAAAGCTGCCGGAAACACCGAATACCAAAGGCGCTTTTGCAGCACCAACAGAAAAACCAGCGGCAGCAACACACCGGCAAAACCAAACATCAATTGTTGCTGAAAAACCGCCCCCAGCAGCAGGGCCACGATGGCCATGATCCGCGTCGTCACGTTGCGGTGCTGCCAGCCTTGAGCAATCAGCAGCCCCAGCAACAGGGTCGGCATCACGTTCAGCACGGTCACGTCCGCCATGAACAGCCGATAAGGGATTTCTGATAGCGCTGCGAATGCCAGCAGCCAGCCCAGATAGCGCCATTGCACCCGCGGGGCCAGAATAGCTGCGCTGCGCCGGGAAAGGTTTACGGCAATTGCCAGACAGAACCAGGGAAAGGCGAAACGCCCCGGCACGTAAAGAAAATCAACTGACCAGCCCACATAGCGAAGATGATCGAGCACCATGCTCAGCATCGCCAGCCACTTGAGCAGGTCCAGCGCCTTGTTGCGTCCGGGCAGAAAAGGCGGGTTGGACAGATCCATATCGCTCCTGAATGGGGAATTGCGTCATGCAGTCAACACATGACCGAACCTTATATTGTCGCTACAGTGCGCACCATAATCGCCCATAAGGAATCGGCCATGACAGACCAAAGCCAACAGTTCGCCAGCGACAACTATTCCGGTATCTGCCCTGAAGCCTGGGCAGCCATGGAGCAGGCGAACAAGGGGCATCAACGTGCCTATGGTGACGATCAATGGACTGCACGCGCGTCAGATGATTTCCGCCGTCTGTTCGAAACCGACTGCGAAGTGTTTTTTGCCTTCAACGGCACAGCGGCCAACTCGCTGGCGCTGTCATCGCTGTGCCAGAGTTACCACAGTGTCATCTGTTCGGAAACGGCTCACGTTGAAACCGATGAATGCGGCGCGCCGGAGTTTTTCTCCAACGGCTCCAAACTGCTGACAGCACGCAGCGCAGGCGGCAAGCTGACCCCGGAGTCGATTCGCGAAGTGGCGCTCAAGCGTCAGGATATTCACTACCCCAAACCGCGCGTCGTGACACTGACCCAAGCCACCGAGGTAGGCGGCGTTTATCAGCCCGAAGAACTCAAGGCAATCAGTGCGACCTGCAAGGAGCTGGGCCTGCATCTGCACATGGACGGTGCCCGCTTCTCCAATGCCTGCGCCTTTCTGGAGGCCTCACCGGCAGAACTGACCTGGAAATCCGGCGTCGATGTGCTGTGCTTCGGCGGTACCAAAAACGGCATGGCGGTGGGTGAAGCCATCCTGTTTTTCAACCATGACCTGGCTGAAGACTTCGATTACCGCTGCAAACAGGCCGGGCAACTGGCGTCGAAAATGCGCTTTCTGTCTGCGCCGTGGGTCGGGCTGCTGGAAAACGACGCTTGGCTCAAACATGCCCGCCACGCCAACCATTGCGCACAACTGCTGGCCGAACTGGTCAAGGATATTCCCGGCGTGGAGCTGATGTTTCCGGTACAGGCCAATGGTGTGTTCCTGCAATTGTCGCAACCGGCCATTGCAGCATTGACCGCCAAGGGCTGGCGTTTCTATACCTTCATCGGCAACGGCGGCGCACGCTTCATGTGTTCGTGGGACACCGAAGAAGAGCGCGTGCGTGAACTGGCCGCCGATATCAAGCTGGTGATGCAGGGCTGAAGCGTCTGGCTCAAAGCTTGCAGGTGCAGCCTGGCAATCGTGGGGGGGTAATCTCCCCCTTAACGGCAATCGGCTCAAAAGGCCGCCCGGACTTCACTGACCACCCTCAAGAAGGAGCTTGTCTGCATGTTCGATTTCTCCGCCCGGCTCAAGCAGCATTTCGCTGCTCTGCAGAGTGAAGCGCAATTTTTTTCCGTACGTTACGTGCACCGCACCGGCCAACGCCTGTGCGTGCGCAAGAATGTGGCCGAGCCGCCGTCGCTGAGCAGCGACGAGGGCGCAATGCTGACCGTGCGCCTGAACGGTGTTGAAGCCTACGCCGCCACCAACGACATTTCCCTTCGGGGTTTGCAAGCTGCCTTGCAGCAGGCCGAAGCGCTGGCACGTCGCCTGGCACCGCATGCGTTGCTGAACCTGAGCGATCAAGCTGTCTCGACTGCCAAGGCTGACTATCTGTCGCCGCACATGGATCAAGCATTCCCGCCACTGAGCGACTGCATCGGCCTGCTGATGGCCGAGTCCAGCGCCGTCCCGAAAGACGAACGGCTGGTCAACTGGCAGGCCGTACTGGGGCTGGAAACGGTTGAGCAGATTTACCTGAACACCGCGGGCGCAGAGCTTCGTCAGGCGCAACGCTTCGTTTTTCCGGGCCTGAGCGTCACCGCCTACGACGGTCGCGACAGCCAGACGCGTAACCTGGGCGGCGACAACTTCGGCCAACAGGGCGGTCTTGAAGTGCTGAGCAGTTGCGGTCTGATCGGCTCTGCGACCAACGTCGCCGATGAGGCCTTGCAGCTTATCCTCGCCCCCAACACACCGTCAGGCCCACGCGACCTGCTGCTGATGCCGGATCAGATGGTGCTGCAGATTCACGAGTCCATCGGCCATCCGCTGGAACTGGACCGGATTCTCGGCGACGAGCGTAATTACGCAGGTACCAGCTTCGTCAAGACGACCGATTTCGGCACCCTGCAATACGGCTCCAGCCTGCTGAACGTGACGTTCGACCCGGACATTCCTGAGCAACTGGCCAGCTACGCGCACGACGACGACGGCACGGCCGCCAGCAAACAGTTCCTGATTCGTGACGGCCTGTTGCAACGCCCGCTCGGCGGCGCACTGTCGCAATACCGCAGCGGCCTGGACGGGGTTGCCAACAGCCGCGCCTGCGGCTGGAACCGTGCGCCCATCGATCGCATGGCCAACCTGAACATCGAACCGGGCGACCAGTCACTGGACGGCCTGATCGGTAACATCGAGCACGGCATCCTGATGTCGAGCAATCGCTCCTGGTCCATCGACGATGCGCGCAACAAGTTCCAGTTCGGCTGCGAATGGGGCCAATTAATTGAAAACGGTGAACTCAAGGGCGTGGTGAAGAACCCCAACTATCGGGCGATTTCTGCTCAGTTCTGGAAAAACCTCAGCGCAGTCGGTGACGCCAGTATCTTCAAAGTGCTGGGCACGCCCAACTGCGGCAAGGGCGAACCCAATCAGGTGATCCGTGTAGGCCATGCCTCTCCGGCGTGTGTGTTTGCCAATGTCGATGTGTTTGGAGGGGATGCCTGATGTCGCACCAACAGCAATTCGAGGCGCTGGTCGCCGTGCTCAAGGCTGCCATCAGCCCGACGGAACACTTCACCCTGGCCTACGACGCCGAAGCGTCCGACTTCATTCGTTTCAACCACGGCCAGGTTCGGCAGGCCGGGAGCGTGCAGCAGGTCATTGCGACCTTCAAACTGATCGACGACGGGCGTCATGCCAACCTGGAAGTGACCTTGTCCGGGGATCAGGAGACCGATACTCGGCGCCTTTCCAATGCCTTGCAGCAATTGCGCGAAACCCTGCCTTCGCTGGCGAAAGACCCGTATCTGTTGCCTAACACGCAGGCTTGGCAAAGCAGCAATGTGCAGGACTTACCGCTGCCGGACAGCGCGCAGGTCGTCGAGCAGATCAGCCAACTGTCAGGCGACCTCGATCTGGTGGGTTTTTACGCGGCTGGCCCGCTGTACCGGGGTTTCGCCAGTTCGTGGGGAGCGCTGGGCTGGCATCAGGCCAACAGCTTCAATTTCGACTGGAGCCTGTTTCATGAAAACGGCCAGGCGGTGAAAGCCAATTACGCAGGTCACGACTGGAACAACGAAGCGTTCGTGCAACGCTTTCAGCAGGCCCGTGAGCAGCTCGAATTTCTCGGCCGCCCACTGCACACCCTCAAGCCCGGTCAATACCGCGCCTATCTGGCTCCAGCGGCACTGGACGAAGTCATTGGCATGCTCAGCTGGGGCGGCTTTTCCGCGCAAGCGGTGGCCAGCAAGCGCAGCCCGTTGCAAAGGCTGTATGACGGCGAGACTCATTTCAGCCCGCTGATCAACTTCGACGAGCAAGTCAGTGGCTCGCTCTCGCCAGCCTTCTCACGCGAAGGCTACCCGCGCAAGGACCTGAAGCTGATCGTCAACGGGCAGGCCCGCGAGCGACTGGTGGACTCGAGCAGCGCCGCTGAGTACGACCTGCCTGCCAACGGCGCGGATTATGGCGAAGGTCCAAGCGCGTTGAGCATTGCCGGCGGCTCGCTGGAGCTGGACCAGATCCTTGAAAAGCTCGGCACAGGCCTTTACATCAGCAACCTGTGGTACCTGAACTTTTCGGATCGCGCTGCCGCACGTCTGACCGGGATGACACGTTTCGCAACATTCTGGGTCGAAGACGGCAAGATCGTTGCACCGGTCAGCACCATGCGTTTCGATGACAGCGCCTACAGCCTGTTGGGTAGCGCACTGGAGGACCTGACTCGCGAGCGGGAACTGATTCTTCAATCGAGTACCTACACTCAGCGCCAGACGGGGTCGATTCAACTGCCCGGCGCTCTGATAAGCCGACTCACCCTAACCTTGTAGCAGGAGCTTATGTCGAACTCAGCAGCGCCAATCATGGATGAAAAGACCCTGCGCTGGATGCCCTGGGTCATCGCCATTGCGTTCTTCATGCAAAGCCTGGACGGCACGATCCTCAACACCGCCCTGCCGTCCATGGCCAGCTCGCTGGCGCAAGACCCCCTGCGCATGCAGTCGGTGGTTATCGCCTACATGCTGACCATAGCACTGCTGATCCCGGCCTCGGGCTGGATTGCCGATCGTTTCGGGATCAAGCGCATCTTCTTCAGCGCCATTTTGCTGTTCAGCTTCGGCTCGTTGCTGTGCGCGCTTTCCTGGTCGCTCAATGTGCTGGTGGCGGCGCGGGTGATTCAGGGGCTGGGTGGCGCGCTGATGCTGCCCATCGGACGCCTGATCGTCTTACGTGCGTATCCGCGGTCGGAGCTGGTACGAATCATGGGCTTTATCACCGTGCCCGGTCTTTTGGGACCGTTGCTAGGGCCGACGCTTGGCGGCTGGATGGTCGAGTACCTGAGCTGGCACTGGATTTTCCTGCTCAATATTCCAGTCGGGATTATCGGCTGCTATGCCGTCAAACACTTCATCCCCGACCTTCCCGGAGGCGGTCGAACGCGTTTTGACGGCATCGGGTTTATCCTGTTTGGCGCGGCAATGGTGCTGATCACCATTGCCCTCGAGGGGCTGGGCGAGCTGAACCTGCCACATATGCGCGTGGTGCTTCTGCTGTTTGCCGGGATGGGCTGCCTGGCGGCCTACTGGCTGCGCGCCGGGCACATCGAATCGCCGTTGTTCGCCCCTTCGCTGTTTCGCACCCGAACGTTTGCGGTCGGTATTCTGGGCAATCTGTTCGCCCGTCTGGGCAGCGGAGCCTTGCCGTTCCTGATCCCGTTGCTGCTGCAAGTGGCACTGGGGTATTCGCCTTCCGAGGCGGGCATGAGCATGTTACCGCTGGCAGCTGCAGGAATGTTCGCCAAGACGGTAGCGCGCTGGCTGATCGAGCATATGGGCTATCGCCTCATTCTGACCGGTAACACATTGCTGCTGGGCATCCTGCTGGCAAGCCTGGCACTGGTCGATGTGCAGACGCCTTACTGGGTTTTGCTGGTGCATCTGGGCCTGCTCGGTGCAGTCAACTCCTTGCAGTTCACCGCGATGAATACCGTCACCCTGATCGATCTGGACGATGCCAGCGCTGCAAGCGGCAACAGCCTGCTCTCGGTGGTGGCACAACTTTCGCTGAGCCTTGGGGTTGCAAGCGCTGCGGCCTTGTTGGGCGGTTTCAGCGAAGAAGTGGCCAGCGGCGAGCTGAGCAGCGTGCTGGAGGCTTTCCAGCTGACGTTCCTGAGCGTCGGAGTTCTGGCCATGTTTGCCGCCGGGATTTTCCTGCAATTACCAGCGAAGGAGGCCAGGGTAGCGACGACTTGATTGACAACCCTTCCGGACAGGAGCAAACCTGTATGGCGAAATCCCCTTTAAAACAGGGACTTTGCCCGAAAAACGAGCAGTTTCAAGTATCCGACCAGATACATTGAAGAACCTGGGCAATCGGCCGACACTTTTATAGCACTAAGCCACTGTGGTCTCTTGTAAGCACGAGCCGCATCATGCAACCTTGCCATACGCGAAAGTGGGGTTTACGCCCGTCGCGACTAGTATTCCGGAAGCGAGTTTGTTCATGAAAAGCCAAACCGATGCTGCCGGTAGATCCGCAGCCGAGGTAGTGACGCAATTGCCAGTGCCATCGCGCCTGGGCATGCTGCGTTTCGAGCGGCTGAATGAAGCCAATTGGGCGCTATTGTTTCTCGATCCGAATTGCGAAAAGCAGTTCGGCCTGCCCGCCGTCGACCTTTGCGCCTTGATTGGATCCCCTTATGCCAGCCTCATGGAGCCGCAAGCACGCTATCAACTGCATGACGACATCCAGCAGCAACTGGCTTCTTCTCCGAATTACCTGATTCGCTACACCCTGCACAGCCCCAAGGGCGCGCTTGGCTTGCTGGAAATCGGCGAAGCCTACAAGCAGCACAATCGTCATCTGCTGCGTGGTTATTTTCTGATCGTCGATGGCCTTGTCACAGAAAGCGAGACCGCCACTGACTCCGATCTCGAAACCCGTAACCTGCGCCTGCAGATTGCCCTTGAACTCAACCAGCGCGCCCAGCGTGACCAGTTTGCCCATCTGGAACGCGTGCGTGCCCAGCAGGACCTGATCCTGCGCCTGACCCGGCATCGTTACACCACAGCCAATACCCTGCTGGAAGCGGCAAAGCTGATCACCAAGAGTGCCTGCGACATTTATGACGTCGATCATGTCAGTATCTGGAACCTCACCGACAAGCGTCTGGAACCGATCACCGACTATCGTCGGGAAAGCGGCGACTATCAGTCGCGTACGCCGATTGATATCAGCGCCTACCCCACCTATCTGCAAGCGCTCAATACCAGCAGGGCGATTGACGCCAGCAATATCCAGACCGACCCGCGCACCCGCGAAATGGCCGAAAGCCTGAACCCTGGAGAAGACAAGGCGGTCCTCGATGCGAGTATTCGTATCGATGGCCAGGTCATTGGCGTGCTCTGCCTGGAACAGTCCGGCTCGACACGCGAGTGGCAGTCCGACGAAATCGCCTTCGCCGGGGAGCTGGCCGACCAGTTCGCTCAGGTCATCAACAACCATAACCGTCGAGCCGCGACCAATGCGCTGCACCTGTTCCAGCGTGCGGTCGAACAGAGCGCCAACGCCTTTCTGCTGGTCAACTGCAACGGCGTGGTCGAATACGTCAATCCAAGCTTCACGGCGATCACGCAGTACAGTTCCGATGAAGTCTCCGGACACAAGCTCTCGGAACTGCCTGCGCTGGAAAACCTCAACCAGTTGCTGCTGGAAGCCAACTCCAGCCTGACCAACAGCAACAGCTGGCAGGGCGAGTTCAAAAGTCGACGCAAGAACCTCGAACCCTACTGGGGCCAGCTGTCGATTTCCAAGGTGTATGGCGACAATCGTGAGCTGACGCACTATATCGGCATCTACGAAGACATCACCCAGAGCAAGCTGGCTCAGCAGCGCATCGAGCGCCTGGCCTACACTGACAACCTCACCAATCTGGGCAACCGTCCGGCCTTTATCCGCAATCTGGACGAACGCTTTGCCCGCGACACCGATACGCCTATGAGCCTGTTGCTGGTCGACATCGATAACTTCAAGCGCATCAACGACAGCCTCGGCCACCAGACCGGTGACAAACTGTTGATCAGCCTGGCGCGGCGCCTGCGCAACACCTTGAGCCCGTCCGACGTATTGGCGCGCTTTGCCAGTAACGAATTTGCCGTACTGATCGACAACACCGATCAGGAAGCCGGACAGGCCACCGCCACACAAGTGCTGGCCACGCTGGACAAGCCGATGTTCGTCGACAATCAGCTGATCAGCGTCACCGGCTCGGTGGGTCTTGCCTGCGCGCCGCTGCACGGTCGTGACCCGCAGACCCTGATGAAAAACGCAGGTCTGGCCCTGCACAAGGCCAAAGCCAACGGCAAACATCAGGTTCAGGTGTTTACCGAAGCATTGAATGCCGAGGCCAGTTACAAGCTGTTCGTGGAAAACAACCTGCGCCGCGCCCTGACCCAGAACGAGCTTGAGGTGTTCTATCAGCCCAAGCTGTGCCTGCTGACCGGTCGTCTGCTGGGCATGGAAGCGCTACTGCGCTGGAATCATCCTGAAAAAGGCATGATCCGCCCCGATCAGTTCATCAGCGTGGCGGAAGAAACCGGCCTGATCATCCCCATCGGCAAGTGGGTCGCTCGCCAGTCCTGCCGCATGAGCAAGGACCTCACCGCCGCTGGTTTCGGTAATTTGCAGGTAGCGATCAACGTGTCACCCAAGCAGTTTTCCGACCCCGAGCTGGTGTCATCGATTGCCTCTATCCTCAGAGAAGAAGAGCTGGATCCTTCGCTGCTGGAACTGGAACTGACCGAAGGCCTGCTGCTGGAAGCCACCGAAGACACGCGCCAGCAGCTGGACTCGCTGAAGAAGCTTGGCCTGTCGTTGGCCATGGATGACTTCGGCACCGGTTACTCGTCATTCAGCTACCTGAAGAAATTCCCTATTGATGTGATCAAGATCGATCGCAGCTTCATCCGCGATATTCCGGATGATGAAGACGACATGGAAATCACCTCTGCGGTCATCGCGATGGCCCACAACCTCAAGCTCAAAGTGGTCGCCGAAGGCATTGAAACCGCTGCACAGTTGACGTTCCTGCGCCGTCATCGTTGCGATGTGGGCCAGGGCTATCTGTTCGACAAGCCTATCCCCGGCGAAGAGCTGATCGAGAAACTGAAGCGCTACCCGCGTCGTCCGTCCGCCTGACAACCTTCCCTGCACCCTGCTCTCTCGGGCACACTGTCAGGCTGTTATTACACGGCAGCACTTGTTTGTGCGTGTAACGGGACCTATGTAACTCTGCTCATCTGTCCTGGCCCCTGCTGCCTGTCTCTAAACGAGAGGATATGGTTCATGACTCTGCGCTCGGAAATTCTAGTGAACAAAAACGTACTGCCCACCGCCGAACAAGCACTGCCGGGTCGTGAAACGCCTATGGCGCTTCCGGAAACTCATTTCGTCAACGGCAACCCGCTGCTGGGACCGTTTTCGAGCAATGTGGAATTCGCCATCTTCGGCCTGGGTTGCTTCTGGGGCGCAGAACGCCGCCTGTGGCAACAGGAAGGTGTGGTGAGCACGGTCGTGGGGTATGCGGGCGGATTTACCCCGAACCCGACTTACGAAGAAGTCTGCTCCGGTCTGACTGGCCACACTGAAGTGGTGCTGGTTGTCTACGAGCCCGAGAAAATCAGCTACAAGTCGTTGCTCAAGGTGTTCTGGGAAGCGCACAACCCGACCCAGGGTATGCGTCAGGGTAACGACATCGGTACTCAGTACCGCTCGGTGATCTACTGCACCACTCCCGAACAGCTCGACGCCGCCAAGGCCAGCGCTACAGAATTCCAGGCGGAACTGAGCAAGGCCGGGCTAGGCGCAATTACCACTGAAATCGAAGAAGCCCCGACGGTCTACTTTGCCGAGGCCTACCACCAGCAATATCTGGCCAAGAACCCTCAGGGCTATTGCGGCCTGGGCGGCACGGGTGTGTGCATGCCGGCTTGAGACACGCCCCTGCCGGGGCGTCAGGAAACGGGCTTCTGCCCGGAGGGCGTAGGAGCGGACTTGTCCGCGATGGGCTGCGAAGCGGCCCCAAAACCGGCCACCTCGGCTGTATCTGGCGCCCCGAGGCAAGCGGTTTTGCTGCCGGTTCCCGGCAGATCGCGAACCAGTGAAGCGTTGCACGGTACGCACCTACACGCCCTACACAGTCTTCTGGGCTTGCCAGGATCTGTGTACAACGCTGAGTGCTCCGCATGGGTACGTAGTGATGGATGCAGGCAAGCCTACTCCGCAATCAACCAGTCCATCTTCCAGCCGCCCTGGGTCTGGCCCAGTTTCTGGGCGAGGTACGGCATCAGCTCACGCAGCTCTTCTTCCAGGCCCCACGGCGGGTTGGCGATGGCCAGGCCTGAACCGTTGAGGCTGGCCGGGGTGTCCAGCGGGTGGACGAACAGCTCGACGCGCAGCAATTTGGGTGCGCCAGTCTCGGCCAGGTCCTGATAAAAACGCCGCAGCAGGCGCGGGTCCTTGATCGGGTACCAGATAGCAGCCACCGTCTGACGCATGCGTCCGATGGTTTCCTTGAGCGCTACAGCGCAGCGTTTCATTTCATCGAGCTGCTCGAACGGCGGGTCGATGAGCATCACGGCACGCTTTTCAGCCACCGGCAGCAAGGCGCGTGGCACATGCCAGCCTTCCCCCAGATGCACTGCCACGCGGCGATCTCCCTTCATGTTTTCCTTGAGCAGACGCCCATCTTCGGGGTGCTTCTCGTTGAGCAGCACACGCTCGCGCTCGCGAGTCAGGCGGCGGGCCAGCTCCGGCGAGCCGGGGTAGTAGCGCAGCTCGCCGTCGGGGTTCATGTCGTGCAGCACTTGCAAATAATCGGAGGCCAGCGCAGGCAAGTCCGGTGCATCCCAAAGACGGCCGATGCCTTCCAGCCACTCTCCGGTGCGGGTGGCCTGATCGCCCTTGAGGTCGTATAACCCCAACCCCGCGTGGGTGTCGAGATAGGCGAACGGCTGCTCCTTGCGCGCCATGAGGGCGATCAAGCGAGTCAGAGTCAGGTGTTTGAACACGTCGGCGTGGTTGCCGGCATGGTAGGCGTGACGGTAATTCATGGCAGCTCCTGGCAAGCTGCGCAGTTTAGCAAACCTGAGCAATGAACAAGAATTTGTAACGAATTTGCGGGACTCGTCTCTTTCGTTTGAAGGAAATTTCCGAGAAACTCCCGCCCCCTTGTGCCTGCCGATTTCGATCACTACTCTGCGCCCGTCGCTGCATATTCAGCGATGAGGATTAGTAGCCCTCGTTAATCCAGGCGCATTGCGCCACCTCGTGCAGGTGCCCTTTCACGGCCTGCATTTTTTATGGTGGTCGTGCGTGGGGCATCTTCGGATGCACCGGGGTTCCTGGACCGGGCTACTACCTGCGCATGATCACCACCCTCGCTTAGTAGCCGACGGTGATGGTCTTCTAAAACTCCAGGAGATACATCACATGCTAAAAATCGTCCCTGACCCACCCCTCTTCAACGCCCGCCCCAAAGTCAGCCATGAAGATGCGCTGATGTACGCCAGCGACCTGCTGCGCTGTGCAGCAACCAGCGCTTACGAATTCAGCGACAGCATGACCGGCGCGCAAAGAGACATGACGCTCACGATCATGCATTTGGTGGAAATGGCAAAGGTCATGGTCGACAACACAATAGAAAACCTGCAAATCGAATAAGCGCGACCTGAACTGAAAACGACGTACCTGTAGTCAATCCTGCCATGCGCGACGCACAGGACTTGCCCTTGGCAGTCTGCCCTACCAGAATCGGAAAAAAGCCCGATCAAAGGAACAGAAGCCATGATGCACGCAGATTTGATTGACCAGGAAGACCTGCTCGGCCAACTCAGAGCCCTGGGCTTCGAAGCACCCGGCGGCGCAACCGCTGAACAAGCCTGCGCGCAAGCCGTTTGCGGCCTGAACGCCGAACGCGCTACAGCCCTGCGACGTCTGGTAGAGCAACTCCTCACCGGCAGCGCCACCCTCCTCCCCGCCGTCCGCCAGGCCATCGACCAGCAACTGCTGCCAGCACTGGCGGCTTATAAGCAGAGTCACAGTGGAAGGTAACCGATAGATACCCGAAAGAATGCCCATCGTACCCACGCTGGAGCGTGCGGAAGGATGACACCAACTATCGTGCCCATGCTCCGCGTGGGTATGCCGTTCCGGACGCTCTGCGTCACACAGTTTCAGTCGTGCTCAATACTCAATCCGCACATCCCCCTTCGGTACGCTGCAGCAGGACAGAATGTAGCCCTCTGCAACATCCTCGTCGGTGATGCCGCCGTTGTGCTCCATTTCCACTTCGCCGCTCAGCTTCATAACCTTGCAGGTGCCGCAAATGCCCATACCACAGGCTTTGGGGATCATCAGGCCGAGTTTGGCGGCAGCGGCGTGAACAGTTTCGCCCGGGGCCACGCGAATGCTCTTGCCGGTGTCGGTGAATTCCACCTGATGCAGGTCGGCGGCGTCAACATCCGGCGTGTCGGCTGCGATTTCGGCCTGCTCGACTGCATCGGCCCGCGCTTCAGGCGGTGTCGCGCCGAACGACTCCTCATGGTATTGCGCCATGTTGAAGCCGTTTTCCAGCAGAAGACGCTTGACCGCCGCCATGTACGGCGTCGGCCCGCAGCAGAACACCTCGCGGTCCATGAAGTCCGGGGCCATCAGTTCAAGCATTTTCTGGTTCAGGTAGCCGCGATAACCGGCCCACGGCTCACCCAGCCCATGCTTTTCGCAGACAAGATGCAGGCTGAAGTTATCGATCCGCGAGGCCATGTGTTCCAGCTCGCGGTGATAGATGATGTCCTTGGGCGAGCGGGCGCTGTGCACAAACACCATGTCGACATTGGCGTTGGTGTCATAGAACCAACGCGCCATGGACATCACCGGCGTGATGCCGACGCCACCGCTAAGGTAGAGAATCTTCGGGTTGGGGAAATCGATGGCATTGAACAGCCCGACCGGTCCGTGCACGGCCAGTTCCTGACCCTCACTGAGTGTGTCGTGCAGGTAGTTGGAGACCTTGCCGCCCGGTACGCGTTTGACGGTGATCGAAAAGCTGTAGGGCACCGACGGTGAGCTGGAGATGGTGTAAGAGCGCATGATCGGCAGACCATCGATCTCCAGCTCCAGGGTCACGAACTGGCCCGGCTTGAAGAAGAACATGATCGGCTGGTCGGCCATGAAGCAGAAAGTGCGCACATCCCAGGTTTCCTGGATGACTTTGACGACACGTACCAGGTGGCGACCGTTGGCCCATGTCTGGGTCGTGACCGGGCTCAGGAAACTTTGCGACATACTCGATCTCCACGGCCGACTGTCGGCCTCTCATGCTGCGGATTCTGCGTAACGCGCGAGGCGGCCATTTACCTATCAACGACATTCACGTACTTACCGCGACCAGCCCCGTGCAACAAGGCCTGTCGCGTCGGGAACGGATGCGGCCATGTCGCCCATGGATAAGGTTCGCTGCGCGCCCGGCTCCACACTCGCCACCAAGGGTCATAAGCATGGTCGACTGATCTATCGTCATGCGTGAAACGCGATCACACCCGTATCAGCCACATTCGCAGGCCGCCCATGCCGCGGTCATGAGGGATTTAATCGATGGACGTCACCGCAACCTTGAGCCTGGGCGATCCGCTGGAACCTGCACGCAAGGCCACTGCCGAGATGCTGCAGAATCGCGAGCGCACCTACTCGCTGCCGCAGCCTTTTTACAGTGATGACCGACTGTTTGAAATCGACATGCAGGAAATCTTTCACAAGGAGTGGCTGATTGCCGGGATGACGTGCGAGATCCCGACCAAGGGCAATTACCTGACGCTGCAGATCGGCAAGAACCCGATCCTGGTGGTGCGCGGCCCGGACGGTGCAGTCAACGCGTTCCACAACGTATGCCGCCATCGCGGCTCGCGCCTGTGCACCGCCGAGAAAGGCAAGGTCGCCAAACTGGTTTGCCACTATCACCAGTGGACCTATGAGCTGGACGGTCGTCTGCTGTATGCGGGCACTGAAATGGGCGACGACTTCGACATGAAGCAGTTCGGCCTCAAGCCGGTGCACGTCAAGACCGCAGGTGGCTACATTTTCATCAGCCTGGCGGAAAACCCGCCTGCCATCGACGAGTTCCTGTCGACGCTGCGGCACTACATGGAACCCTATGATATGGAGAACACCAAGGTGGCGGTGCAAACCACCTTGATGGAAAAGGCCAACTGGAAGCTTGTACTGGAGAACAACCGCGAGTGCTATCACTGCGGTGGCTCGCACCCTGAGCTGCTCAAAACCCTGCTGGAATGGGACGATGTCACAGACCCGCGCGCCGATCAGGCCTTCAAGGATCACGTGGCCGCGTCTGCTGCTGCGTGGGACGCCGAGAAAATCCCCTACGCCCACGCCAGTTTCGGCCTGCGTAACCGTATCGTGCGCATGCCGCTGCTCAAAGGCACGGTGTCGATGACCCTGGACGGCAAGGTCGGCTGCAAAAAACTGATGGGCCGCATCCAGAACCCGGACCTGGGCTCGATGCGTATTCTGCATTTGCCGCACTCCTGGAACCACTGCATGGGCGATCACATCATCGTATTCACGGTGTGGCCGATCAGTGCGCAGGAAACCATGGTTACGACCAAATGGATTGTCCACAAGGATGCAGTCGAGGGTGTGGACTACGACGTGGAACGCATGCGCCAGGTCTGGGATGCCACCAATGATCAGGACCGCCGTCTTGCCGAAGAAAACCAGCGTGGCATTAACTCTACCGCCTATCAACCCGGGCCTTATTCGAAAACCTATGAGTTCGGCGTGGTCAACTTCGTCGACTGGTACAGCTCGCGCATGCTGGAAAACCTCGGGGCAGAGCCTGCACCCTATCTGAAGGGCGTGGCGGTGAATCACGAGTAGAGGGCACACCTGCCCTTGGCAATACTGAGTACGGCTCACTCTCCAGCGAGGTGAGCCTGCTCAAACGATCGTCGACTGACGAATTTCCCGTTTCCCCCGCACAACAACTCCTCCGCCGATACCGTCATTTCTGACAGTTACCTGAAAACCCCTCTCGTGATCAACTCTCGTTGAAGTCAATCCAACGGAAGGAGACACGGACTATGCTCAACCCAAAAATCATTAATCAATATAAAAACAAAACAACCGATGCCGCCTCGGCCATGCCGGATATAAGGGGCAAAAATATTCTCATGGGGTTCTGGCATAACTGGCCTTCCGAACCCGGTCAAGGTTACCAGCAAGGCCTCTTCAAAGAGATGGCGCTGACCGACATACCCGAAGCGTATAACGTTGTGGCAGTGGCCTTTATGAAAGGTGCCGGCATTCCCACCTTCAAACCTTATAACCTGAGTGATGATGCGTTTCGCGCTCAGGTGGCAGCACTCAATGCACAAGGCCGTGCAGTGCTGATTTCTCTTGGCGGGGCTGACGCGCATATTGAGTTGCATGCCGGTCAGGAAGATGCACTGGCCTATGAAATTATTCGTCTGGTTGAAACCTATGGCTTTGACGGCCTGGATATCGACCTTGAACAAGCTGCTATTACCTTTGCCGATAACCAGACCGTATTACCCGCTGCGTTGAGGATGGTGCGCGAGTATTACGAGACAGAAGGTAAGCACTTCATCATCAGCATGGCCCCGGAATTTCCTTACCTTAGAGTCAGCAAAAAACTGCCTTTATTGAAAGAAATCACTGCGTACTTTCCGTTTCTAAAAGACGTCGTGACGTTCCTGGAATCGTTGAGAAGCGGCGGCGCTTACCTGGCCTACATCAACGCTCTGGAAGACATCTATGACTTTATCGCGCCACAGTATTATAACCAGGGCGGCGATGGCATATGGGTCGATGAGCTGAACCTGTGGGTCACTCAAAACAACGACGCCCATAAGAAAGAGTTTATTTACTACCTGACCGACAGCTTGATCCACGGTACGCGTGGCTTCACTAAAATTCCGGCCGACAGGCTGGCCATTGGTCTACCGACCAACAATGACGCCGCCGCCACCGGTTACGTGGTTGATCCGCAGGACGTCAAGGATGCACTGCAAGAGCTGGAAGACGCCGGCAATCCGATTCGCGGGCTGATGACCTGGTCAGTCAACTGGGATGCCGGCAAGAACAAAAGCGGCGAGGAGTACAACTGGGAGTTCGTGAACCGCTACGGTTATCTCACCGGAGGCGAAACACCTGTACCGGAAAAACCATCAGTACCTGCTGATCTCAGATCAACCGAAAAAACTGCAACGTCGGTGAAACTGAACTGGTCGCTCTCGGAAGGCCCGCAACCGGTCTTGCAATATGAATTGCGTCGTAACGGTACGGACTCCTTTCTTGTAGACAACCCCGTTTATAACAATACCGGCCTTCAGCCCGGTACTGCTTACAGTTACCAAGTGCGTGCAATTGATGTCACGGGCAACACATCCGAATTCTCGGCCGCGCTCACCGTGCGTACACAGAGTGAAGGCGGAGGCGATGCAAAACCGACGACACCTGTATTGAGCCTCGTGGACGTCACCGAGAGCAGTGTGTCACTGACCTGGACACCGTCCACCAGCGATAGCCAAATCGTCAGGTATCAAATTGGCCGCAACGGTTGGCCTTTTCAAACGATCGCGAGCGTAACGACCGCGTATACCGATAGCGACGTCACTGCCGATACTCAATATGAATACTACGTCGTTGCACAAGATACCGAACTTCAGTGGTCAGAGGTCAGTAATGTATTAAAGGTCAAGACCGCTGGCGAAACACCTGTGCCCGGCAACCCGTCACTGCCTCTCGACTTCAAATCCACCGAACAGACCACAACGTCGGTAACGCTCGACTGGAGCAAGGCGAAAGTTGCTCACGTCCAATATGACCTCTTCAGGGATAATGTTTTTTTACAGCGCGTTGGAAGCGCACCCTTTACTGACACAAGTGTTTTGCACAGCCGTCTTTATGGTTATCAGATCCAGGCGATTGACAGCGTGGGAAACAGCTCTGAGCGCTCTGAAACGCTCTTGGTCACTACAAAGTCCGAGCCCTCTGACGATCGCCCTACGCCACCAGGCAACTTACGCCAGACCGCTGCAACAATGACCAGTGTTTCATTAGAGTGGGACGCGTCTTTCAGTGCACTGGGTGTCGCGTCCTACCGCCTCATAACCTTTGGCGGGGAGACAGTGAGTCTCGACGCCACAACACTCAAGTACACTGTGGAAGGACTAACAGCGGCTAAAACGTATCAGTGTCTTGCCGGCGCGATCGATACAGAGAAAAACCTGTCTGGCCCAAGCAATGTTGTACACGCTTCGACCAGCGCAGCGATTCCTGAGTGGAAAACAGCTCAATCCTATTTGGAGGGGGATAAAGTGACGTATGGCGGCGACACCTATATCTGTCTCAATCCTCACACCTCACAAATAGACTGGAAGCCAGGTAGTGCACCAACGTTGTGGGCGCTTTGGGTGGAGCAAGCAGGCGGCAAACTTTATCCCGGTTTGCCGAAAAAATGGCAGTAATCCTCGTGGCGTCAGGTACCTGCTGCCATAGCCGATGAGACGGGCTTGAAAATATAGCGACGAAATGACTTATCCACACAGCCTTCAAAGCGTTCATGTGGGTGAGTCGTTGCGCTGACGCAAGAATGTACTGGATAACAATCACTTATCCAGATCACCTTGCAAACATTGCACCTGTACATTTTTTGCTCAAAACCTTGTAGCCCACAGTTTCACTGGGTTACAGAGGAGCGCAAACACCTTATCCACAGAAGCGCCAACAGACTTTGGGTACAACTTCGTCCGAATCACCCGGCCTGCTGTGGACAACGTATAAAATGACTTAAAAACCACCCGAATGAACCAACGCTGCACGCAAAACCCTGCTTTGATCATTTTTCATACAAAACCTCCAAAGCCTTTATTTACAAGGCTTGCAGGTAATCACAAACAACTTGTCCACAAGCACGCGCACAGAGATTGTGGGCAAACCAGTGGCTGGCAGATGGCAGTGCGTATTTATCCACAAAAAAATGCAATAACAATAAAGAGTTAGATTGATCGTTTTTTAAACACCACTCCAAAAGCCACGCTCTACAAGCCCTTCAGACGTTCACCAACACATTATCCACAGGCACACGCACAGGGATTGTGCGTAAGTCTTCCCGAAAAGATATTGGTCAAGGCCGTACAGGCGTGACGTTCAAACGAGCCATCTTGCTACCCCATCACCATTTCGAGTTTCAACCGCAGTTACGAAAACGCGGATGTAAAAGTCGAGGTCAGTAATGGCGGTGGTCTGGACGGGAGTATTTCCTATGCCTGCTTCCGGCCTCTCTCCGAGCAGAAAGGCAAACCGCCCATCAAAGAGGGCAGCACAAGACCATAGCCTTACTTTACGACGCCCTCATCGATCAACAGCTTCAGAATCGCGGCTGCGCCCTCTTCCGGGCGCAGCCCCTTCAGCACTTGACCTGCGCCGCCGCTGGCCTTGGCAGTGGCGGCTTTCATGCGGTCAGCGCCGCTCTTGGCCTTGATCACTTTCAGGCGTTTGGGCCGCGGTCTGGCTGGCTGCAGCGATTGGTTGGTCAATAACTCATCGGCAACGACCTGAACTCTTTCGGTGTCCAGCGTGCCACGCTGTGCGGGCCCGAAGGCGCTCTGCCGGGGTTTGGGAGCCGCGTTATCCACAGTGGCCAGAAACGGCAGGCGGACCTTCAGCCGACGACGCTGGCCGCGAGGCAGAGCCTGCAACACCACTGCGGTACCGTTGTTCAGCGACTCGACTTCAGCCAGACCGGTCACCAGTGACCAGCCCAGCCTTTCAGCCAACAAAAAAGGCAGCATGCCCGACCCTTCACCGGTTTCAGCCTGACTGCCGGCCAGCACCACCTGTGCGGCAGAATCGCGGAGGTAGTCAGTCAACGCGACCAGCGCATCGGCGCCCTCGGGTTGCTCCAGCACATGTAGCTCGTTGAGCCCCATGCCAAGGTAAGCGCGCAGCGCCGGTTCTTCGGCATTGCCGGCGTGCAGTACCTGCAAGTTATCCCCAGCCAGCTGCAAGCCAAGCTCGACGGCCCGCGCATCCTGTTCGGCGCGGCGCGCACGACCTGATGTCGGGTGCGCTCCGATGGACACCAGACTGATGATCTGTACCGCATGCTTATCCACAGACACTTCAGGCTGCATCGCGCTTACCTCCGCTGCGCCAGGCTTGCACTGCGGCTATCAACGCCGTGAGTACTTCGGCGCTTTCGCCGATGACCGATAGATCAGCGCGCTTGACCATGTCGCACCCCGCATCCAGATTGATCGCAATGACCTTGTCACAGGCGCCGATGCCCTGCAGATGCTGGATGGCCCCGGAAATACCAACGGCAACATACACCCTTGCGGTCACCCAGGTGCCACTCGCGCCCACCTGACGCTCGCGGCCCATGAAACCATCGTCCACCGCCACCCGCGACGCCCCTTCGGTGGCCCCGAGTACCGAAGCGGCGTGATGAAACAGGTCCCAGTCTTTGACACCATTGCCGCCAGACAGAATGAATTCGGCTTCAGCCATGGGGATAACGCCGGGATCGACGGCAACCGCTCCCAGGTCCTCTATACGCGGCAGGCTGCGCGCCACGCTTGTGGACAACTCGACCGGCACTACCTCGTGGCGGGTTTCGCTCACCGGTTCGGCACACTCTACGGCGGCCAGAATCAGACGGGCCAAAGGCCGAACCAGGTCTTCGCGCCCGGCTCCTGCCCGACTTATGCACAGCTGGTCCTTGACCTGCCAGACCCGCGTTGCAGGTCGCTCGCCGATGCTGGCGGCAAAACGTCTTCCCAGTTCGCCACCGCCGGTGCGGCTATCCGGCAGCAGCCAGTGGCGCGGGGTGAACTGGTTATCCACAGCTCGCAATCCCTGCACGCGCTGTTCCGGTGAATAACCGTCGAACCCGGCACCGTCGATAATCAATAACCGATCCACGCCAGCAACGTCGAAAGCAGTTTCCTTGTGTTCGCCGAACACCACTGCCAGCACGGCACCTTCAACTCCGGCAAGCTGACGCGCCAGCCCCAGCAAGTCGCGATCGTGGCTGCTCAGGCGGCCGCCGACCATATCGGGCACCACCGTGATATAGAACGCTGGCTCGACGATGGTATGCAGTGGCAACTGCACGTCGGCAGCGGCCGAACGCTTGACCGCGCCACCCTGCTGAGCGCCGCTGCGGTCGATGCGGTCGATGCGCTTTATACCGTTGGGACCGATAAAACCCAGGCCATGCACGTTCTTGCGCAGCAAACCGTTTGGTCCCATCCAGCTGTTCAGCGCCGGCTGCATGGCCGCATGCAGTGGGTGCAGTCGATTGCGGGCAATCCACTCGGCACGAGGGTCGCGGCGGATAATGTCGCTCATCAGTGCACCTCCGCGGGTTCACGTTTGCTGGCAACAGACGGGCTGGGGATAACTTCTTCAATCAGCGCATCGGCCACCAGCTCGGCGATATCCTTGATCAGCGGGCGTGGTTCAACCACGCCTTCAAGCATGGCCGTGCACTGTGGACAACCGACTGCTACCACCTCGGCAGCGGTTTCACGAATGTCGTCCATGCGCATGTCGGGAATTCGCTGTTTGCCGGGGATATCGGTGATCGGCGCGCCGCCACCACCGCCACAGCAGCGGGAACGAAAGCCCGAGCGCTGCATTTCCCTGATTTCTATACCCAGCGCACGCAGCACGTCACGAGGGGCCTCGTACTCGCCGTTATAACGGCCCAGGTAACACGGGTCGTGATAGGTCACGCTGGCACCTTTGTGCTGGCCCAGACTCAATGCGCCATTGCGCACCAGTTCAGCCATGAAGGTGCTGTGGTGCTGCACCTGATAGTCACCGCCAAAAGCGCCATATTCGTTTTTCAGCACATGAAAACTGTGTGGGTCGCAGGTCACGATACGCTTGAAGCTGTAATTGGCCAGGGTCTGAATGTTGCGTCGGGCAAGTACCTGAAAGGTTGCCTCATCGCCCAGACGCCGTGCAACGTCACCGCTGTCGCGCTCTTCGAGGCCCAGCACGGCGAAATCGATCCTGGCCGCTTTAAGCACTTTGACGAAGGCGCGCAGCGTGCGCTGATTGCGCATGTCGAACGCGCCATCACCGACCCAGAACAGCACGTCCACGCTCTTTCTCTCGCTGAGCAGACTCAGGTTCAGATCCGCCGCCCAATTCATCCGCCCGCCCGGTGCAAAACCGCCGGGGTTATCGGTGGCGATCAGGTTATCCAGCACCTCGGCACCCTTGTTTGGCGTCGCGCCCTTTTCGAGGGTCAGGTGACGGCGCATGTCGACGATGGCATCGACGTGCTCGATCATCATCGGGCACTCTTCGACGCAGGCTCGGCACGTGGTGCAGGACCACAGCGTTTCGGCGTCCACCAGCCCGTTGACGATGGGCTGATGCGGATTGCCACCATGCTCGCCCAGCGGCTTGCCTTTGCCATCCAGCGACGGATATGGACTGCCCGCAAATTTTGCGTCGGTGCCACCGGCAAGGCCGACCACCATGTCCTGAATCAACTTTTTCGGGTTGAGTGGCTGGCCTGCCGCAAACGCCGGGCAGGCCGCTTCGCACTTGCCGCACTGCACGCAGGCGTCGAAGCCCAGCAGTTGGTTCCAGGTGAAGTCCTGAGGTTTCTCCACACCCAGCGGTGCGGTTCGATCGTTCAGGTCCAAAGGTTTCAGGCCCGTGGAGCGACCACCAGCAAAACGCTCGGCTCGCCGGTGCCAAGCCAGATGCAGCGCCCCGGCGAAAGCATGTTTCATCGGCCCGCCCCAGGTCATGCCGAAGAACAGTTCACTGATGCCCCACAACACGCCCAACCCGAGGATAACGACCAGCACCCAGCCACCAAAATGCTCGGGAATAATGCCCGCCACCGGCAGCGTGATCAGAAAGAAGCTCGCTGAAAACGCCATGAGGCTTTTCGGCAGGCGCATCCAAGGCCCTTTCGACAAACGCGCGGGCGGATTGAGACGACGCTTATAGACAAATACCGCGCCGACAAACATCACCGCCGTCATTAACAATAGCGCGTAGCCAAGAACGCGGTTATGCAGGCCGAAGCCGTGCACCAGAATCGCCAGCACGATTGAGGCAACCGCCCCGCCTGCAGTGGCAACATGGGTGTTGGCGATGTATTTATCGCGTGCGACTACGTGGTGCAGGTCAACCATGTAGCGCTTGGGCATGGCCAGCAGCCCGCCGAGCAAGTCGACTTTCGAGGGCCGTCCGTTGCGCCACATGCTCACCCGCCGCCACGCACCCAGCGCCGCAAGGGCCAGGGCGCTGAACAGCAGGATGGGAAGAAGGTTGTCTAGCATCACGTTGCCCTCAAGGTGCAAGCTTTAAGCTGGAAGCCTCAAGCTGCAAGCTTCAAGAAAAAGCACCGAGCAAAGGCTTCTACTTGCAGCTTGAAGCTTGCAACCTGTAGCTGTTCTCAAAAATCCTTGCACAGGCGCAAGCCGTCATAGATCGCTGCATGGGTGTTGCGCTGCGCCACGCAGTCGCCGATACGGAACAGCAGGTAACCGTCGCCCGGCTGGCTCAATGAAGGCTGTGGCTGAATGGCGAACAGCGCATCGATGTCGATCTGGCCCTTGTTGCGCGAGCCTTCCTTGAGCGCGTAATAGATCGCTTCGTCCGGACGCACGCCGTTTTCCACCACCACTTGATCGACCACTCGCTCTTCCCTGGCACCGGTGTATTCGTTCTCCAGCACCGCCACCAGCTTGTCGCCCTCGCGATAGACCTTTTCCAGCATCATGTCGCCGGTCATGATCACTTCCTTGGGGTACATGCTGCGGTAGTAGGTCGGGAACGAGGTTCCGCCAATTGCCACGCCCGGCTTGATGTCATCGGTGACGATTTCGACCTGGCTGCCCTTGTCGGCCAGATAGTCGGCTACCGACATGCCGGTGAACTCGCAGATGGTGTCGTAGACCAGCACGTTCTTGCCGGGCGCCACCTTGCCGTCCAGCACATCCCAACTGCTGACCACCAGGCCTTCAGCCGCACCCCAGTGTTCGTTCTGCTCAAGAAACGGGTGACCGCCGACCGCCAGCACCACGATGTCCGGGCGCAGGTCGAGGATGGTTGCTCCATCGGCCGCAACACCCAGACGCAAATCTACTTTCAAGCGCGCCAGCTCCAGCTGGAACCAGCGCGTAATACCGGCAATCTGGTCGCGCTGCGGTGCCTTGGACGCGGTAGTGATCTGCCCGCCAATGAATTCCTTCTTCTCGAACAGGGTCACGTCATGGCCACGCTCGGCAGATACCCGAGCCGCTTCCATACCGGCAGGACCGGCACCGACTACCACGACCTTGCGTTTCGGCCCAGTGGACTTTTCGATGATGTGCGGCACGCCCATGTATTCGCGGGACGTCGCAGCGTTCTGGATGCACAACACATCCAGCCCCTGATACTGGCGGTCGATGCAGTAGTTGGCACCGACGCACTGTTTGATCTGATCGATCTGGCCCATCTTGATCTTGGCGATCAGGTGCGGGTCGGCAATGTGCGCGCGGGTCATGCCGACCATGTCGACATAGCCGCCTTCCAGAATTCGCGTTGCCTGGTTCGGGTCCTTGATGTTCTGCGCGTGCAGCACCGGGGCCTTGACCACTTCCTTGATCCCGGCCGCCAGGTGCAAAAACGGCTCTGGCGGATAACTCATGTTCGGAATGACGTTGGCCAGGGTGTTGTGGGTGTCGCAACCCGAGCCCACCACGCCGATGAAATCGATCATTCCGGTGTCGTCGTAATACTTGGCGATCTGCTTCATGTCCTCGTGACTGAGGCCATCGGGGTGGAACTCGTCGCCACAGATGCGCAGGCCCACACAAAAGTCGGGGCCGACCTCCTTGCGCACCGCCTTGATAACTTCCAGGCCGAAGCGCATGCGGTTCTCGAAACTGCCACCCCATTCATCGGTGCGCTTGTTGACCCGCGGGCTCCAGAACTGGTCGATCATGTGCTGGTGCACCGCCGACAACTCGACCCCGTCCAGCCCACCGGCCTTGGCGCGGGCCGCTGCGCTGGCGTAGTTGCCGATCACTCGCCAGATCTCCTCCGGCTCAATGGTCTTGCAAGTCGCACGGTGTACCGGCTCGCGAATGCCTGACGGCGACATCAGGGTCGGCCAGTGATCACCATCCCAGCGCGAGCGACGGCCCATGTGAGTAATCTGGATCATGATCTTGGCACCGTGCTTGTGCATGGCGTCGGCGAGGTTCTGGAAGTGCGGGATGATTCTGTCGGTCGCCAGATTGACCGATTTCCACCAGCCTTGCGGGCTGTCGATGGCGACACTTGATGAGCCGCCGCAGATGGCCAGACCGATACCGCCCTTGGCCTTCTCTTCGTAGTACTTCACATACCGGTCGGTGGTCATGCCGCCGTCTGTGGCATAAACCTCAGCGTGCGCGGTACTCAGCACACGGTTACGGATTGTCAGTTTGCCAATCTGGATCGGCTGGAACATCGCTTCGAAAGCCATAACGCGATCCTCGATTTACAGCGGCTTGACGACAAACAGTCCGTCGTCGTGACCTTCTTCGGAGCCACCGTAAACCTGCTCGGCTACGGTACGGATCGAGCTGCCGCTGGCGGCGAGTATCTGGTCCATCGCCCCGGCAAACCAGCCGGTGAACATGTAGTCGACCTTGCGTCCGACCTTGCCGTAGACATACACGAAACAGGAGTGCTCAAGCTTCACGCTGGCGGTGCCTTTTTCGATATCGATGTCCTGAATCTTGAACAGCCCCCAGCCGCGTTGCGACAGACGCTTCATGTAGTGCTCGAACACGGCAACACCTTGCAGGCCGTGGCATTCGGCTTCTTTTTCACACCAGTGCCAAGCGGACTTGTAACCGGCTTTGTAGAGAATGTCAGCGTAGGCATCGGCACCCAGCACTTCTTCGATGCCCATGTGGTTGTTGACGAAAAAGTGCCGGGGCACATAGAGCATCGGCAACGCATCGGAGGTCCAGACGCCGGTTTCGCTGTCGACTTCAATAGGCAGTTGCGGGGCGATTTTAGCCATGGGGGTCAAACTCCAGATGATTCGGGTTACACCCACCGCCTGAAAGGCCGCGGGGGTTCAATTCGATAAGGTGTGGCTGGCGGATTACTCGCCCCAGACGTCGGCCAGTACGTTGACCCAGTTCTCGCCCATGATCTTGCGCACCACGCGCTCGGAATGACCGCGCTTGAGCAATGTTTCAGTCAGATTGGGAAACTCGCCCACGGTGCGGATGCCCAGCGGGTTGATGATCTTGCCGAAGCTGGTCAGACGGCGGGCGTAGCCCTTGTCGTGGGTCAGGTATTCAAAAAAGTCCTGACCGTGGCCCTGGGTAAAGTCAGTACCAATGCCGATGGCATCTTCACCCACGATGTTCATCACGTATTCGATGGCTTCGGCGTAATCGTCGATGGTCGAATCGATGCCCTTGGCCAGAAACGGCGCGAACATGGTCACGCCCACAAAGCCGCCGTGGTCGGCAATAAACTTCAGTTCAGCGTCGGATTTGTTGCGCGGATGCTCTTTGAGGCCTGAAGGCAGGCAGTGGGAATAGCAGACCGGCTTTTTCGATTCGAGAATGACTTCTTCCGAGGTTTTCGAACCCACGTGGGACAGGTCGCACATCACCCCGACACGGTTCATTTCAGCAACGATCTCACGACCGAAACCCGACAGCCCGCCGTCGCGTTCGTAGCAGCCGGTGCCGACCAGGTTCTGGGTGTTGTAGCACATCTGCACGATGCCGACGCCCAGTTGCTTGAAGATCTCGACGTAGCCGATCTGGTCTTCATAGGCATGCGCATTCTGGAAGCCGAAGAGGATGCCGGTCTTGCCCAGTTCCTTGGCTTTGCGAATGTCTGCGGTGGTGTGCACCGGCATGACCAGGTCGCTGTTTTCGCGCATCAGTTTCTGGCTGCTGCAGATGCTGTTGATAGTGGCCTGGAAGCCTTCCCATACCGACACCGTGCAGTTGGCCATGGTCAGGCCGCCCTTGCGCATGTCTTCAAACAGCTCGCGGTTCCACTTGGCGATGATCAGCCCGTCAATAACGATGCTGTCGGCGTGCAATTCGGCTGGGCTCATCAGGCTGTCCCCTTTTTTGATTCCGGCGCGCCGAATCGGCTGTCGGCGCTAATGGGGTCAGCATATGCCGGAGGGTCGCGTGAACCGGGTGCAAAAACGACAGGGGGTTTGCCGAAAGCGTCAAGATGCGACAAAGGGTGACGGCGTGTCGCCCCACGATGTCGTAAACCTGTTCATTGTCTCGCGCTTGAGACAGAATCCAGCGTATCAATGGATCGGAGCGACTCGATGAAAACGTTTTTGCTGACCCTGGCCCTGATGGCAACGGCTGTGACAGGCGTACAGGCTGCTCAGAACCCGGATGTCTCGCCTTGCGACGGTGTTGACGATGACAAGCAGACTCTGGAGTGCTCGGTTTACAGCCGCACGACTGCAGAAGAATTGCTCAAGGAAAATTTCAACAACCTGCTCAAGCGTGTTCAGTCCCAGTTCGTTGCCAACAAGACGCAATTCAACGACTTTACCAGCAAACTCAAGACCGCCCAGCAAGCCTGGGAGAAGCTGCGTGACGCAGATTGCGCCGTTGAAGTCTTCCCTTCTGCGGCAGGCAGCAAAGCATTCACCATCAGTGAAAACGACTGCATTGCGCGCATGAGCGACGAGCGCTCGGAGTACCTGGAGTCGATTGCACAGGAATAACGTCTACGATGAGATAACCTGCTTCTTTATATGAACGAGCTCATCAGGTTTTCTCATGATTATTTGCGGTGTAGAAATCAAAGGCAGCGAAGCCATATTCGCCCTTGCCACTCGGCAGAGCAGCGGGCTCGCTCATCTGCCGCTGGCCACGAAAAAGATCGCGCTGGAGGACGATGAAGAGCCTGCCAACGTCAAGGCTTTCGCTACGCAGCTCGCCAGCTTCGTACGCGAACACGGCGTCAGCCACATCGCCATCAAAAAACGCAGCAAGAAAGGCGAATTCGCCGGCGGCCCGACCACATTCAAGATCGAAACCATCTTTCAACTGATGTCCGATTGCGATGTAGCGCTGATCTCGCCGCAGACCATTAATGCGCAGAACAAGAAACACGCTTTCGCCCTGCCCGATACGCTTAACAAGTATCAGCACGAAGCTTACAAGGCGGCGTGTGCGGGGTTGATGAAGAGCGTTTAAGCAACTTCAAGAGAGGACGCAGAGCGTCCAGAAAGGCATGCGACGCGGAGCGTCGCACGATAGTTGTAGGTGTTCTCCCGGACGCCGATCGTTCCTCACGCTCCAGCGTGGGAATGCCTGTCGTGACGCTCTGCGTCACAAATCTGCGCCGCGCTGCCAATTTCGAAGCGCTATAAAAAAACCCGCATTTCTGCGGGTTTTTTCAATGCGCAATCAACTCAGTTGATCTTGGCATCCAGCTCGCCACGCGCGTAGCGTTCGAACATGGCGTCCAGGGAGATCGGTTTGATCTTCGAGGCGTTGCCAGCGGTGCCGAAGGCTTCGTAGCGCGCGATGCACACGTCACGCATGGCCGAGACGGTTTTGGCCAGATACTTGCGCGGGTCGAACTCGCTTGGGTTTTTAG
Source organism: Pseudomonas syringae group sp. 243L2 (assembly GCF_032587875.1). Classification (NCBI taxonomy): domain Bacteria; kingdom Pseudomonadati; phylum Pseudomonadota; class Gammaproteobacteria; order Pseudomonadales; family Pseudomonadaceae; genus Pseudomonas; species Pseudomonas syringae group sp. 243L2. The sequence goes on from NZ_JAWHPL010000021.1 coordinate 955,452, forward strand.
CCATGAATTCGCGGATGGCACCGGTAGAGGCAAGACGCAGGTCGGTATCGATGTTGACCTTGCGCACGCCGTGCTTGATGCCTTCAACGATTTCTTCGACCGGCACACCGTAGGTTTCTTTGATGTCGCCGCCGAACTCGTTGATGATTTTCAGCCATTCCTGTGGAACGGACGAGGAACCGTGCATCACCAGGTGAGTGTTCGGGATGCGCTTGTGGATCTCTTTGATGCGCTCGATCGCCAGGATGTCACCGGTAGGCGGCTTGGTGAACTTGTACGCACCGTGGCTGGTGCCAATGGCAATGGCCAGAGCATCGACCTGGGTGCGCTTGACGAAGTCAGCCGCTTCTTCAGGGTCGGTCAGCATCTGGCTGTGGTCCAGAACACCTTCCGCGCCAACACCATCTTCTTCACCAGCCATACCGGTTTCCAGCGAACCCAGCACGCCCAGCTCACCTTCCACGGAAACGCCGCAGGCGTGAGCAAAGGACACTACGCGACGGGTAACGTCGACGTTGTAGTCGTAATCGGCTGGGGACTTGCCGTCTTCACGCAGCGAGCCGTCCATCATCACCGAGCTGAAGCCCAGCTGGATCGAGCGCTGGCAGATGTCAGGGCTGGTGCCGTGGTCCTGGTGCATGACCACCGGGATGTGCGGGAATTCTTCGATCGCGGCGAGAATCAGGTGACGCAGAAACGGCGCACCGGCGTATTTGCGGGCACCGGCAGAAGCCTGGACGATCACCGGGGAGTCGGTCTTGTCGGCCGCTTCCATAATGGCGCGCATCTGTTCCAGGTTGTTTACGTTGAAAGCTGGAACGCCGTAGCCGAATTCGGCTGCGTGGTCCAACATCTGGCGCATGCTGATAAGTGCCATTGTCTGTCTCTCTCCCGGTAGGGTCGTTAATCGAGCAAGCCTGCCGTAGTGGCGGCTGCCATTCAAGTTATAAGCTCAGCCACGAAGGCTGCGCGTGTGTGCCCGAGATCCGACTTATCTGGCCTTGCAGCCGCGACCGATCAGATCGTTGGTAGCGTCCCAGTAAATCAGGCCCTCGCTACCCTTGTTGACGAATGCCAACACATTGTTGCTGTAAAGCGTTCCGCTGGCAGCGCCGGGTTCAGCCTTGAGCCTGAACACCTGATCGCTCTGATTCAGACGAACATCGACTTCCTTTTTGGCCGAATCGATGTAGCGCCAGTTGACCTCTGCATTGCTGTCACACACCCAACGGTTCCAGGGGTCATTGTGCTGCGATGTGCTCAGGCTCGAACAACCGCCAAGCACTGCCAAAACCCCAAGGGCAATCACGCGTCTCATTACATCTCCTGGCTGCCCTGCGAAACGCGGTGTATGCCGGTCGTCTCAACTGTCAGGGGCAGTTCTGTTCCTGTTTACGGTCGTCGGCCGGCTCACCCGTTACATGTGCCTCGACCCGTTGACTGTTTTCAGTCGTCGGCACATTCACAGAGGCCGGGCTGAATATCTGACAGGTCTTGGCATGTGAGCCAGAACCGGTACAACCAGCCAATACAACGCAGCTCATCAGAGCCAGGGCAGCGATCTTCATGGCGAAACTCCTTTGCCGGAAAAATATCCACTCTTTAAAGACCGCCCAAGCCCGTCAATGTTGCCAAACGGATTTCAGACCTGGCTCACAAACATCCTACATTGCCTGTTCTGGGCATGAACTCGTAACGATCCCATGCCTGCGGACCGCCACGCTTGTAGATGACCGGCACCGTTTCGGCCTGCCAGCCCGCCTGATAACAGCTTAACTGGAGCGGTTGGCTCGGGGAGTCGCTCTCCACCTCTTCAACCGCAGGTTTGCCCGCGCAACCGGCCAGCAAACCTGCGATGAGAAACCACGGTAACGCCCTGACCATTGACCACTCCTTGTCCAAAGCTTTCATTCAAGCCTTGGCGCGTTGTTCGAGCACTTCTACCGCTGGCAGAACCTTGCCTTCCACGAACTCGAGGAATGCACCGCCACCGGTCGAAATGTAGGAAATCTGTTCTGCAACACCATACTTGTCGATGGCCGCCAGTGTGTCGCCACCGCCCGCGATGGAGAACGCCTGGCTTTCGCCAATGGCCTTGGCCAGCGTTTTGGTGCCTTCACCAAACTGATCGAATTCAAACACGCCGACTGGACCGTTCCACAGGATAGTCCCGGAAGATTTCAGTAATTCGGCGAAATGCGCAGCAGTTTGCGGGCCAATATCGAGAATCATGTCGTCGTCGGCCACGTCAGCGATCAGCTTGACGGTTGCAGTGGCGCTCTCGGCGAATTCCTTGGCAACCACCACGTCAGTCGGCAATGGCACGCTGACCTTGGCGGCAATGGCACGCGCGGTATCGAGCAGGTCAGGTTCGTACAGCGATTTACCGACCTTGTGACCCGCTGCGGCCAGGAAGGTATTGGCAATGCCGCCGCCGACGATCAACTGATTGCAGATGCCGCTCAGGCTGTTGAGTACGTCAAGCTTGGTGGACACCTTGGAGCCGGCAACGATGGCAGTCATCGGCTGAGCCGGAGCGCCCAAGGCCTTGCCCAGCGCTTCAAGCTCGGCGGCCAGCAACGGGCCTGCCGCTGCCACTTTGGCGAATTTGGCAACGCCGTGGGTCGAGCCCTCGGCACGGTGAGCGGTACCGAAAGCGTCCATCACGAACACGTCGCACAGGGCCGCATATTTCTGTGCCAGCTCGTCGGCGTTCTTTTTCTCACCCTTGTTGAAGCGAACGTTCTCGAACAGCACGACATCGCCGGCCTTGACGTCAACGCCGTCCAGATAATCGGCAACCAGCGGAACATCACGACCCAATGCCTTGCTCAGGTACTCGGCAACCGGCTTGAGGCTGTTTTCAGCAGAGAACTCGCCCTCGGTCGGACGACCCAGGTGCGAGCAGACCATGACGGCCGCGCCTTTTTCCAACGCCAGCCTGATGGTCGGCAGCGAGGCAAGAATACGTGCATCACTGCTGACAACGCCGTCCTTTACCGGGACATTGAGGTCTTCGCGGATCAGTACACGTTTACCTTGCAGATCGAGGTCGGTCATCTTCAAGACGGTCATGAGCATTCCTGTTTTTTTACTGTTATTGGTCAGCGACGCGCAGAAAGTGATCGGCGACGTCGAGCATTCGGTTGGCAAAACCCCATTCGTTATCGAACCAGGCCAGCAGATTGACCAGCCTGGGACCGGAAACGCGGGTCTGACTCGCATCGACAATCGCCGAATGCGGGTCATGGTTGAAATCGCAGCTGGCGTGCGGCAACTCAGTGTAGGCCAGCAGTCCCTTGAGCGGGCCGCTGGTGGCGGCCTCACGCAAAATACGGTTGATCTCGACAGCGTCGGTGTCTCGCGACATTTGCAGCGTAATGTCCAGGCAAGACACATTGACGGTCGGAACACGAACAGCTTTGGCCTGAATTCGGCCGGCAAGTTCCGGAAGCAGCCGCTCGATTCCGCGCGCCAGACCGGTGGACACCGGAATGATCGACTGAAACGCCGAGCGGGTACGGCGCAGATCTTCGTGGTGATAGGCGTCGATCACCGGCTGATCATTCATTGCCGAATGGATGGTCGTGATGGTGATGTACTCAAGGCCGATGGCCTGATCCAGCAGACGCAGCAGCGGCACACTGCAATTGGTGGTACACGATGCTGCGGAGACCAGTAATTCCCGGCCAGTCAGCTTCTGCTGGTTGACACCGAACACGACAGTGGCGTCGACATCCCGCTCGCTGGCCATCGGCTGAGAGAACAGCACCCTCGGCGCACCGGCATTCAGAAAGCGCTGGCCGTCTTCGCGAGTGTTGTAGACACCGGAACACTCAAGCACAAGATCGACCTCCAGCCCGGCCCAGTCGATACCTTCCGGTGTCGCGCTGCGCAGGACCTTGATGCGGTGATCATTGATATGCAGGTATTGCCCCTCGACCCGCACTTCGCCGGGAAACCGGCCGTGTGTGGAGTCAAAGCGCGTGAGGTATTCGAGACTGGCCATGTCGGCCAGATCATTGATGGCAACCACTTCAAACCCGGCCTTGGCCCCCCGCTCGCACAGCGCGCGAACAACACAACGACCAATACGGCCGTAACCGTTCAGAGCAACTTTGTAAGGGCGGGGCTGGGGCATGAAGTTTTCGCCAGGGAATAACAGTCATGTGGGAGCGGACTTGTCCGCGAATGGCAGCACCCGGTGCAGCTGATTTACCGGGTTGCTACATTCGCGAGCAAGGCGGATCGCCGCCCCGGTCGCTCCCACAACATCAACATTACATAGCTGATCAGTCTTCGAGCAGCTCTTCAGCCGTGCTCAAGACGTTTTCCAGCGTAAAGCCGAACTCTTCGAACAAGGCTGACGCAGGGGCCGACTCGCCGAACGTGGTCATGCCGATCACGCGACCTTCCAGACCCACGTATTTGTACCAGTAGTCGGCGTGAGCCGCTTCGATGGCAATACGTGCACTGACCTGCAGTGGCAGAACAGCCTGCTTGTAGGCCGCATCCTGAGCTTCGAAGATGCTGGTGCATGGCATGGAGACCACACGAACGTTGCGCCCCTGCTCGGTCAGCTTGTCATACGCCTGCACAGCCAGACCGACTTCCGAACCGGTCGCGATCAGGATCAGCTCAGGCTCTGCAGCGCAGTCACGCAGTACATAGCCGCCACGGGCAATGGCATCTATTTGCTGCTGTTCACGCGCTTGGTGAGTCAGGTTCTGACGCGAGAAAATCAACGCGGATGGACCGTCATTGCGCTCGATGGCGTGTTTCCAGGCCACGGCCGATTCCACGGCATCTGCCGGACGCCAGGTGTCCAGGTTCGGCGTGGTACGCAGGCTGGTCAGTTGCTCGATCGGCTGGTGAGTCGGGCCGTCTTCGCCCAGACCGATGGAGTCGTGGGTGAATACGTAGATCACGCGCTTCTTCATCAGCGAGGCCATACGCACCGCGTTGCGAGCATATTCCATGAAGATCAGGAAGGTTGCGCCGTACGGCACGAAGCCGCCGTGCAGGGCGATACCGTTCATCATGGCGCCCATACCGAACTCACGAACACCGTAGTGCAGGTAGTTGCCGTTGGGGTCTTCGCCAGTGATGCTCTTGCAGCCTTTCCAGATGGTCAGGTTGGAGCCGGCTAGGTCGGCCGAACCACCGAGAATTTCCGGCAGCAACGGGCACAGTGCGCTCAGGGCGTTCTGACTGGCCTTACGGCTGGCGATGGTTTCGCCCTTGGCGTTCACTTCGGCGACATAAGCAGCGGATTTCTCTGCAAAGTCAGCAGGCAACTCGCCGCTCATGCGACGGATGAAGTCGTTGGCCAGTTCAGGGAAAGCGGCGGAATAGGCAGCAAAGCGCTGATCCCACTCGGCTTCGGCAGCCAAGCCTTTTTCTTTCGCATTCCACTCGGCGTAGATATCAGCCGGAATTTCGAAAGGACCGTGGTTCCATTTCAGGGCCGCACGGGTCAGGGCGATTTCGTCCGCACCCAGCGGCGCACCGTGGGATTCTTCCTTGCCCTGCTTGTTCGGCGAGCCAAAGCCGATGGTGGTCTTGCAGCAGATCAGCGTCGGCTTGTCGCTCTTGCGCGCGGTGTCGATGGCGGTCTTGATTTCTTCAGGGTCATGACCGTCGACATTGCGGATAACCAACCAGCCGTAGGACTCGAAGCGCTTCGGCGTATCGTCGGTAAACCAGCCTTCGACTTCGCCATCGATGGAGATGCCGTTGTCGTCGTAGAACGCAATCAGCTTGTCCAGTTGCAGCGTACCGGCCAAGGAAGCGACTTCGTGGGAAATACCTTCCATCATGCAGCCATCACCCATAAACACGTAGGTATGGTGATCAACGATGGAATGGCCTGGACGGTTGAACTGTGCGGCGAGGGTTTTCTCGGCAGCGGCAAAACCGACGGCGTTGGCAAAACCCTGACCCAATGGGCCAGTGGTGGTTTCAACGCCTGGGGTATAGCCAAACTCGGGGTGACCCGGTGTGCGGCTGTGCAGTTGACGGAAGTTTTTCAGGTCGTCGATGGACAGGTCGTAGCCGGTCAGGTGCAGCAACGAATAGACCAGCATCGAACCATGGCCGTTGGACATGATGAAACGGTCACGGTCAGCGAACGCGGGGTTTGCCGGGTTGTGCTTGAGATAATCACGCCACAGAACCTCGGCGATATCCGCCATGCCCATCGGGGCACCCGGATGGCCGCTGTTGGCTTTTTGCACGGCATCCATGCTTAGGGCACGAATAGCATTGGCACGCTCACGACGGCTTGGCATCGCTGATCTCCTGGGAATTGTAAAATTAGGATCGGAAAAAAGACGGCCATTTTCCCTCAGGGACAGGCCGGGGGCAATCACAGATAGTCGACCATAGGCTTTTTTCCGGGGTTACGGACATTATTTGCCCTGTAAAGACTGGATTACCCGTCAGCGCAACAAGTTCACAATGCCTGACCGGTGCCACCCATCCAGCAATATCAAAACTTTTTGATATTGCCCTTGCAGCGCTCCGGATCGCTCTCTAGACTGCGCAGCTATGAACCTGCGTGTACCTGCCATTCGCCATGATGCATGCGACGACCTCTCTGCATTGTGCAAGGCCGGCGGCGATCCCTTGCGGCTCAACGTACTGCGTGTGCTGACCAACGATTCGTTCGGCGTGCTTGAGCTGGCGCAGATTTTTGCCATTGGTCAGTCCGGCATGAGCCATCACCTCAAGGTGCTGGCGCAGGCCGATCTGGTTGCAACGCGGCGTGAAGGCAACGCGATTTTCTACCGTCGCGCCCTGCCCCACACTGAATTGCCGGGTGGCAGGCTGCATGCGGCGCTGCTCGATGAAGTGGACACCCTGAACCTGCCGGACGACGTACAGAGCCGCATAGGCCTGGTGCATCGACAACGTGCACTGGCCAGCCAGGATTTCTTTGCCCGTACTGCCGAAAAGTTTCGTGCCCAGCAAGACCTGATCGCCGGTCTGGCGCAGTACAGCGAAAGCCTGCTGACATTGCTCGACAAACTGAGCTTCGGCGCGCAGGCAACGGCGCTGGAAGTAGGCCCCGGCGACGGCGGCTTCCTGCCAGAGCTGGCCCGGCGCTTCCGCCAGGTTATCGCGATGGACAACAGCCCGGTGATGCTGGACCTGGCGCGTGGCGTCTGCGAGCGCAAGGCGCTGGCTAACGTTGAGCTGAGGCTGGCCGATGCACTGACGGACGCTAAAGTCAGTGCCGACTGCGTCGTCCTCAACATGGTGCTGCATCATTTCGCAGTCCCGGCCCAGGCCCTCAGGCAACTGGCCGAACACGTAAAACCCGGCGGTAGTTTGCTGGTAACAGAATTGTGTAGTCATGACCAGAGCTGGGCCAGGGAGGCCTGTGGCGATCTCTGGTTAGGTTTCGAGCAGGAAGACCTGGCCCGTTGGGCCATCGCTGCGGGGCTAGTTCCCGGGGAAAGCCTCTATGTAGGCTTACGTAATGGTTTCCAGATCCAGGTTCGCCATTTTCAGCGACCGGCTGGCGACACTCACCATCGGTAAAATGAAGGAAACCCGTAGAGATGAGCGAATATTCACTTTTCACCTCCGAGTCCGTGTCCGAAGGACATCCGGACAAGATCGCCGACCAGATTTCCGACGCGGTTCTGGACGCTATCATCGCTGAAGACAAATACGCCCGTGTAGCGTGCGAAACACTGGTCAAGACCGGTGTGGCAATCATCGCTGGCGAAGTGTCGACTTCGGCCTGGGTCGATCTGGAAGACATCGTGCGTAACGTCATCCTCGACATCGGCTACAACAGCTCCGACGTCGGTTTCGACGGCGCGACTTGCGGCGTGATGAACATCATCGGCAAACAGTCGGTAGACATCGCCCAAGGCGTTGACCGCAGCAAGCCTGAAGATCAGGGCGCTGGCGACCAGGGCCTGATGTTCGGCTACGCCAGCAACGAAACCGACGTGCTGATGCCAGCACCGATAACCTTCTCTCACCAATTGGTGCAGCGTCAGGCCGAAGCGCGTAAATCCGGCCTGCTGCCATGGTTGCGCCCGGATGCAAAATCCCAGGTTACCTGCCGTTATGAAAACGGCAAGGTTGTCGGCGTCGACGCCATCGTACTGTCGACTCAGCACAACCCGGATGTGTCCTACAAGGACCTGCGCGAAGGCGTGATGGAGCTGATCGTCAAGCACGTCATCCCTGCGCACCTGCTGCACAAGGACACCCAGTTCCACATCAACCCGACCGGCAACTTCATCATCGGTGGCCCGGTAGGCGACTGTGGCCTGACCGGCCGTAAAATCATCGTCGACACCTACGGCGGCATGGCCCGTCACGGTGGCGGTGCATTCTCCGGCAAGGACCCATCGAAGGTTGACCGTTCGGCTGCTTACGCTGGTCGTTACGTGGCCAAGAACATCGTCGCTGCCGGTCTGGCCGAGCGTTGCGAAATTCAGGTGTCCTACGCTATCGGCGTGGCCCAGCCGACGTCGATCTCGCTGAACACCTTCGGCACCGGCAAGCTGTCCGACGACAAGATCATCAAGCTGGTCCGCGACAACTTCGACCTGCGCCCATACGCCATCACCACCATGCTCGACCTGCTGCACCCGATGTACCAGGCCACTGCGGCCTACGGCCACTTCGGTCGTACCCCGGTCGAAATGACCGTTGGCGATGACACCTTCACCGCCTTCACCTGGGAAAAAACCGACCGCGCCGACGCCCTGCGCGCCGCTGCCGGCCTGTAAAAACCAGTAAAAAAGCCCCGAGCGACCTGGTCGTTCGGGGCTTTTTTTCGTCTGCGCGGCAATTATTCCGCAGTCATATTTCAAGCCCGTCGCGACACCAGCAGTACCGATGCAGCGCCCGCCAACAACCCTGCGCACATCCTGTTGAACAACCGCTTGCCACTGGGTTTCGCCAACAGGCGGCGAGCATGTATCCCCATCGCGGCATACAACGCGATCGCTACGCACTCCAATACCAGAAACAAACTACCCAGCACCGCGAACTGACCTGACACATCACTCTGCTGATCTACAAACTGCGGAAGAAAAGCAGTAAACAGCAGGATCGCTTTCGGATTACCAATAGCCACCAGAAACTCTTGCCGCGCAAGGCTGCCAGCGTTGGCTGTTGTGACCGCTGCCTGGTCCTGTATGGACGGAGCAGCGCGCCACAACTGCACCGCGAGATAAAACAGATAAGCCGCGCCGATGACTTTGATCACATGAAACAACCATTCGGACGTATGCAACACAGCAGTCAGTCCTGCACCGGCCAAGGCGATCATGATGACAAACGCCAACAAGCGCCCCGCTCCGCCGACGCAAGAGCTGGCGAAGCCATAGCGCGTAGCATTACTGATCGACAGAAGATTGTTCGGACCGGGCGCCATGTTCAGCGCAAAGCAGGCCGGAATGAATACAGCGAGAGTCGAGATGTCCATTGGCTCCAATCCCTGAGTTGAGTCAGCTACTCAGTCTGGCTTTTTTTAGTGAGCGGTCAAGACACAACTGCGCCGTGAAATGCGGCCGGGCTTTACTGGCAAGGCCATGCGTCCCCAGCCTTTGTGGGAGTGAGCTTGCTCACGAAGACGCCGATACAGTCGCGACTATCGTGCGGCGCTCTGCGTCGCATGCCTTTCTGGACGCTCCGCGTCCTCTTGACGACGCAGAGCGTCGAGAACTGCGTTCCCACGCTGGAGCGTGAGGAACGATAACCTCAACTATCGCGCCCGATGCTCTGCGCTTCTGCCTGAAGGGCGTGTGAGCTTGCTCACGAAGGGGCAGGTGCAGTCGCGACTATCGTGCGGCGCTCTGCGTCGCATGCCTTTCTGGACGCTCCGCGTCCTCTTGACGACGCAGAGCGTCGAGAACTGCGTTCCCACGCTGGAGCGTGAGGAACGATAACCTCAACTATCGTGCCCGATGCTCTGCGCTTCTGCCTGAAGGGCGTGTGAGCTTGCTCACGAAGGGGCAGGTGCAGTCGCGACTATCGTGCGGCGCTCTGCGTCGCATGCCTTTCTGGACGCTCCGCGTCCTCTTGACGACGCAGAGCGTCGAGAACTGCGTTCCCACGCTGGAGCGTGAGGAACGATAACCTCAACTATCGTGCCCGATGCTCTGCGCTTCTGCCTGAAGGGCGTGTGAGCTTGCTCACGAGGACGCCGGTACAGCCACTGATCACTCTGCGTAGACATACCGCCCTGCGCAATCGCAAAACCTGGTAACCAAGCCCTGCCCCTTCACCACACGACAACGACTAGCCTCATCGAGCCCATTCCTAAAGCAAGGATGCTTCGATGTTGCCCACCATTCGCCTGATGACGTGTGCCCTTCTGTTTCTTCTGCCCGGACTCGGCCATGCCAGTCAATGCCCTGATTGGTCTGCAGCAAAGGCCCGAAGCGAGGTCACGGCCTTGCAACAGCAGGTTGCCGCGTGGGACGACAGCTACCATCGCCAGGGCCTCTCGAAAATCCCTGACGAGCTTTACGATCAGGCGCGGCAGAAGCTGAGCGTGTGGCGCTCGTGCTTTGCCATTTCCAAACCCGAGTCCGATCCGCTAACGACAGCAGTTGGTCCGCTGCCTCATCCCGTACCGCATACGGGCGTTAACAAACTGTCGGACGAAGACAGCGTCAAGGCCTGGCTCAAGGGCCGCAAAGACCTGTGGATTCAGCCCAAGATCGACGGCGTGGCAGTCACACTCGTTTACGAAAAAGGTCAGCTTGTGCAAGCGATCAGTCGCGGCGATGGGCGCAAGGGCCAGGACTGGACTTCGCAGGCACGACTGATAAAGGCCATTCCTCAGCGTCTACCCCAACATGACTCCCTGATCCTGCAAGGCGAGCTGTACTGGCGGTTGACCGATCATATTCAGGCAATATCCGGCAGCGTCAACGCGCGCAGCAAGGTGGCAGGCATGCTGGCCCGGCAGACAATCAGCCCGCAGCAGGCTGATGCCATCGGGCTATTCGTCTGGGACTGGCCGAACGGGCCTGGCGATATGGCGCAACGTCTCGCAGGCCTGCAAGCCATGGGTTTTGAAGGCAGCGAGGCGTACACGCACTCACTTGAAAATCATGTTCAGGCTGCGAAATGGCGCGAGCATTGGTATCGCAATCCCCTGCCGTTCGCCACCGATGGCGTGATCATGCGTCAAGGCCAACGTCCACCCGCGCAACGCTGGCAAGCCAGTGCGCCTTACTGGATCGCCGCCTGGAAACATCCCTACGCCCAGGCGCTGGCCGAGGTGCGCAAGGTCAGCTTCAATATCGGTCGCAGCGGCAGGATTACCCCTGTGCTGGAGCTGACCCCGGTACGTCTCGACGACCGTACCGTCAGCCGCATCAGCACCGGCTCACTGCAACGCTGGCAAACACTGGATATAAGACCTGGCGATCAGGTAGCCGTGAGCCTGGCTGGGCTGACGATTCCGAGACTCGACGGCGTGATATCCCGCGCGGCCGAACGAGTTGAAATGATCATTCCGCAAGCCGACGACTTTCATGAGTTGAGCTGCTGGCAAGCCACCCCAGGCTGTGAAAGCCAGTTCCGCGCCAGACTGATCTGGCTCAGCGGCAACAAAGGCCTTGCGCTGCCCGGCGTCGGTCCGGGGACCTGGGACAAGCTTATTGAAAACGGCCAAATAGAGAGCCTACTCGATTGGATGACCCTGAATCATGCTGAGCTTGCTAACATTCCCGGCTTCGCAGAGCGCAGCAGCGCTAAACTGCTCGCCAGCCTGCAAACAGCGCGTGAACGGCCGTTTCAGACGTGGCTCAAGGCCATCGGACTGCCGCCCACAGGAAGTGCAACACTTCCTGACAATTGGCAGGAACTGGCCGAGCGTAGCGTTGAGCAATGGCAAGCAGAGCCGGGCATAGGGCCTGGCCGGGCAGCGAAACTGAGGTCTTTTTTTCAGGCCCCAGAGGTGCAGGCATTGAGCTATCAATTGCAGGCTCAGGGTATTTCAGGTTTTAAGTAGCGGACGTCCATTTTTTGGTCCGTGTTCAAACGGAGTTCATATGCAGTTTTTATCACCACTGATCCTTTTCACCAGTTGCACGCTACTGGCTACAACGCTGCTGGCAGATGAGCAGGCACCCGCACCTTCCGAGTGCCAGATCAAAAGCCAGGAAATCAGCAGCAAGATTCAGGACGCCAAGACCGAAGGTAACAAGGCCGAGCAGACCGGGCTTGAGAAGGCCCTCGCCGAGGTCAATGCCAACTGCACCGAGACCTCATTGATCAAGCAGAGAAAGCAAAAGGTGCTGGATGCCAAGCAGGAAGTCAGCCGCCGCCAGACCGACCTGAACAAGGCCATGGACAAAGGTGATCCGGAGAAGATCAACAAGCGCAAGGACAAGCTGGCGGAATCGCGCAAAGAGTTGCAGGAAGCCCAGACCGACCTTGAGAAAGTCCAGCCTGACGATTGATCAAGGTCGCGGCGCTGCTGCTTATAGGCAGCGCCGCAACCTGGCTGTCAGGATACGGCCGGGAAAGCCGACACGCCGAACAGCGCGACGATGAGCCCCATGCCCACCAGCCAGACTATCGAACGCAGTGCGGCGAGGTCAGCCAGATAGAAGATGATGTAAAGCAGACGACTGGTGATGAACAGCACCGCCAGCACATCAATGGTCACCAGCTGCGCATTGCCGGCAATGTGCGCAATGATGACTGCCGCAGCGAACGCCGGTGTCGCTTCATAGCTGTTGAGCTGGGCAGCATGCGCACGGCGCGGGAAACCCTCCAGCTTGTCGAGAAAGGCGCGCGGGTCATGATTGTGCCCACTGCCGAATTTGCCGCTGCCGAACTTGGCGATACCGGCACACATAATCGGCAGCAGGATCGCGACCAGCACGCACCAGAAAGCAACTGTCATACGTCTATCCTTATAGGTTCAGCTTCATCTGAAGCATCCGGGCAATACCCGCTCACAAGCTATGAGCCGGGGGGCAGCGAAAGGTTCTTGAAGAACGACCAGCAACCTGACGCATTACACCAGTTTAGGAAAGATCAGGCTGAACGTCGTGAAGTGTCCGGGCTCGCTCTCGACCGTCACCTGCCCTTCATGCAGGCTCATGATGGAACGCACAATCGCCAGCCCAAGCCCGGTACCGCCCTGCTGTCGCGCACGGCTGACATGAACCCGGTAGAAGCGATCAAACAGCCGCGGCAGATGTTCGGCATCGATACCATCGCCCGCGTTGCGCACCGCCAGTGACACTTCATCTGCATGCGTGGCAAGGGTGATGGTAATGACACTGCCGGACAGACCGTGGCGAATAGCGTTGGACAGCAGGTTCGAAATCGCTCGCTGAATCATCAGCCGGTCGCCTGTTGCCTTCGCGTTACCCTGAACCTGCAAGGTGATGTCGCGCTCTTCCGCCGAAGATGAAAACAGCTCGGCGACCTTATCGGCTTCTTCGCGCAGGTCGATGACCTCAACCGGCAACGGCGCGGCAGGCTGGCTGACGCTGGCCAGAAACAGCATCTGGCTGATCATGCGCGACATGCGCTCCAGTTCCTCGGTGCACGATTCCAGCGCCTGCTTGTACTCTTCCGAAGGGCGCGGCCTGGACAGCGTGACCTGCGCCTTGCCCATCAGGTTGTTCATGGGCGAGCGCAGCTCATGTGCGAGGTCGTCCGAGAACTGCGCCAGTTGCTGCACATCGCCGTCCAGCCGGTGCAGCATGAAATTGACCGCATGCGCCAGGTCGCGCAATTCATCAGGCAGGCCCTTCACTTTCATGCGATGAGACAGATCGCGAGCCGAGATCAGTGCCGTTACTTTTCTGAAAGCACCCAACGGCCTGAGACCACGACGCACTACCCACCAGGCACCGAAGCCGACCAGCAGCAAGATCAGCGGCAAGATCAGGAAAGTCGATTTCAAATAAGCGTGCAGCAGCGTGCTGTCACTTTCCCGATCCATCGACAGCCTGACGAGAATGTCCTGCCCTGTCTTGAGGTGTATTTCCCTGTAACCCATCAGAATCTTGTGGCCGTGTACCGACTGCAACTCCTGAAAGCCTTGAGGTATGTGATCTGCCTCGGGGACAGGCAGGTTCCGGCCTTCCTCGTTACCGACCATCATCAATTGCTGCCGAGGGTTGCCCGCGTCGAGCACCATCAACGAGTAGCTGTCGTGTCCGATGATCTGGTCACGCAGGGTATGAGGGTATTGAACAATATCTTCGATGCCGAGAAAGCCCTCGCTCATGCTGTGTTCGATCTGCGCGAACTTCTCGTTCAGGCTGTCTTCGGCGCGCAGATCGAGCTGACGGGAAATAGCCGCATAAGCGAGCATTTCCATTACCAGTACCAGACACGCAATCAGCGCAGTAACGGTCAGCCCCAGGCGCGTCGACAGACGCGTCGGTTTCATTCACGCACTTCCAGCACATAGCCCACGCCGCGCAACGTGTGGATCAGCTTGGTCTCGAAAGGATCGTCGATCTTCGCGCGCAGGCGACGGATCGACACTTCCACCACATTGGTGTCGCAATCGAAGTTCATGTCCCAGACCAGAGAAATGATCTGGGTACGCGACATGACTTCACCGCTGTGACGCATCAGCAAGTGCAGCAGCGCGAACTCCTTGGTGGTCAGGTCGATGCGCTGGCTGCCGCGAAACGCCCGGTGCCGCCCTTGATCAAGCTCCAGATCGCCAACCTGCAACACCTTGGAGGTGGTGGTCTGCTCGCTGCGCCGCATCAACGTGCGGACCCTTGCCAATAGCTCGGGAAACTCGAACGGCTTGACCAGATAGTCATCCGCGCCCAATTCCAGACCCTTGACCTTCTCTTCCAGGCGCCCTCGTGCGGTGACCATCATGACACGCGTACTGACCGTCTTCCTCAAGCGACTCAATACCTCCCAGCCGTCCATTTCCGGCAGGTTCACATCCAGTATCACCACATCGTAAGCCTGATGCTGCGCGAGATAGAGGCCATCGAGCCCGGTTGCAGCGATATCGACGATATAGCCACTTTCGGTCAGACCCTGATGCATGTACTCGGCAGTTTTCGGCTCGTCCTCTACGACAAGGATTCGCATAACCAGGCTTCCTGTTTGATGAACGGATGATGACGATGTCGTGCAGTGTACTGAAAAGAAACGCTTATCTTGTTGGATAACAAAATCGTAATTTTCCAGCAATCCCTGTGATAGCTCCGGTTACATAAAGTCCCCACAGCCAACTTCAGCGCCAAGGTGCCTGTTTGTTTTTTGTTTTGATGGGGTGCTTCATGGACAGGGTAATTCATGCGACTGAAGAACAACGTACGCACTCCGCGTACCGGTCTGGTAACAGGGTGCCCGGCATGAAAGTCGCCGTACTTTGTCTGCTGCTGTTGCCATTTGCTGCTCCCGGCATCGCAGCAGCCCAGGGCATCAGCCTGGCTCAGGCGCTGGACGCAGCCTTTGCGCGCAACCCGGAACTCGCCGCCGCGCAATGGGAGATCGGCGTTGCCGAAGGTGATCGCCAGCAGGCCGGGCTGATTCCCAACCCGGTGGTGTCGTGGGAGGTTGAAGACACACGCCGCGAGACCAGCACCACCACCGTGATGCTCAGCCAGGCACTGGAACTGGGCGGCAAGCGCGGAGCACGCATCGAAGCCGCCAGCAAGGGCCAGGACGCCGCCCGGCTGGAGGTGGAGCGACGCGGCAACGAACTGCGGGCCGAAGTGGTTCAGGCGTTCTACGCAGCGGCGCGGGCGCAGGCAGGTCTGGACCTGGCGCGCCAGTCCAGAATACTTGCCGAACGCGGCCTGCAGGTTGCCGAGGGGCGTGTTCGGGCGGGCAAGGTGTCACCGGTGGAGGCCACGCGCGCTCAGGTGCAACTGGCTGAAACCGACCTGCTGGTACGGCGCGCCGAGACCCTGAAGATCAACAGCAACCGTGAACTGGCGCGCACCACCGGTTCGCCGGTCGCCTCTTTCGAGCGTCTGGAATACACCGATCTGTCGCCGGGCAAGCTGCCACCGAGCGCAAAGCTACTAAGCGCCATCAACCAGTCCGCAGAGCTACGCCTCGCTCAGGCGCAAATAGAACAGCGCGAAGCCGCGCTGGGTTCAGAACGCGCCAAGCGCATCCCGGACCTGACCGTCAGCGCCGGCAGCCAGTACAGCCGCGAAGAGCGCGAACGGGTCAACGTCGTGGGTCTGTCGATGCCGCTACCGTTATTCGACCGGAATCAGGGCAACGTACTTGCAGCATCACGCCGGGCCGACCAGTCACGCGACCTGCGCAATGCTGTTGAGCTCAAGCTGCGCACCCAGACCCAGTCCGCACTCGATCAGTGGAGTACCGCGACGCAGGAAGTCGAGTCCTTCAATCAGGTCATCCTGCCCGCCGCGCAGCGCGCCGTCGACACCGCAACGCGCGGTTTCGAAATGGGCAAGTTCGGTTTTCTGGAAGTGCTGGATGCGCAACGAACGCTGATTTCAGCGCGCAGCCAGTACCTGGAATCGCTGGCAACCGCCACCGAAGCTCGAGTGGCTGTCGAGCGAATTCACGGTGATCTCAACCGGTTCAGCTTCAACCCCTGACTTTCCTTTTCCGCCTGTATCGAGCGTATCGCAAGGTGCCGCAATTACCTGATCGCCGGGAGCCTTTATGAACAACAAACGAAGCATTGCCATCACGCTGGCGGTGGTGGCCATCATTGGTCTGGGCAGTCTGACGCTGAACCCGCAGATGCTGCCATTCGCAACTGGAACAGAGCCATCAGGCGAGGAACACGACCATGACGCCGAGCCAGGTCATGCCGACGAGAAGAGCCAAGGCAACGAGAAGAAAACACCAGGCACCGCAGCGTCAGAATCTTCCCATGAAGAGGAAGAGGGGCACATCGAACTGAGCGCCGAGCAGATCAAAACTGCCGGCATCGAGCTGGCAAGCGCAGAACCTCGACAGATGAGCACCACTGTGACCTTCCCCGGCGAAATCCGCTTCGATGAGGACCGCACCGCGCATGTCGTGCCTCGGGTCAGCGGTGTGGTCGAATCAGTGAAGGTCGATCTGGGTCAAGCCGTGAAAAAGGGCCAGGTGCTGGCAGTGATTGCCAGCCAGCAGATCTCCGATCAACGCAGCGAACTGAACGCCGCACAACGCCGCCAGGAACTGGCCCGCCTGACGTTACAGCGCGAGAAGAAACTCTGGGAAGACAAGATCTCCGCCGAGCAGGACTACTTGCAAGCGCGCCAGGAGTTTCAGGAGGCCGACATCAACCTGGCCAACGCCCGGCAGAAGATCAGCGCCATCGGTGCCAGCCTGAACCCATCTGCAGGCAATCGCTACGAATTGATCGCGCCATTTGACGCCATGGTCGTGGAGAAACACCTCGGCATCGGCGAGATGGTCAGCGAAGCGAGCAATGCCTTCACGCTGTCCGACCTGTCGCGTGTCTGGGCCACCTTCGGCGTAGCGCCCAAGGACCTGGACAAGGTGGTGGTCGGTCGTCCGGTCATCGTCAGCGCGCCCGATCTGAATGCGCGGGTCGAAGGCAAGATTGGTTACGTCGGCAGCCTGCTGGGCGAGCAGACTCGCGCTGCCGCCGTGCGCGTGACCCTTGCCAACCCGCAGGGTGCCTGGCGTCCCGGCCTGTTCGTGTCGGTGGAAGTCGCCGCCGAGCAGACCAGCGTGGCGGTCAGCATTCCCGAGTCTGCGATTCAGTCGATTGAGGACAAACCCTCGGTCTTCGTACGCAACGCTGAAGGTTTTCAACTGACACCGGTAACGCTCGGTCGCCGCGATGGCGGCTACGTGGAAATCGTCAAAGGCCTGGCTGGCGGTACACAAGTGGCTGCCGCGGGCAGTTTCATCCTCAAGTCGGAGCTGGGCAAAGGCTCCGCCGAGCACGCCCATTGATCTGCGTCACACGAGTACACCTCCATGTTTGAACGGTTGATTCAATTCGCGATTGAACAGCGCATCGTCGTGATGCTTGCTGTGCTGCTCATGGCTGGGCTGGGCATTGCCAGTTACCAGAAACTGCCTATCGATGCCGTCCCCGACATCACCAACGTACAGGTGCAGATCAACACGTCGGCACCCGGCTTCTCGCCGCTGGAAACCGAACAGCGCATCACGTTCGCCATCGAGACCAACATGGCAGGCCTGCCCGGTCTGCAACAGACGCGCTCGCTGTCGCGCTCGGGCCTGTCTCAGGTCACAGTGATTTTCGAGGACGGCACTGACCTGTTCTTTGCCAGGCAGTTGGTGGGCGAGCGCCTGCAGATTGCCAAGGACCAGTTGCCTGAAGGTGTCGACACGATGATGGGGCCGATTTCCACCGGCCTCGGCGAGATTTTTCTGTGGACGGTCGAGGCCCGTGAGGGCGCACTGAAAGAAGACGGCACGCCTTACACGCCGACCGATCTGCGAGTGATTCAGGACTGGATCATCAAGCCGCAATTACGCAACGTACCGGGCGTGGCCGAGATCAACACCATCGGCGGTTTCGCCAGGCAGTATCAGATTGCGCCCGATCCGAAGAAGCTGGCGGCCTACAAGCTGACACTGAACGATCTGGTGGCTGCGCTTGAGCGCAACAACGCCAACGTCGGCGCAGGCTACATCGAGCGCGGCGGTGAGCAACTGCTGATACGCGCACCGGGCCAGCTCGGCACTGTGGACGATATCGCCAACATCGTCATCGCCAATGTGCAGGGCACGCCGATCAGAATCAGCAGCGTGGCCGAGGTCGGTATCGGCAAGGAAATGCGCTCCGGCGCAGCCACCGAAAACGGCCGTGAAGTGGTGCTTGGTACGGTGTTCATGCTGATCGGTGAAAACAGCCGGACGGTGTCACAGGCCGTGGCCGCCAAACTCGCCGACATCAATCGCACACTGCCCGAAGGCGTCGAAGCGGTAACGGTTTACGACCGCACCAACCTGGTCGAAAAAGCCATCGCAACAGTCAAAAAGAACCTGATCGAAGGCGCAATTCTGGTCATCGTGATTCTGTTCCTGTTTCTGGGCAACATCCGTGCTGCGCTGATCACCGCCATGGTGATTCCGCTGGCCATGCTGTTCACCTTTACCGGCATGTTCACCAACAAGGTCAGCGCCAACCTGATGAGCCTGGGCGCGCTGGACTTCGGTATTATCGTCGACGGCGCGGTGGTGATCGTCGAAAACGCCATCCGCAGGCTGGCGCATGCCCAGAAGAAATACGGCCGCATGCTGACCCGCTCCGAGCGTTTCCACGAGGTCTTCGCCGCCGCCAGAGAAGCCCGTCGACCGCTGATTTTCGGCCAGTTGATCATCATGGTCGTGTACCTGCCGATCTTCGCCCTCACCGGTGTGGAAGGCAAAATGTTCCACCCTATGGCGTTCACTGTGGTCATCGCCCTGCTCGGTGCCATGATCCTCTCGGTGACCTTCGTGCCTGCCGCCATCGCCATGTTCGTCACCGGCAAGGTCAAGGAAGAAGAAGGTTTTGTGATGCGCACCGCTCGCCAGCGCTACGCGCCGATACTGAGCTGGGTACTGGGGCATCGCTCAATAGCGTTCGGCATGGCCTTGGTGCTGATCGTGCTGTCCGGCTTCACTGCCAGCCGCATGGGCAGCGAGTTCATCCCGAGCCTGAGCGAAGGCGACTTCGCCTTGCAGGCGCTACGGGTTCCCGGCACTAGCCTGACCCAGTCGGTGGACATGCAGCAGCGTCTGGAAAAAGCCATCATCGAAAAAGTGCCGGAAGTGCAGCGCGTGTTCGCCCGCACCGGCACCGCAGAGATCGCCGCCGACCCGATGCCGCCCAACATCTCTGATAGCTACGTGATGCTCAAGCCGCAAAGTGAGTGGCCGGACCCGGACAAATCCCGCGAGGCACTGATAGCCGACCTGCAAAAGGCCGCCGCCAGTGTGCCGGGCAGCAACTACGAACTGTCCCAGCCGATCCAGTTGCGCTTCAACGAGCTGGTTTCCGGTGTACGCAGTGACGTCGCGGTGAAAGTGTTCGGCGACGACATGAACGTGCTCAACCAGACCGCCGCAAAAATTGCCGCCACCCTGCAAAAAGTGCCAGGCGCTTCAGAAGTGAAAGTCGAGCAGACCACCGGCCTGCCGGTACTGACCATCAACATCGATCGCGACAAGGCCGCGCGTTACGGCCTCAACGTGGCCGATGTGCAGGACGCCATCGCCATTGCGCTGGGCGGTCGTCACGCGGGAACGTTGTATGAAGGTGATCGCCGCTTCGACATGGTGGTGCGCCTGTCCGAGCAACTGCGCACCGATGTGAACGGGCTCTCCAGCCTGCTCATTCCGGTGCCTGCGAGCGCCAACAGCAACCAGCAGATCAGCTTTATCTCGCTGTCCCAGGTCGCCAGCCTTGACCTGGTGCTCGGCCCGAACCAGATCAGCCGCGAGAACGGCAAGCGTGTGGTCATCGTCAGCGCCAACGTGCGTGGTCGGGATCTCGGCTCGTTTGTCGAAGAAGCAGGCACCACCATCGACAGCGGCGTGCAGATCCCGGCAGGCTATTGGACCAATTGGGGCGGCCAGTTCGAGCAACTGCAATCAGCCGCCAAACGCCTGCAGATCGTCGTGCCAGTGGCATTGCTGCTGGTACTGGCGCTGCTGTTCATGATGTTCAACAACCTCAAGGACGGCCTGCTGGTCTTCACCGGCATCCCGTTCGCCCTCACCGGCGGCGTCATGGCCCTGTGGCTGCGCGACATTCCCCTGTCGATCTCCGCAGGCGTGGGCTTCATCGCCCTGTCGGGTGTGGCGGTGCTGAACGGCCTGGTGATGATCGCCTTCATCCGCAGCCTGCGCGAACAAGGCCACTCGCTGCACAACGCCATCAACGAAGGCGCCCTCACCCGCCTGCGCCCAGTGCTGATGACCGCACTGGTCGCCTCCCTTGGCTTCATCCCCATGGCCCTCGCCACCGGGACTGGGGCTGAGGTGCAGCGACCACTGGCGACGGCGGTGATTGGCGGGATTCTGTCGTCGACCGCGCTGACGTTGCTGGTGTTACCGGCGTTGTATCAGTGGGCGCATCGGCGGGAGGATGAGGAGGCGGTTGAGGCGTTGAAATAGGCTTTCAAGTAACCGCCAAAGCTTCAGGAAGCTCGTGCTAGAGCATCCTGAAGCTTTCACCTGCCCGCAGTGAACTTTCAGTTAAAGGAAGGTCGAAGCACTCGCCATTGAAAGTAGCGTTCGTCCGTAGCTTTTATCCCACAGGATTTTCAGGGCTTTCCTGCTCATCAGTCGGCTCAGAGATATAGGCCGGTCCCGTTAATGTGCTTATCGTCCTGTTACAAATGGGCCGCGGGGCAGTACGTTGCCTGCATAAGGAGATGTAGCAGTTGATGAACAAGGTTCAAGCCGCATGACGCGCACCAGTCTCTACGACCGTATCTCTGAACGCCGACTGGCTGACGAAGCACTGGCGCGCGAGGAAGCCGAGCGGGCTGCCGCGCAACAGGCGCTCGACATCATTCAAGCGGCTATCCCCGTCCCACAACCCTTGCGCGACGCAACCTGCAGTTTCAATTTTGGCGGGTTCCGCTTCGGCTTTCCGGAAGGGTTCGGGTGCAGCGCGATCGATGCCACCGTTCAAGTCGATGGAGAGCCTGTGGTGGTCTCCATCCAGCGTAGCGATGTACCTGAAGAGGCGAACCTTGCCGGGGCGTTCGCCGAAGCGGTCAAAGCACTGCAGCCGTTGTATGGCAATGTCCGAGTCATCCGCCAGTATGAAACGTTACTGGCAGGGAATGCCGCGCTGGCGCTGGACTTCCATTTTCGCGTGAGCTTCGAAGAACGGCATGGGCGCTTGATCGGTTCCATCGTACCGGTTGCCGATCACAACGAACGCCAATGGCTGAGCGTGGGCTGCGTGATTGACTCCGAAAAGCCCGCGCTGAAAACCTGGTTGCTGGATTTCGACAGCATGCTTGAAGGCCTGACCGCCCCCTGAACTCTACTTCATCGCCGACAGGACACGCTTTAATGGACTATCCGCTGCAGAACATCAGCGTCACGCCAGGTGATCGCACCTCCACTACTCGCAGCCCGCAGGAGTAACGGCGATGTTCGAGGCCGCGCGGTTACTGGATGATATCGAACACACCGGAGCGATGGCGGGCTTTGTGCTCGGGGCGATCGTGGGCATCGCGGCCGTGGCGTATGTCTCGCTCACCGTCGCCACGTGCGGGTTCGGCGGTTTTTTACTGGCCATGGCAGTCGGCCTGGCCGGTAATGCTATCGCCAGTATCGGGGAGAGTATCGGCAGCGCCTTCAGCTCTCCCGCGGGGCAGATCGAATCTGCCTCGCCCAACGTGTTCATCAATGGCCGCCCCGCTGCCTTTGCCATCGAAAGCACCGCCGTGTGTGACAAGCACTCGCCGATCGTCAAGGTGGCCGAAGGCTCCAGCAACGTCTTCATCAACGGCCAGCCCGCTGCGCGCAAGGGCGACAAGCTGACCTGCGGCGCGAAGATCGGCACCGGCTCGCCCAACGTCTTCATCGGCGGCGGTACCCAACGCTACCTGCCGGTGGACGACGAAGTCTCGGCGATGGCCCGCTACACCGTGGACATTCTGTTGGTCGTAGCCGGCGGCGCCAAGGCCGTGCTCAGCATTGCCAAGCTGGGCATGCAGGCCGGTCTGAAAGCGGCAGGCCCTTGCGCGCTGCAGTTCATGGGCGGTGTCTTTCTCGGGGACGCCATTTTTCGCTTCGGCGTCGCCCCCGTGGCCGAAAAAGTGCTGGGCGGCCTGCACGGCAACCCGGTCGACACCACCGCCGGACGCAAACTGCTGATCGACGAGTCCGATTTCAGCCTGCCCGGCCTGATGCCGATCGAGTGGACACGCTTCTACGCCAGCGACCTTGATGTCGACAGCGCGCTGGGCAAGGGCTGGGTGCTGCCCTGGGAACAAAGCCTGCGGCGCAAGGGCAGCTTTCTGTACCTCAGCGACAATCAGGGCCGCAGCGTGCCCTTCGTGACACTGGACTACAACCAGCGCATCTACAACGCACAGGAACAGCTGTACCTGGTGCGTACCGAGGGTGCTCATTACCTGCTGCAAACACTGGATAACGTCTTTTACTACTTCGGTGAAGTACCCGACGACAACCAGCCAGTTCCCCTGCAACGCGTCGAAAACGCCCTCGGTCATTTTCTGCATTTCGTACGCAGCGAAGACGGCGTTCTGACCGACATTTGCTCCACCGGCGGGCATCGCGTGCACCTGCACTACGACGAGGTGACCAACCGTCTGAGCACCGTCAAGCGAATCGTCGGCGACCAGGCCGTCGAGACACTGGTGCGCTATGGCTACGACAACAATGGCCAGTTGAACAGTGTGTACAACCGCAATGGCGACTCGGTGCGCAACTTCAGCTACACCGACGGCCTGATGACCCGCCACGCCAATGCGCTGGGGCTCAGTTGCGAATACCGCTGGGAAGTTCTCGACGGCAAGCCGCGCGTGGTCGAGCACTGGACCAGCGACGGCGAGCACTTTCATTTCGATTATGATTTCGAGGCGCGCCAGACGCGCGTAACCGATGTGCTGGGGCGTCGCGCCGAGGTGACCTACAACAAGGACCGTCGCGTCATCGCCAGCACTGATTTCGGCGGTGAGCAGTACCGTATCGCGCTGGACAACACTGGCAATATCACCGGCCTGACGCTGCCCGATGGCAACCAGCTGGGCTTCGAGTACGACGATCTGTCACGCCTGACCGCAGAAACCGACCCGCTGGGCCGAACCACGCGTTATCAGCATCACTTCAAGACCACGCTGGTCAAACAGATCACCTACCCCGATGGCAGCACCTGGAAGGCCCGCTACGACGCCAAAGGCAACCTCGTCGCCGAGATCGACGCACTGGGCCACAAGACCGAATACCTCAACGGCGAGAACGGCTTGCCCCATACCATCGTCGACCCGACGTTCAAGTCCAAATACCTGTGGTGGAACAACCTCGCGCAGGTAGAGCGCTTTCAGGACTGCTCGGGCAAAAGCACGTATTACCGTTATGACGAGCGCCATCAACTGGTTGCCGTCACCGATGCCCTAAACAACACCACCACGCTGGAGCGCAAGCCCGGCGGCGAAGTGCTACGCATCGACCACCCGGACGGCACCCGCGAGAGCTTCACCTACAACGCTCACGGTCAGGTCATGACACACACTGACGGCAAGGACCAGACCACCCATCTGGCCCGCAACGCACGCGGCCTGCCGACCAGACGTCAGGACCCTAAAGGGCTGATGGTCGCCTACCAGTACGACAGAGCCCTGCGCCTCGTGGCGCTGAGCAATGAAAACGACGCCACTTACACGTTCGCCTACGATCACTCCGATCGGCTGATCGAAGAAAAACGCATCGACCAGTTGACCCGCCGTTTCAGCTACAACCTTGGCGGGCATCTGACTCAGGTCGAAGAAACCGGCTACAGCGAAAAAGGCGAACGACCACAGCGCAGCACGTATTTCGAGCGCGACCCGATTGGTCGCCTGCTGGCCAGACTCAACGACGACGCCCGTCAGGATTTCACCTACGACGACAGCGACCGCCTGCTGTCCATTCAGCGCACACCCACCGACGGTGGCAGAAAACTCGGTGTCACGGCCGAAAAACTGGAATTCGCCTACGACATTCTGGGCCGCCTGACACAGGAATCGTCGCCCCAGGGCACGCTGGCCTACGACTACGATCCACTCAGCAACCTGACCACGCTGACCCTTCCTACCGGCCAGCACCTGAACCATCTGTATTACGGCAGCGGTCACCTGCATCAACTGAATCTCGATGGCCAACTGATCAGCGACATGGAGCGCGACGACCTGCACCGCGAGATCTACCGCACGCAGGGAAAACTCACCAGTTGCTTCGGCTACGACGCCCTTGGCCGCAAGACCTGGCAGTACGCAACCACACTGCCCGCTGAAAAACTCTCACAGATCCAGAACCCGCTCATAAAACCAGAGCGCTATGTCGAACACGCCTACAACCCGATCCACCGCCGCTATGAATACGACCCGGCCGGCGAACTGAGCCGCACCCTCGACAAACTGCGTGGCGAAGTCACCTACGAATACGAAGCCAACGGCCGCCTGCTTGAACACAACCCCGAAAAACGCTTCGACGGCGAAGAATTCCGCTACGACGCTGCCGGCAATCGCCTGAACTTCAACACCAGCCGCTTCGACCGCGTCAAAGACAACCGCCTCAAGCAATGGAGCAACCACGAATACAAATACGACGCGTGGGGCAACCTGGTCGAGAAAATCGTCGGCATCGTGCGTTGGCAAACCTTCACCTACGACTGCGAAAACCGCCTGGTCAAAACCGAGACCATGGCCAACAGTCAGGTGGAAAGCACCAGCAGCTATAAGTACGACAGCCTGGGCAGGCGCGTTGGCAAACAGTGGGAGATCAAGGGTAAGACCGACCAGAAACGCTTTCTCTGGCAGGGATTGCGGATGTTGCGTGAAGAAAGTCCTGGGCAGAGCAGCCTGTACCTCTACGAACCCGGCAGTTATGCGCCGCTGGCCCGTGTTGATGAGAAAGAGGGCGAGGTAGAGAACAAGGTCTACTACTTCCACACCGACCAGATCGGTACGCCGCTGGAGATGACCGACGCCGAAGGGCAGATCGTCTGGCAGGCCAAATATCGGCCGTGGGGGGCGATTGAAAAGCTGGTGGTGAACGAGGTCGAACAGAACCTCAGGTTTCAGGGGCAGTACTTCGATGTCGAGACGGGGCTTCACTACAACACGTTTCGGTATTACGATCCGGAGATTGGGCGGTTTATTACGCAGGATCCGATTGGGCTGAGTGGGGGGGATAATCTTTATGTGTATGCGCCTAATCCTTATGGGTGGGTTGATCCGTTAGGCTGGTGCGTCAATGCCAGTGTTACCCGAGGCCCCGCAGGACAGCCTTTGCGAGCAACAGCTACGATTACCAAGGCCGACATCAAAAAAGGCGGAACTGCGACAAACGCGTCGTCCCGGAGTTGGGCGAGAAGTCTTGGCAATCCGGACGACGATGCGGGCCATATAATCGCCAAGCTTCTTGGTGGGTCGGGTGGTAAGGATGGGGTATTTCCGCAGTTAAAAGGGATAAACCGTGGTCAATTTAGAGCTTTTGAATCGACTATCGCCAGCACTGTAAACAAAAGAGGGCCGGTTGACGTCGAGCTTAATTTTATATATGGCAGCGGCGGTACGCGGCCTACATCTATAACCTATGACGTCTATCGTCAAGGTAATAAAATATTAGAAGGTATATTTGAGAATTAATATGAACAATAAAGAATCTTCAAGCCAAGCGCTGGAAACCATTGAAAAGTTCATGAAAGAAATGAACCTTTGGGAAACGGAGTTTTTCAGACTAAGAAAAAAAGAACTAACAGAGGGTAAAGATGATCTATCCTTAAAGAAAGCCTATAGAAGCAAACTAGAAGAAATACTAAAGAAATATGTGATAGAAGACAAAAGCAACTTTGGCAGACTAATAGACTTAGGCTGTACGAACCCACCCACATACGATCCCGAAAGCGATATATTGGAAACAATAGCTAGCGAAAAAAACTCTGCTTCTATAACAGCGCAGCAAACTGCTGGAGCAGAAACCTTATCGAAAATAACACTAAAACTCCAAAATAATGAATGGTTGATAAAGAAAAAGGAGATCTTGAACCATGATGATAAATGGCGGCGCGCCCCATTATAAATCACTCAACCCGAATGCAACTCTTACTAGTATAAAGAGTATTTACAATACTAAAATTATCGGCATCTTTACGCGCTCGCTAGAGTCAATCAACGCGAAGTTGGAGGCGAAGAAAGCCCTTCTATATCACTTCACGATGAGCGATATAGCAAGCCGGCTGAAAATGATCGAAGCATGGTAGCAAATCGTCTGACAGAGAAAATATCGGGCTTGGGAGAATGACAGAAAAGCTTGTGATGAGCCATGTCGAGCAGAACCTGAAGTTTCAGGGGTAGTATTTCGATGTCGAGACAGGGCTTCACTACAACACGTTTCGGTATTACGATCCGGAGATAGGACGGTTTATAACGCAGGATCCGATTGGGCTGAGTGGGGGGGATAATCTTTATCTGTATGCGCCTAATCCTTATGAGTGGGTTGATCCATTAGGCTGGTGCGTCAATGCTAATGTTATCCGAGGCCCCGCAGGACAGCCTCTACGAGCGACGGCTACGATTACCGAAAATGACATTAAAAAAGGTGGAACTGCGACAAACGCATCGTCCCGGAGCTGGGCGAGAAGCCTTGGCAATCCGGACGACGATGCGGGCCACATAATCGCCAAGCTACTCGGTGGAGCTGGAGGAAAAAATGGTGTTTTCCCTCAACTTCCGGGAATTAACAGGTGGCTTTTTAGAGACTTCGAAAAGGACGTTGCCGAGTATGTACTAAAAAAAGGCCCTGTAGACGTAGATATAAAATTTGTATATGGAAAGTCTTCAACACGCCCGGACCAGATATTGTACAACGTTTCACAAAACGGCAAGCGCATACTATTTAATATATTTGACAATTAGAGGAACCCATGAAAGAAAAACCTAAACCCCTTGATGTGCTAATACAGTTCCTTGGCGACATGAATGAATGGGAAAGTAGTTTTTTTCGCGAAAAATTTTCTTTAATAGAAAAAGGTATTGATGCAAACTCATGCAGTGAAAACTATAAAAAAAAACTTGAAGAAATCTTGCAAAAACACTCAATAAAATCTCCGAAAAGCTGGGCACGATTAGAAGGTTTGGCGTGTGGAGAGCCTACAATGTATGACCCTATAAGAGACAAGGTGAAAACGGACAAAGAAAGCGATCAATCCGCTTCTTTTATCGTTGAGCAATCTATTGGACTTGAGGCAAGTTTTAAGTTCACTTTAGTCAACTCTCAATCAGGATGGATGATTAGAAAAAAAGAGACTCTACGCAGAGATAAATGGCAAAAATCGACATTTTAATTTTATTCTAACATCCTCAACTTGTTGATATTAAAAGCACAGCCATTATTCTAGATATTAAAAATCTGCTCCTTAAAAGTCAGACAAAATCACTACACTAGAGCGTAAGCCTAGAGACGGTAGAGAACTCGGTATCACTGCAGAGAAACTGACCGCCCGACGCAGGAGACCTCGCCTCAGGGCGCGCTGGCCTACGAGTACGATCCGCTCAGCAACCTGACTACGCTGACCCTTCCCACCGGCCAGCACCTGAACCACCTGTATTACGGCAGCGGTCACCTGCATCAACTGAACCTCGATGGCCAGTTGATCAGCGATCATGGAGCGCGACGACCTGCACCGCGAGATCTACCGCACGCAGGGAAAACTCACCAGTTGCTTCGGCTACGACGCCCTTGGCCGCAAGGCTTGGCAGTACGCAACCACACTGCCCGCTGAAAAACTCTCACAGATCCAGAACCCGCTCATAAAACCAGAGCGCTACGTCGAACACGCCTACAACCCGATCCGCCGCCGCTACGAGTACGACCCGGCTGGCGAACTGAGCCGCACCCTCGACAAACTGCGCGGCGAGGTCACCTACGAATACGAAGCCAACGGCCGCCTGCTTGAACACAACCCCGAAAAACGCTTCGAAGGCGAAGAATTCCGCTACGACACCGCTGGCAACCGCCTGAACTTCAACACCAACCGCTTCGACCGCGTCAAAGACAACCGTCTCAAGCAATGGAGCAACCACGAATACAAGTACGACGCGTGGGGCAACCTGGTCGAGAAAATCGTCGGCATCGTCCGCTGGCAAACCTTCACCTACGACAGCGAAAACCGCCTGGTCAAAACCGAGACCATGGCCAACAGTCAAGTGGAGAGCACCAGCAGCTACCAGTACGACAGCCTCCAAACAGTCGGATATCAAAGGCCAGAGCGACGAGAAACGCTTTCTCTGGCAGGGATTGCGGCTGCTGCGTGAAGAGGGTCCCGAGCACAGCAGCTTGTATCTCTATGAGCCTGGCAGCTACGCGCCTTTAGCCCGTGTTGATGAGAAAAAGGGCGAGTTAGAGAACAAGGTCTACTACTTCCACACAGACCAGATTGGTACACCACTGGAGATGACTGATGCCGAAGGGCAGATCGTCTGGCAGGCCAAATACCGGCCGTGGGGAGCGATTGAAAAGCTGGTGGTTAACGAGGTCGAGCAGAACCTGAGGTTTCAGGGGCAGTATTTCGATGTCGAGACAGGGCTTCACTACAACACGTTTCGGTATTACGATCCTGAGATTGGGCGGTTTATTACGCAGGATCCGATTGGGCTGAGTGGGGGGGATAATCTCTATCAATATGCACCTAATCCTTATGGGTGGGTTGATCCGTTAGGTCTATGCAATAGATTTTCGGGTGGTGCAAAAAAAATCGGAACGATTACTACCAGAACAACAAAGAACACCACTCGACTAGGTGGTAAGGCTGGTGAGCCGGGAGTGAAAATAACCTATAAAGACGGCACGGAATTCGATATGACCAGTACTCGAGTCAAAGAAACAGAACTTAACCCTTATGTACCTGGAGCAACACGCCCAATACGATATGAGAACCCTCTAGATACTAAAGGTACCAAACGAGCTCCTACTCAGCAGGAGTTGGACTGGTTTAACAGCATTAATTGGTAGGTGAAATATGATTGATTCAAAAGTCGGAGAGAGAGTGGTGGTATCTATTCACTCGGAATATGGGCCTTACATTAGAGTATCAACATATGATGACGCAGGCGCATTAGAGGATTTGTTGGACGAGAAATATTTCGTGCTGTATTGGAAATCGACACCCCCTGAGCTGCTCGATGATGGAGGGAATGAATATTATTTTGGGAATGCTGCGGACCCGGTGAAACTACAGTTTATTTTAGACTCAATTATTTTCTGATTTTCAAAAGTGGCGATGTATAGGCAAAATATATCGAGCTGTACGGGTAGAACTTTTCGATATATAAAGATGAGGCCGAATAGCCCGAGTGGATATGTGGTAGAGTATAACGTTGAAAAGGCTATAGTCGTGAATACTTCCGGAAAGTCAACCAGCATTATCAAGGTAAATATTAGAAACTGAATCATGCATGCGGCATTCACAAAATGAGATTGCGCTATGACTAATGATTTACTTAATGCCTTTTTGGAGCAGGAGTTTAACGATTCTGTCCGAGAGTTGCTTGCGACTGCTGTGAAGAAGTCTATAAAGCCAGGAGCCCAGCTCGTAATAAGAGGTTTGGAGCTCAATTGTTCGATATTCTGTTAAACTTTGAGCGTAGAACTGCTACTTTAGGGGATGTCCTATCTTCAGGCACGGATAGTGAACAGGAAATGCCACTGCCGTTTTTTAGGACTTGTGGCTTAAGTGAGGATTAAGAGATGAAAAAATGGCAGTCAAGTGCTCATTTTAATATCACGAATACAGTATCAAAGCGAGCTCACAGCCCCGATATTAATAATCTTGAAAACCATCACCCAAATGAAAGCTAAAGATATAATAGAAAAAGTCGACTTCAAAACGTACGTTTCTTCGAATCTCTGCGACCCTATCACACGTAAATTAATTAAAAAACCTAAAATATCTGATATTTCATCCTTGCTACCTCCAGAAGTATCTATCTATGATGATCAAAATAAAAACACGTTAAAATTCATTATAGAATTCAGAGCCAGCAACCTGGCAGCCCAAGGGCGCCAACTTAATGGCGCAGACCTATGTGCAGCATCGCTTGAAGCTTCAAAAGATGAGGCGTTGCGAAGCTGGGTCACCTTGGAAATAGAAAATTATCTTGTAATTTTCATAATAAACTCTGAAAGCTTTGAGATTGACGGCTGCATGTCACTAAGATAAAAACCCGAGTTCGACACAACCAAGCCCTGTAACAAGTTACAAACATCAGAACACCCAAAACTGTCAAGAAATCAAACAGTTTCAAATGCAAGCATCATCATTTGCAAAAAAATTAGCCTAGGATAGATGCCGTAATTCCGCAGCACATGCCCGTCATAAAACCGGGCCTGTTAGCGTATTCGCACCTCTTCAAAAAAAGCGTCCCTAAGGACGCTTCAGTCAAACATTCAAAGCACACTCAACGGATACTCCACAATCACCCGCACCTCATCCAGGTCCGATTCAAACGCCGTGGCACGAGTCGTTGCCTGACGCACGCGCAGCGACAGGTCTTTGAGTGATCCGGTCTGCACGATGTATTTCGCTTCGATATCGCGCTCCCAGCGTTTCTGGTCGGTCAGCGGGTTGCCTTGTGCGTCGCGGCGCATGTAGGTGCTGTTGGCGTTGGAGTAGTCGGCGTCGGTGCCTTTGCCGTAGCGGGTCATGAATGACAGGCCGGGCACGCCGAAGGTGGACATGTCGAGGTTGTAGGTGACCATCCACGAGCGCTCTTTGGGTGAGTTGAAGTCGCTGTACTGGATGGAGTTGGCCAGGTAGATGGAGTCGGACTGCCGGAGGTAGTCGAAATCGTCATCACCTTCGTTGCGCTGGTGCGAAAGCGACAGGGTGTGTGCGCCGTATTGCAGGGCGACTTTTGCACTCCAGATGTCGTTGTCGAATTCGCCGAGCAGTTTTTTGCCTTCGTCGGTGGCGTTGTAATAGTTAAGGCTGCTGGTCAGCGACAGGTCGTCAGAGAGCGGCAGCACGTAGGACGCTGAAGCGTATTTCTGATCCCAGGCGTCTTTGAGTCGGCTGGTGTAGAGGCCAAGGCTCAACCTGTCGGTGGCCTGATAGTCACCGCCGAAGTAGGCAACCCATGGAGAGTCCACGGCACCACCGTAGAAGGTGACGAAACCGTCGCGCATGTTGCTGGAAACGGGCTGGCTCATGGAGTGCAGGCGACCGCCTTGCAGGGTCAGGCCGCTGATGCTGTTGTTAACGGCGGTAACGCCGCGAAAGCTTTCCGGCAGCAGTCGGGAGTCGCCGAAGGCAACCACCGGGGTGGACGGAAACACATCGCCCACGTTGACGACGGTGTCGAAGGCTCTGGCCTTCAGTGAGCCACCTACCTTGGTGTATTCGTCACGGGCGCTGCCTTCCCCATCGACCGGCAGCACGTCGAATGCGCTGCGGCCGCCGTTGCGGCCGTCACCGGTGTCGAGCTTGATACCGATCATGGCAAATGCATCGACCCCGACGCCGAAGGTGCCTTGAGTAAAACCTGACTGGAATCGCCCGATGATGCCTTGCGCCCACGCTTCGGAGTAGCCATTGCCGGTAGGGCTGGATTCGCCGTTGCGGTGGTCGCGGTTCATGTAGACGTTGCGGTTGAGTACGGTCAGCGTGCTGCCTTCGATGAAGCCTTCTTTTTGCTCTTCGGCGAGTACGGCAGCCGGTGCGACACCGGCGAGGGTCGAACACAGGGCCAGTGATAGAGTTTTAAGTTGAGTCATGTGCGCTCCGTCCAATCGGCAGATTGTTATAAACATGTCGATCTGGCTGTTTTTATTAACCCGAGCGCTGCCAGTGGGGCACAATCTTGAAGTGGCGAAGATAACGCCGAGGTGACGGGAAGATTACAAATATGAAAGGAAGTGCATTACAGCACGCCGTTGCTCAATAAAATAAAATACGCTTTGACCGGTGTAATCAGACATTCAAGATAGGACGAAGAGCGTCCAGAACGGCATTCCCTGGTTCAAGTGCACTCCTTCTGGCGGCTGTACCGGCCTTTTCGCGAGCAAGCTCGCTCCCACGGGGGCTGGAGCACGGGCGTGATAACGATTTGTGTAGATACGGGAATAAAAAAAGCGCCCCGAAGGACGCTTAAAGATTCGCCCCGACCAAAGGAGCAGGGAGCTACCAAGGGCGAATGGGGGTGCAGCGGGTCGGGCATCAAAGGCATCAGCCTTCGGACTTGGTCGACCGCTCGGCCTTGGCGTTGTCGTCTGTGTTGACGTAGCGCTCGGCTTTGTTGCTGCTGTTCTGTTCCTTGAAGCGCAGTTCCTGTGCAAGACGCATCTTGTCAGCCGCTGTGCTTGCGTACTCGTTGCCGTCGTCGGCGAAGGCTGCAGTGGCGGACAAGGCAGCTACGGCGAAAACCATCGACTTGATCAGTTTCATCATCATTACCTCTTTCGGTGTGTAAGGAGTTCCTTAAAAGCTCAGTGCTCGTCAGGGATGAAACAAGCTTACGTCCGGGTAGCTAACAGGAAGGTGAGCAGAGGATGACAATACTGTTAGAAAGCTGACATCTGCGAGATTACCGATTTGTAATGTTTCAGCCACTTTCCGGTTAGTGCGCACTTGGTAAGGTTGAACCACATTCAAACGGAGACAAAAGAAAATGCGCACCGCCAAATCGTTGTTACTTGCTCTGGTCATTCTTTCGCCACTGAGTGCTTACGCTTACACCACTGATGAAGTCAAAGCCACCACAGTGATCAAGGAACACCAGGCCAGCGTGCAGAAATACGCCGCTATCCATAACAAGCCGATGCCGGAGATCAAGGAGTACAAATACGGAATGAAGCTCGACGTTGCCAAGGTCATTCGCAAATCCCCGGATCTGCAAACCTGTAGCGTGATGCCGAAACTGATGACCTACGAGGACTCCAAAGGCAAGTTGAACACCGTGCAGTACCAGGTCCTGAGCGGGTGCAGAAACAGCCAGTGATTCTGAACCTGCCAGGGAGGCCACCCACTGTTACATCCCCCATCAGCCCGGACCGTTATCCGGGCTGACTTTTTTGTGTCTGCAATGCCCCGCTTCTTGCGCTTTCAAGTCTGCCTCATTCACTGATTCCTGCCTTTTTTGCAACATCACCGCATCTGCGTGGTCAACGCAACCCCCACTGTGTCGTGCCGCGATGTGTCTGGACATGGATCCGGTCCATCAAACACAGGCTCGGTTACGGTGATCGAGACACTGCACTTACGGATTCTGGAATGACGGATGCTTGAACTTGCTGCTGGTTTTATCTGCCTCACTGCGCTGCTGACCTATGTGAACTATCGCTTTATCGGTCTGCCGCCCACCATCGGCGTGATGGTGACCGCGCTGATGTTCTCTTTGCTGCTGCAAGGACTGAGTTTTCTGGGCTATCCCGGTCTGGAAGATCGCGTACAACAGCTGATCGGTCAGATCGACTTCGGCGACCTGCTGATGAACTGGATGCTGTCCTTCCTGCTGTTCGCCGGGGCGCTGCACGTCAACCTTGCCGACCTGAGAAGCTATCGCTGGCCCATCGGCCTGCTGGCAACCTTCGGTGTGCTGATTGCCACCACCGTGATCGGCGCGCTGGCCTACTGGATCTTCGCCCTGTTCGGCTGGCACGTCAGCCCGCTGTACTGCCTGCTGTTTGGTGCGCTGATCTCGCCCACCGACCCGATTGCCGTGCTCGGTGTGTTGCGTACCGCCAACGCCTCCAAACCGCTGAAAACCACCATCGTTGGTGAAAGCCTGTTCAACGATGGCACGGCGGTGGTGGTGTTCACCGTTCTGCTGGGTATCGCGCAGTTGGGCGAAACGCCGACGGTTGGCGAAACCGCCCTGCTGTTCGTCCACGAAGCAGTCGGCGGTGTGCTGTTCGGCGGCCTGATTGGCTATGCCGTGTACCTGATGATCAAAAGCATCGAGCAGTATCAGATCGAAGTCATGCTGACTCTCGCACTGGTGATCGGCGGCTCGGCGATGGCCTCCGAGCTGCATGTGTCAGGCCCTATCGCGATGGTCGTGGCCGGGCTGATCATCGGCAACCTGGGGCGTAATCTGGCGATGAACGACATGACCCGTCGTTACATGGACGGTTTCTGGGAATTGCTGGATGACATGCTCAACGCACTGCTGTTTGCGCTGATCGGCATGGAGCTGTTGCTGCTGCCGTTCTCTTGGCAGCACCTGATTGCCGCCAGCCTGTTGGCCGCGGCAATTCTGCTGTCGCGCTTTGTCACCGTGGCCCCGGCTATTCTGCTGCTGCGTCGCTGGCGTAAGGTGCCGCACGGTACGATCCGCATCCTGACCTGGGGCGGCTTGCGCGGCGGTGTCTCGGTGGCACTGGCGCTGGCCTTGCCCACCGGGCCGGAGCGCGACCTGCTGCTGAGCATCACCTACATCGTGGTGTTGCTGTCGATCCTCTTGCAAGGCCTGACGATCGGTAAGCTGGTGCATGCCGTCACCCGTTCGCCTCAGGCGAAAGAGCCGGCAGAGCATTGATCAGACGGATGCAGCGGCGCGCCGGTACTCACTGGGCGTCTGCTGCATCTCCACGCGGAAATGCCGGTTGAAGTTGGACAGGTTGGCGTAACCCACTTCAAAGCAGATGTCCGACACCGACATCTCGCTGTGCAGCAGCAACCGGCAAGCCCGCTGGACCCGCAGTTTGCGCATCAGGTCGATAAAACAATGCCCGGTGGTGCGTTTGAAGAAGCGCGAAAAGCCCGGATCACTCATGTCCAGCCGTTGCGCGATGACTGACAGGCGAATATCGCTGGTCAATTCAGTCAGCAGATAATCGAACGCCTTGTTGATCCGCTCGGAACTGCGCGCATCCAGGGTCGGTGCATACCAGGTGCTGGCCAGCAGATGAGCCTCCTGCGCAGGTGCCTTCATCAGTGTATTGACCAGTTGTAGAAACAGAATCAGCCGTTCCAGACCTTGTGCCGGGCCGATCTGCTCCAGCAGTTGCGCAGCCTGCACCGCTGTTTCGCCGGTGAACTCCAACCCGCGACGTGCCTGTTCGAACAGACGCTGCAAATCGCCCAGTTCCGGCAGCGTGCCACGTAGCGCCAGCAACGCCGCGCCATCGAACTGCAACACCACGTCACGCCCGGCCAAGTGCTCGCCGGGGGCCAGATCGCCGATCCAGTCGTGGGGCAAATCGGGACCGATCAGCGCCACATGACCGGCACCGAA
This sequence comes from Pseudomonas syringae group sp. 243L2, assembly GCF_032587875.1. Lineage (NCBI taxonomy): Bacteria > Pseudomonadati > Pseudomonadota > Gammaproteobacteria > Pseudomonadales > Pseudomonadaceae > Pseudomonas > Pseudomonas syringae group sp. 243L2. The sequence continues at coordinate 991,325 of NZ_JAWHPL010000021.1, forward strand.
CTCACCGATGTAATCACCGGCCACCAGCTTGCCACTGCCCTGGCGGATCAGGTGGATTTCAAATTCTGGATGGTGGTTCCAGCGGGCCAGCGAGTAGGGATAGTCGTGCTCGTACCAGCGAAAGCAGTGGTCTGGTTGCGGGAGAATAACCTCAAGCTCGGCAGGACGCTGCTCGAACAAGGCCGCTCGGCTATCAGGCACTGGATGCCCCTTTTATCGTTATGAATGCTCTATGGACACCTAAACATACGCCCTACGGCTCGGCCAGTGCTAGCTCACAATTAATCCGCCACTGGTACTTTTTTGCTTTCAGAGCGCCGCGTGGCCAGCGGTTAAAAAAGTATCAGTCGATCATTCGCCGTGCGTTTGTTCAGGCCGCAACAGGCTGCTGTAATCGAGCCGTCCACCATGGTGATTCAACCGTGGCCAACAACAAAAACAATGACTCCCGCCAGACAAGGCGCGGGGTGGAGAACACTACGATGAACATTCGGAAAACGCTTTTCCTGTCCGCAGGCGTGTCCGCCGCCCTTTTCAACCTGACCGTCCAGGCTGCCGAAACCGTGACCATCGCCACCGTCAACAACGGCGACATGATCCGCATGCAGCGCCTTTCGAAAATCTTCGAACAGCAGCATCCTGATATCAAACTCAATTGGGTGGTGCTGGAAGAAAACGTCCTGCGCCAGCGCCTGACCACCGACATTGCCACTCAAGGCGGCCAGTTCGACGTGCTGACCATCGGCACCTACGAAACGCCACTATGGGGCGCCAAGCAATGGCTGGAACCAATCACCGGCCTTGCGCCCGAGTACGAACTGGAAGACATATTTCCCTCGGTGCGGCAGGGCTTGTCAGTCAAAGACACGCTCTATGCCCTGCCCTTTTATGGCGAAAGCACGATCACCTATTACCGCACCGACCTGTTCAAGCAGGCAGGTCTGAGCATGCCGCAGCAGCCAACCTGGACCCAACTGGGTGAGTTCGCGGCGAAGCTGCATCAGCCCGACAAAGGTATTTACGGCATGTGCCTGCGCGGCAAGGCCGGTTGGGGCGAGAACATCGCGCTGCTGAGCACCATGGCCAACGCGTTTGGCGCGCGCTGGTTCGATGAGCAATGGAAGCCCGAACTGACCAGCCCGGAATGGAGCAAAGCGGCGAATTTCTACGTCGATATTCTGAAAAAGTATGGCCCGCCGGGCGTGTCGAGCAATGGTTTCAACGAAACCCTCGCGCTGTTCAATAGCGGCAAATGCGCCTTGTGGGTCGACGCCAGCGTGGCCGGCTCCTTCACGACGGACAAGGAACAGAGCAAGGTGGTCGACAGCGTCGGCTTTGCGCCTGCGCCGGTTGAAGTGACTGACAAGAGCTCATCATGGCTTTACGCCTGGTCGCTGGCGATACCGGCCACCTCAAAGCACAAGGACGCGGCCAAGACGTTCATCACCTGGGCGACGTCCAAAGCCTATATCCAGCAGGTCGCCGAGAAAGACGGCATCAGTAATGTGCCGCCTGGCACACGCGCCTCCACCTACAGCGAGGCTTACCTGAAAGCTGCGCCGTTCGCCAAGGTCACGCTGCAAATGATGCAACACGCCGACCCGGCGCACCCCTCGGCCAAGCCTGTACCCTACGTTGGTATCCAGTACGTGACCATTCCCGAGTTCCAGGCCATCGGCACCTCGGTCGGCAAGTTGTTCTCCGCTGCCGTGACTGGCCAGACCACCACTGAACAGGCGCTTAGCGCTGCACAGGCCGTCACCGAACGCGAGATGAAACGCGCCGGTTATCCGAAGTAAAGCTGCGGCCCTCAACTGTATTGGACGGATGATGAACCCATGAAACGACTTGAAGGTAAAAGCGCGCTGATCACCGGATCGGCGCGGGGCATAGGACGGGCTTTTGCCCAGGCGTATATTCAGGAAGGTGCTCGCGTAGCCATTGCCGATATCAATCTGCAACGCGCGCAAGCCACGGCGAACGAGCTGGGGCCGAACGCCTACGCGGTCAGCATGGACGTGACGGAACAGGCTTCCATCGATCAGGCCATCGCCGCCGTGGTCGCACAGACCGGCAAGCTGGATATCCTGATCAATAACGCAGCGCTGTTTGATCTGGCACCGATTGTCGATATCACCCGCGACAGTTACGAGCGGCTGTTTTCGATCAACGTCGCGGGCACCCTGTTCACGTTGCAGGCAGCAGCCAGGCAAATGATTGCCCAGGGGCACGGCGGCAAGATCATCAACATGGCCAGTCAGGCTGGTCGGCGTGGCGAGGCGCTGGTGGCGGTGTACTGCGCGACCAAGGCTGCGGTGATCAGCCTGACCCAATCGGCCGGACTGGACCTCATCAAGCATGGCATCAACGTCAACGCCATCGCACCGGGCGTGGTCGATGGCGAACACTGGGATGGCGTGGATGCGATGTTCGCCCGCTATGAAAACCGCCCGCTGGGCGAGAAGAAGAAGCTGGTCGGCGAGCAGGTGCCATACGGACGTATGGGCACGGCGGATGACCTGACCGGCATGGCGATTTTCCTTGCGTCGCCGGACAGTGAATACGTCGTCGCCCAGACCTATAACGTCGATGGTGGCAACTGGATGAACTGAGGTGGACTGCCTGCAAAGATGAGCAAGTCCGTGCAAAAAGGCCCGTCGCTGCTTCCATTGCCGGAGCGATTGGCTAAGATGCGCGGACCGCCTGTTGTCTTGGCGGCTCATCAAGGAGCACGAATGTCCACTGAAGAGGAGATCGCCATTTCCGGCGGTACACCTATGATCCCCGATCAGCGCCGGGAGCTGATGCTGCGTCAATTGCGCAAGCATCAGGTACTCAGCGTTCATCAGTTGATGGAGATGTTCGACTGCTCGCACATGACCATCCGCCGCGATATCGCCCAGCTGGAACAGGAAGGCCGGGCCTATTCAGTCACAGGTGGCGTGCGTATCGCCAGCCAGGTGCACAGCGAGCCCAGCCATCAGTCCAAGGCGGTTATAGAGCTGCCGCACAAACAGGGCATGGCGAGGCTCGCGGCGGGTTTGCTGCATCCGGACATGACGATCTATCTGGACGCAGGCACCAGCACACTCGAAATCGTCCCGCATATCATCGCGCTGTCAGGCATGACTGTGGTCACCAATGATTTCGGCGTAGTCAACGCGCTGGCCGACGCTGCGCATGTGGATGTGATTCATACCGGCGGGCTGCTCGATCATCCGAACCGCTCCAGCGTCGGCGGGCTGGCGGCAGCGACGTTGCGGCAACTGGCGACCGATGTGGCCTTCATGTCGACCAGCTCGTGGGACCTGCAACGTGGCACGACTACACCGTCGGCGCTGAAAGTCGAGGTCAAGCAGGCCGCCATGCAGTCAGCCTCGCAAACCGTATTGGTCGCGACCAGCTCGAAATACGGCACCTTCGGCATGTACAAGGTGGCCGGGCTCGAGCAGTTCGACACCATCATCACCGATGCCGCGCTGGCTGAAGCTGCTGCCGATGGTATCCGCAAGCAACGTATCGAACTGCTGCTGGCACCGGTGGGTGGCAAGCGCTAGACACTTGATACCCGCCCTGAGCTTCGGCCGGTTGCGTGTCCCGATAATCCATCAGGCATAAAAAAACCCCGGTCTCTCGACCGGGGTTTTTTATTCAGCGCGGGCTAAGTATCAAGCCTTGGCTTTCTTGGCAGCGCGGGTACGCTCGCTTTCGTCCAGGATCTTCTTGCGAAGACGGATGGACTTCGGCGTTACTTCGCACAGCTCGTCGTCCTGGATGAATTCCAGAGCCTGTTCAAGGGTGAACTTGACAGGTGGAACCAGGGCGATGGTTTCGTCTTTGCCCGAAGCACGCATGTTGTCGAGCTTCTTGCCTTTGGTAGGGTTCACACCCAGGTCGTTGTCGCGGCTGTTCAGACCAACGATCTGACCACCGTAGATTTCCTGACCGTGCTCGACGAACAGCTTGCCGCGCGCCTGCAGGGTTTCCAGGGAGTAGGTGAGTGCCTTGCCGGTTTCAACCGAAACCAGAACGCCGTTCTGACGGCCGGACATGTCGCCGGACTTCATCACGTCGTAACGGTCGAAGATCGAGGTCAGGATGCCAGCACCGGAGGTGAGGGTCAGGAACTCGTTACGGAAACCGATCAGGCCGCGGGCCGGGATGTTGTACTCAAGGCGAACACGGCCTTTGCCATCCGGAACCATGTTGGTCAGGTCGCCTTTACGCAGACCCATTTGCTCCATGATCGCGCCCTGGGATTCTTCCGGCAGGTCGATGGTCACGTTTTCGTACGGTTCGTGCTTAACGTCACCTACGCGACGGATGATCACTTCCGGACGACCAACACCCATTTCGAAGCCTTCGCGACGCATGGTTTCGATCAGTACCGAGAGGTGCAGCTCACCACGGCCGGAGACCTTGAACTTGTCGGCGGTGTCGCCTTCTTCAACGCGCAGGGCAACGTTGTACAGCAGTTCCTTGTCCAGACGTTCCTTGATGTTACGGCTGGTGACGAACTTGCCTTCCTTACCGCAGAACGGCGAATCGTTAACCTGGAAGGTCATCGAAACGGTTGGCTCGTCGACGGTCAGCGGCTTCATCGCTTCGACATTCAGTGGGTCGCACAGAGTGTCGGAGATGAACAGCTGGTCGAAGCCGCTGATGCAGACGATGTCGCCGGCAGCTGCTTCTTCAACGTCCACACGGTGCAGACCGTGGTGACCCATCAGCTTCAGGATACGACCGTTACGCTTCTTGCCTTCGGCATCGATAGCAACAACCGGGGTGTTTGGCTTGACGCGACCGCGAGCGATACGGCCAACACCGATGACGCCCAGGAAGCTGTTGTAGTCCAGAGCCGAGATCTGCATCTGGAACGGGCCGTCACGGTCAACCTTTGGAGCAGGAACGTGGTCGACGATCGACTGATAAAGCGGAGTCATGTCTTCAGCCATGTCGGTGTGTTCCAGACCGGCAATACCGTTCAGGGCCGAGGCGTAGACGACTTTGAAGTCCAGCTGTTCTTCGGTAGCACCGAGGTTGTCGAACAGGTCGAAGATCTGGTCCAGAACCCAGTCCGGACGCGCGCCTGGACGGTCAACCTTGTTGATGACCACGATTGGACGCAGGCCGGCTTCGAAAGCCTTCTTGGTCACAAAACGGGTTTGCGGCATAGGGCCGTCCTGGGCATCAACCAGCAGCAGTACGGAGTCGACCATCGACATCACGCGCTCTACTTCACCACCGAAGTCGGCGTGGCCCGGGGTGTCCACGATGTTGATGTGGTAGCCATTCCAGTTGATCGCGGTGTTCTTCGCGAGAATGGTAATACCGCGCTCTTTTTCCTGGTCGTTGGAGTCCATCACGCGCTCGTCGTTGAGCTCGTTGCGCTCAAGGGTGCCGGACTGGCGCAGGAGTTTGTCTACCAGGGTGGTCTTACCATGGTCAACGTGAGCAATGATGGCGATGTTGCGTAGATTTTCGATCACTTGTGTATCTCGATCAGAGGATTCGGTCTGCTGACTGTTTATAAGGCAGCGATTAACTATTTCGAGTCGGCAAAAGCCGTTACGGCATGACGACTGGTGTCGGGGGGCCGGTGACGCAAGCCACAGGCAAACAGCCCCGGGCACTTAGCTCGGTCGATAAACGCGCACATTGGCATGCCCCTCACTGAGCAAATGGTGAGCATGCAGGCGACTCATGACGCCTTTGTCGCAATACAAAAGGTACTGGCGCGTGTCATCCAGTGCCTTGAAACGGCTGTTCAATGCGTAGAACGGCAACGTCTGTATCTCCACGCCAGGCACTTGCAGCGGCTGGTCCTCCTGGGCATCCGGGTGACGGATGTCGATGATGACCTGACCGGCCAGCGCCTGGCTGACTTCTTCTATGTCGACATTGCGGCTCAGATCGTCGATGACCCGATCGATCGAAATCAGCTTTGCGCGTTCAAGCGCTTGCTCGAGAATCGCCATGTCGAACTGTTTTTCTTCGTACTCAACGCGATTTCGCTTGGCGTTGGTCTTCGGGTTGACCGAAATCACCCCGCAATACTCAGGCATGTGGCGGGCAAAATCGGCAGTGCCTATTTCGGTCGCCAGGTCCACGATGTCCTGCTTGTGGCTCGCAACCAGCGGTCGCAGGACCAGCTTGTCGGTCGCCGCGTCGATCAGCGACAGGTTTGGCAGCGTCTGGCTGGCAACCTGTGAAATCGCTTCGCCAGTTACCAGCACGTCGATTTCGAGACGATCAGCCACGGCGGATGCAGCGCGTAACATCATACGCTTCAAAACTACACCCATATGACTGTTATCGACTTTCTGCAGAATTTCTCCGAGAACTTCCTCGAATGGCACGCTGACAAACAGCACCCGCTGCGAACTGCCGTACTTCTTCCAGATAAAGTGAGCGACTTCCATCACGCCCAGTTCATGGGCTCTTCCGCCCAGATTGAAGAAGCAGAAGTGCGCCATAAGGCCGCGGCGCATGATCTGGTAGGCCGCAACGGTCGAATCGAAACCGCCGGACATCAATACCAGGGTCTGCTCCAGCGCACCCAGCGGGTAGCCGCCCATGCCCTGATGCTGGTCATGAACGACAAACAACCGTTGGTCGCGAATTTCCATCCGCACGACCAGATCGGGCTTTTTCAGCTCGATTCCGGCAGCGCCGCATTGCATGCGCAACTTGCTACCGACGTATTTCTCGACATCCATCGAGCTGAAATCGTGGCGACCGGCGCGCTTGCAACGCACTGAAAACATCTTGCCGGGCAGCAGGTCGGCGTAGTGCAGTTTGCACTTGGCAACGATGTCATCCATATCGCCCAACGGGTACTCGGCCACCTGCAGAAAGTTGGCAATGCCGGGCATGCAACTTAGCCGGTCCCTGATGCCCTGCAGCACTTTGGGGTCGGTCTGGCGGGTCTCCACCTCAAGGTTGTCCCATACGCCACCCACGACAATGTCCGCGTCCAGTTCACGGAGCACGGTACGAATGTTCTTGCCCAGTTGCCGGATGAATTTCTTGCGCACCGGCGGGCTTTTAATGGTGATTTCTGGAAAAACTTTAACGATTAGTTTCATGGAAACAGCGCGTGAGGTGCCGACTGAAAAAGGGGGGCGCGGATTATAGCGGAAATTGCTCAACGTTTAACCAGTTATCGTATACCCGATCATCAGCGCACCAAAAAGAGTCGACGCACCAAACTGCAGCGCCATAACGGTGCGTACTTTTCTCGGCAGACGCGTTTAAATCCCCTGAAAGCCTGCTTTTGAAGCAAAAAACCCAACACGGGGCACTGGCATGCAAATTGCTCCCTTGTGAGGCAGGTTGCCTTGGCAGAATATTCGCGCCGGCATCACCCAAATTCAAGGGACCCAGCCTATAGAAGGCGGTTCTTAGCCACCCGGAGGACACCATGTCGAAGTCGGTTCAACTCATCAAAGATCATGACGTTAAGTGGATTGATCTGCGCTTCACGGACACTAAAGGTACGCAGCACCACGTGACCATGCCAGCTCGCGATGCGCTGGAAGATGACTTCTTCGAAGTCGGCAAGATGTTCGACGGCTCCTCCATCTCTGGCTGGAAAGGCATCGAAGCTTCCGACATGATTTTGCTGCCGGACGACGAAACCGCTGTTCTGGACCCGTTCACCGAAGAACCGACCCTGATCCTGGTGTGCGACATCATCGAACCGTCGACCATGCAAGGTTACGATCGTGACCCACGCGCCATCGCTCGTCGCGCCGAGGAATACCTGAAGTCCACCGGTATCGGTGACACCGTATTCGCAGGCCCTGAGCCAGAATTCTTCATCTTCGACGAAGTGAAATTCAAGTCCGACATCTCGGGTTCCATGTTCAAGATCTTCTCTGAACAGGGTTCGTGGATGTCCGATCAGGACGTGGAAGGCGGCAACAAAGGCCACCGTCCAGGCGTCAAAGGCGGTTACTTCCCGGTTCCGCCGTTTGACCATGACCACGAAATCCGTACCGCCATGTGCAACGCTCTGGAAGAAATGGGCCAGACCGTTGAAGTTCACCACCACGAAGTGGCGACCGCTGGCCAGAACGAAATCGGCGTGAAATTCAACACGCTGGTTAAAAAGGCTGACGAAGTTCAGACCCTGAAATACGTTGTTCACAACGTTGCTGACGCTTACGGCCGCACCGCGACCTTCATGCCAAAGCCTCTGTACGGTGATAACGGTTCAGGCATGCACGTGCACATGTCCATCGCCAAAGATGGCAAGAACACCTTCGCAGGCGAAGGCTATGCCGGTCTGTCCGACCTCGCTCTGTACTTCATCGGCGGCATCATCAAGCACGGCAAGGCGCTGAACGGCTTCACCAACCCGTCCACCAACTCGTACAAGCGTCTGGTTCCAGGCTTCGAAGCACCGGTCATGCTGGCCTACTCGGCGCGTAACCGTTCCGCTTCGATCCGTATTCCTTACGTCAACAGCCCACGCGGCCGCCGTATCGAAGCACGCTTCCCGGATCCTTCGGCCAACCCGTACCTGGCCTTCGCGGCTCTGTTGATGGCTGGCCTGGACGGCATCCAGAACAAGATCCACCCTGGCGACGCAGCTGACAAGAACCTGTATGACCTGCCGCCTGAAGAGGCCAAAGAGATCCCACAAGTTTGCGGCAGCCTGAAAGAAGCGCTGGAAGAACTGGACAAGGGCCGTGCGTTCCTGACCAAAGGCGGCGTATTCAGCGACGACTTCATCGACGCTTACATCGCACTGAAAAGCGAAGAAGAAATCCGCGTTCGTACCTTCGTACACCCACTGGAATACGAGCTGTACTACAGCTGCTGATCCAGCCACGCCAGCGTTGATGGCGTAACAAGAGACCTCCTTCGGGAGGTTTCTTTGTTTCTGAGGACCGATTTTTTATTTTGTGCAATAACGGGATACCGCATCAGAAAAAAAATACCGGGCAAACTTCTGGCTCGAATTTCAGCCAGCAAGGCCATCCCGACATGCCCTACAGACTTCTGATCACAGCTGCCCTGATAGCACTGACAGGCAACGCCGTTGCCCAACAGGCAAGCCCCACCGTCGAATCCCGTGTTCTGCTGAAAAGCAAAACTTCCTGGGATGGCACGCCTTACATTGCCTACCCCAAAGGCCAGCCCGAGCTGACCGTTCTGAAAATCAACATTCCTGCAAACACCGCGCTGAAATGGCATAGCCATCCGATCCCCAACGCCGCCTACGTGGCCTCAGGAGAAATCACCGTCGAAAAACGGGACAGCAACAAGGAAATCCGCCTGAAAAAAGGCGACGCACTCGCAGAGAGGGTTGATATCGTGCACCGCGGCAAGACGGGCGACACACCGGTCGAACTTATCGTCTTCTACGCCGCGACAGAAGCAACGCCGTTGTCGCAATAAGCTCTCACCAGCACGTACGCGGAATGCAGCCTTGCAACGTGAAATTCTTTTCACCACCGGGCACTGGCTGCATACCCAAGAATCGGGCTTAACTCTGAACCCGCCCCGATCAATATGGAGTTGAATATGCGCCTGCTTCTGGCCTCTTCCCTGCTGACCCTGACGTGCATGTCTTCCTGCTTCGCCTTCGCCGCCGAGCAGAAGCCCTCTGCTATCGAGCCGCTGTTGCAAGCCATCAGCGAGCGCCTGTCCATCGCCGATCAGGTTGCCCTGAGCAAATGGGACAGCGGCAAGGCGGTAGAGGACCCGCCACGCGAACAGCAAGTGATCAGCGCAGCGCAGGCCCGCGCTGCCGAGTTCAAGCTCAACCCCGATGATGTTCAACGTCTGTTCCGCGCCCAGATCGAAGCCAATAAACAGGTGCAGAACGCCCTGCTCGCCCAGTGGCACGCGGCAGGCAAAGCGCCCGACACGGTCAGACTCAGCCTGGTCGATGACATCCGTCCGAAGCTGGATCGCCTGCAAACCCAGCTGCTGCAGGCATATGCCGACTTCCAGCCACTGCGCAAGACCGAAGACTGCAGGATCAAGCTGGATATGGCGCTCAAGCGTTATCAGACCGACCCGATTCATGATCAGGCGCTGGTACTGGCCACCGCCGATCTTTGCTCGGCAAACCTCTGACACATCAGGCGGGTAGCGCAGCATAGGGCGATGTGTTCTATGCTGACGGCCAATTGTGCCATTGCTGCCGAGAGTCTCATGCGTCAAAGCCTGATTTGCCTGCTGCTGTTGATCAGCCTGCCTGCCTTGGCGCAGATCTATAAGTACACCGATGCGAACGGCAACACTGCGTTCAGCAATCAGCCACCCAACGGCACCAAAACCGAAGTGGTCGAGCTGCCGCCACTCAACAGTATAGAAACGCAGACGCCCGCCAGACCGGTCGTCAACAGCACCCCGCAACCAGCCCCTGCACAACCTCAGCCACAGCCACAGCCACAAACGGCCTACGACGTACTGGAACTGACGGACCTGCCAGCCGATGAAGCATTACGTGCCAACAACGGCACGTTCATCATTGGCGTGAAGATCCAGCCGCGTCTGCAACCGACTCACAGCCTGCAACTGCTGCTGGACGGCAACCTGTACGGGCAGCCCTCCAACCTGCCGCGCTTTCAAGTGGTCAACATCGATCGCGGCGAGCACAGTTTCGCGGTAGTGGTGAAAGACGGCGAGCGGATCATTCAGCAGAGCGAGACCATTACGCTGACCATTCAACGCGTGCACCTCGGCAAACCATGAACAGACACAGAATGCACAGCGCGCTGATCTGCTTGCTGCTGCTGATAGCGCTGCCAGCCGCTGCCGACGTCTATACCTACATCGACGCGCAAGGCAATCGGGTGTTTACCGACCAGCCGCGCAAGAACGCCACACGCGTTGATATTCCACCCAGCAACAACATGACCGGCACCCCGCCGACCCGAACCCTGAAAGCGCACCCCGCCAAACCCGCCGTGCAGCCCATGTTTCATTATCAACTGCTGAGAATTCTCGTGCCCGAGCCGGACGCCACGCTGGTCAATCCCAGTGGCGATCTGATCGTTACCGTCACCAGCGAACCGGTTTTACAGCCGGGTCACAGCTACCGGCTATTGCTGGATGGCGTTGCCGTCGGCGAGGCCGGACGCAGCCCTGTCTTCCCGCTGAGCAATGTGGATCGGGGCACGCATCAATTATCGGTAGAGATTTTCGACGAACTTGGCCGTGTCCTGGAAAAAACGCCGATCCAGCCGTTTCACGTGCAGCGCATTTCCCTCGCGCAAAAGCGCGCGACTCATCCCTGCAAGGAGGATGACTACGGCGTGCGCCCGGAGTGTCCGCTCAAGGACAAGCCCGAGCCTAAAAGCAGCATCCTGCCTTTCTTCTGATCCTCGACAACGCAGAAGCACCTTTTTGGTGCGACGCCTGCACGCCCGCGCAACAATACAGTCCAATTTGGTTCAGGAACGCACTGAAAGTAGCGCCGTATGCGGGCACTCGCTCGAAAAACGGCCCGATTTTGCAGATAAAGCGCTTCTTTTCGGAGCCTTGGTTTGGTTTTTGCAACTTCACTGAGACAGCACCGTATTGGTGGCCTTGCTCCTGCTGGCGCAGACCAACCAGCACCAGCATTGCGCAACTGCAATGTGCCAAAAGAGGTCAACACGATTCATGACTATCAGCGACGCGCTGCACAGACTGTTACTGGATAACCTGACCACTGCCACCATTCTGCTCAACGCCGACCTGCGACTTGAGTACATGAACCCGGCAGCGGAAATGCTGCTCGCCATCAGCGGGCAGCGCAGCCATGGGCAATTCATCAGCGAGCTGTTCACCGAGTCGGCTGAGGCACTGAGTTCGCTGCGTCAGGCAGTGGAACAGGCTCATCCTTTCACCAAGCGCGAAGCGATGCTCACCGCACTGACCGGTCAGACACTGACTGTCGACTATGCCGTGACGCCGATTCTCAGCAAGGGCGATACCCTGCTGCTGCTTGAAGTGCACCCACGTGACAGGTTGCTGCGCATTACCAAGGAAGAGGCCCAGTTGTCAAAGCAGGAAACCACCAAGATGCTGGTGCGTGGCCTGGCTCACGAAATAAAGAATCCGCTGGGCGGCATTCGCGGCGCCGCACAGCTGCTGGCCCGCGAGCTGCCTGAAGAAAGCCTCAAGGATTACACCAACGTCATCATCGAAGAGGCCGACCGTTTGCGTAATCTGGTCGACCGTATGCTGGGCTCCAACAAGCTGCCGTCGCTGGCGATGACCAACGTGCACGAAGTGCTTGAACGAGTGTGCAGCCTGGTCGAGGCCGAAAGTCAGGGCTGCATCACGCTGGTGCGCGACTATGACCCAAGCATTCCCGACGTCTTGATCGACCGCGAGCAAATGATCCAGGCCGTGCTCAATATCGTGCGCAACGCCATGCAGGCCATCAGCGGCCAGAACGAATTGCGCCTGGGACGAATCACCCTGCGCACCCGCGCCATGCGCCAGTTCACTATCGGCCACGTTCGCCATCGGCTGGTCAGCAAGATCGAAATCATCGACAACGGCCCCGGTATTCCGGCCGAACTTCAGGAAACCATTTTTTACCCGATGGTCAGTGGCCGCCCGGATGGCACAGGGCTCGGTCTTGCCATTACCCAGAACATCATCAGCCAGCACCAAGGCCTGATCGAGTGTGACAGCCATCCCGGCCACACCACGTTCTCGATCTTCCTGCCGCTGGAACAAGGAGCAGCTTCGACATGAGCCGTAGTGAAACTGTCTGGATCGTAGACGACGATCGTTCTATCCGCTGGGTACTGGAAAAGGCCTTGCAACAGGAAGGCATGACCACGCAGAGCTTCGATAGCGCCGACGGGGTGATGAGCCGTCTGGCCCGTCAGCAGCCGGACGTGATCATTTCCGACATCCGCATGCCCGGTGCCAGTGGTCTGGACCTGCTGGCGCGGATTCGCGAGCAGCATCCGCGTCTGCCGGTGATCATCATGACCGCCCATTCGGACCTGGACAGTGCCGTGGCGTCTTATCAGGGTGGTGCGTTCGAGTACCTGCCCAAGCCGTTCGACGTCGATGAAGCCGTCTCGCTGGTCAAACGCGCCAATCAGCACGCCCAGGAACAGCAAGGCCTGGACGTCGCACCGACCCTGACCCGCACCCCTGAAATCATTGGCGAAGCGCCCGCGATGCAGGAAGTGTTTCGCGCTATCGGGCGCCTGAGCCACTCCAACATCACTGTTCTGATTAACGGTGAATCGGGGACCGGTAAAGAGTTGGTCGCTCATGCACTGCACCGCCACAGCCCGCGTTCGGCCTCGCCGTTCATTGCGCTGAACATGGCGGCGATTCCCAAGGACTTGATGGAATCGGAGCTGTTCGGCCACGAAAAAGGCGCATTCACCGGCGCGGCCAACCTGCGTCGCGGTCGTTTTGAACAGGCCGACGGCGGCACGCTGTTTCTCGATGAAATCGGCGATATGCCAGCCGACACCCAGACCCGTCTGCTGCGCGTGCTGGCCGATGGCGAGTTCTACCGGGTAGGCGGGCACACGCCGGTCAAGGTCGACGTGCGCATCATTGCCGCCACCCACCAGAACCTGGAAACCCTGGTACAGGCCGGCAAGTTCCGTGAGGACTTGTTCCATCGCCTGAACGTGATCCGTATCCACATTCCGCGCATGTCGGACCGCCGCGAAGACATCCCGACCCTGGCCAAGCACTTCCTCAGCCGCGCGGCTCAGGAACTGGCAGTCGAACCCAAGCTGCTCAAGGCCGAGACCGAGGAATACCTCAAGCATCTGCCGTGGCCTGGCAACGTGCGACAGCTGGAAAACACTTGCCGCTGGATCACGGTCATGGCCTCGGGTCGTGAAGTGCACATCAGCGATCTGCCACCAGAACTGCTGAGCCTGCCGCAGGACGCCGCCCCGGTCACCAACTGGGAACAGGCGCTGCGTCAGTGGGCCGACCAGGCGTTGTCTCGCGGTCAGTCCAGCCTGCTGGACAGCGCTGTACCGACTTTCGAGCGGATCATGATCGAAACCGCCCTCAAGCACACCGCCGGCCGCCGCCGCGACGCCGCCGTGCTGCTGGGCTGGGGCCGCAACACCTTGACCCGCAAGATCAAGGAACTGGGCATGAAGGTCGACGGCGGGGATGACGACGAGGCTGACGAGGGCTGAGTGGTTATATGATGGTCATTGGTGCCAATGCTCCGCATTGGCGTGCATTTCGAAACACTCTGCGCCGCGCCTACTATTCAAGGCAGGACGCAGAGCGTCCAGAACTGCATTCCCACGCGGAGCGTGGGAACGATAGTCATCTCAGGAATTGCGTGTAACGCGCAGCTCAGCACCGCATCACTCAGCCAGTGATGGTTTTTCCCACAGGTTGATTCCGCCTTCCACCGCAAAGCTGTCGATCTCGGCCAGTTCTTCCGAGCTGAACGCCAGGTTCTTCAGTGCGCCGACGTTTTCGATGATCTGCTCGGGACGGCTCGCACCGATCAGCGCTGACGTCACGCGCGGGTCACGCAGCGTCCAGGCCAGGGCCATTTGTGCCAGGCTCTGACCACGACGCTGGGCAATTTCGTTGAGCGCACGCACGTGGGCGATGTTCTGCTCGGAAAGGTGCGAAGCCTGCAACGAGCCGCCGCCCGGACGATTGACCCGCGCATCCTTGGGCACGCCGTTCAGGTACTTGTCCGACAGCAGCCCTTGGGCCAGCGCAGTAAACGCGATCACGCCAGCGCCCAGCTCTTCAGTCGCGTCGAGCAGGTCTTTCTCGACCCAGCGGTTGAGCAGGTTGTAAGCCGGCTGGTGAATCAGCAACGGCACTTTCCACTCTTTGAGCAGCGCCGCTATTTCGCGGGTCTTGGCCCCGGAATACGACGAGATGCCGATATACAAAGCCTTGCCCTGCTGCACTGCCGTAGCCAGCGCGCTGGCGGTTTCTTCCAGCGGGGTGTCCGGATCGAAACGGTGGGAATAGAAAATGTCGACGTAATCCAGGCCCATGCGCTGCAGGCTCTGATCGAGGCTGGCGAGCACGTATTTGCGCGAACCACCGCCCTGCCCGTACGGCCCTGGCCACATGTCCCAGCCAGCCTTGCTGGAGATGATCAGTTCATCGCGGTAGTGCTTGAAGTCTTCGCGCAGCAGGCGACCGAAGTTGATCTCGGCGCTGCCGTAGGGCGGGCCATAGTTGTTGGCCAGGTCGAAATGGTTGATGCCCAGATCGAACGCCGTGCGCAGCATGGCGCGCTGGGTGTCGATCGGCGTGCTGTCACCGAAGTTGTGCCACAGGCCGAGCGACAGCGCCGGAAGCACCAGCCCACTGCGGCCGGTACGGCGATAAGGCATGTCGTTGTAACGATTTTCGGCAGCGATGTAAGTCATTGAATCCTCTCTTGTCTGGGGGATATTCGAGGCGTCTTGCGGTGCGTTGGCGAGCCAGAAGCGTCTGCTCGCCACGCGAGAATCATGGCTTTTGCCAGACCACCTGCTGGATATCGACCCGCTTGGGTATCAGGTGGTTGTCGTAAAACAGATCGGCGGTCGCCTGCTGCGCACGCACGATCTCGGCTGTGATCGGCAGGCTCGGTGATTCAGGTCGATGATCAAGATACTGAGTGATGACCGCTTCGGACAAGCCCATGCTGCGCGCCAGGATCTGAATGCTTTCGTTGCGTTGCGAGCGAGTCAGCCCATCGGCCACCGTCAGTTCGTCGAGAACCTGCTGCACAAACGCCGCATTTTTCTCGGCAAAAGCCCGGCGTGCGGTATAGAACGGCCCGGACAGTCCAAGTCCTTCTCCATTGGCCAAGAGGCGGCTATGGCCTTCGTTCAGGGCGATGGAGTAGTACGGGTCCCAGATTGCCCAGGCATCGACACTGCCGTTTTCAAAGGCGGCGCGGGCATCGGCGGGGGTCAGGTAAATCGGCTGAATATCCTTGAACGTCAACCCTGCCTTGTTCAACAAGCGCAACACCACGTTATGCGAGCTGGAGCCTTTCTGAAGTGCGACCTTGCGGCCTTTCAGCTCTGCCACGCTGTGCAGCGGGCTTTCGTTGCGCACCAGTATGGTTTCCGCCTGTGGCTTGGCCGGTTCTGCGCCGATGTAGACCAGGTCTGCGCCTGCGACCTGAGCAAAGATCGGCGGGATGTCACCGGTGGACGCAATGTCCAGACTGCCAATATTCAAAGCCTCAAGCATCTGCGGCCCGGCCGGGAATTCGATCCATTTGACTTTTGTAGCAGCAAAGCGCTTCTCCAGAAGGCCATGTTCCTTGGCCAGCACCAGCGTGATCGAGCCCTTCTGATAGCCAATGCGCAGCGTGTCAGGTTCGTCGGCAGCAGCTGTCCCGAACAGGCCACTGAAAGCCAGAATGGCGGCGATAAACGTGAATGGTTTCATGGGTGATCCCTTAATTCTGTATAAAAATCTGCCTTTGATTCTGGCCGAAGGCCGTGGGAGCGAACTTGTTCGCGAAAGGGCCGGTACAAGCACTGAAAATTCATCGTCTGAAATACCGTCTTCACGAACAATGCGGACCACCGCCCCGGTCGCTCCCACGCCCTGCGGGCAGAAGCCCGCTTTCTGCGCTCATCAGGACTTGCATGCGGCAACGATCAAAATTTGTAAGCAGGCCGTTGCAAGCCCAGGTTTTCACGCAAGGTCGTGCCCTCATACTCGGTACGAAACAGCCCGCGCCGCTGTAGCTCCGGCACCAGCAATTGCGCGACGTCTTCCAGACCTCCCGGCAAATGCGGCACCAGCACGTTGAAGCCGTCTGCCGCGCCGTGTTCGAACCAGGTTTGCAGCTCATCGGCGATCTGCTCAGGCGTACCGATCAGGCTGTAATGCCCTCGCCCACCGGCAATCCGCCGTCCCAGTTGCGCCAGGGTCAGGTTTTCCTGATCGGCCAGTTCGGTGAGCAGTTTCTGCCGGCTGCGCTGGCCGCTGTCAGTCAGCGGCAGCTCTGGCAACGGGCCGTCCAGCGGGTAGCCCGACAGGTCGAAATTGCCCAGCATACGGCCTAACAGGGCGACACCCACCTGAGGTTCGACCAGCTCCTGAAACGACTCGAATTTCGCTTTCGCCAACGCCTCGGTTTCGGCCACGACAATGAACACGCCGGGCATGACTTTCAGCGAATCTGCGTCACGTCCGTATGCGCCAAGGCGGCCCTTGATGTCCGCATAAAACGCCTGGGCACTGGCCAGCGAGGTCTGTGCGGTGAACACCACTTCCGCGGTCTGCGCCGCCAGATCGCGGCCGACTTCAGAGGAACCCGCCTGCACGACCACGGGCTGCCCTTGCGGCGAACGCGCCACGTTCAGCGGGCCTTTGACACTGAAGTGCTCACCGTGATGATTGAGCACATGTAATTTGGCCGGGTCGTAATATTCACCGCTGGTCTTGTCGCGGGTAAACGCGTCATCTGCCCAGCTGTCCCACAGACCGGTCACCACCTGATGAAACTCCCGTGCGCGGCTATAACGCTCGGCATGCCCCACATGCTCGGCGCGACCGAAGTTCTGCGCTTCGGCGGCGGCATCGGAGGTCACCAGATTCCAGCCCGCTCGCCCCCCGGACAAGTGATCCAGCGAGGCGAACTTGCGAGCAACGTGATACGGCTCGTTGTAGGTGGTGGTCGCCGTCGCGATCAGACCGATGTGATCGGTCACCGCGCTCAACGCCGAGAGCAGGGTCAGCGGCTCGAAATGATCAGAACGGGCCATGCGGCTGGCGATATCGCCGGTGGCGGCAGCCACGCTGTCGGCCACGAACAACGTATCGAATTTTGCCGCTTCCGCGACCTCGGCCACGTGCCGATAGTGCTTGAAATCCAGCCCTGCATCGGCAGGCACATCAGGGTGACGCCAAGCCGCAACGTGGTGCCCGGTGGCCATCAGAAAAGCGCCGAGTTTCATCTGTCGAGCAGTCGTGCTCATTCTTCACTCCTTACTGTGTTACCGCGTGCCACGACTCAAAAATCCTTGCGTAGCTGTACGCCGAAATAACGCTCGTCATCACGCGGTACAGACCGGTAAACATAGCTACCACCCGTGGCCAGCATCGGCGAATAGGACTTGTCTGCCAGATTCTTGCCGAGCAGCGCCACGCGCCAGCCACTGTTGTAATCGGCCAATGCCACGCTGGCATTCCAGATGCCGTAAGCGCCCTGCTTGGTGTCCGGGTTCTGGCTGATGTCGTACTGCACTTCGCTCTGCCAGCTGTAATCGGTGCCCAGCTCGATATCCAGACCGTTGTCCAGCGGGATGGTGTAGTCGGCACGAACGTAGCTTTTCCAGTCAGGGCTATACGGCAGGGTTTTGCCATCGACGTTGCACGACGCCGCTGCACCGGCCGGGCAGGCAAAGCTGTCGATGCGCGCCCTGGTGTAAGACAGCGCGCCGGAGAATTTCAGGTTACGGGTGGCCTGCAAGGCGTAATCCAGTTCGACGCCTTCAGTACTGACACTGCCTGCGTTGATCAGCCGCGTAACGACCTGCCCGGCAACGCTGTCGAAGAAGTTCGCCTGATAGTTATCGTAATCGCTATGGAACACCGCCAGGTTGGTGGTCAGGCGATTGTTCCAGGTGGTGGCCTTGACCCCGACTTCCCAGGTGTTCGAGGTCTCCGGTTTCAAAGCGTCGGTGTCACGCGGCTGCATGTTGAAGAACACGTTGTAAGCCGGACCTTTATAGCCGCGCGAGTAGGTGATGTAGGTCATCACGCTGTCGCTCAGGTCGTACTGCAGACCCAGCCGACCGGACTTGCCATCCTCGTCCACCGAACCGGAACTGCTGGTCGCAGGCTGAATGCCGCTGACCGTGGTCGCCGATGTCGAAACGCGGCGATGGTCGTATTCCAGATCATCGTGGGTCCAGCGCGCCCCGGCAATCGCACGGAAGTCCGGGGTGAAGTTGAAGGTGGTTTCGCCGAATACCGAATAGCTGTCGGTGGTGGTGCTGTAATCGGCGATACCACGGTCCTGACGGGTTGGCGTGATGAGCGTGCGCTGGTAGGTCTCGTCGCTCTTGCCATGCATATAGAACAGACCGCCGACATACTCGACAAACTGGCCCTTTGGCGATGCCAGACGTAGCTCCTGAGAGTACTGATTGAACTCCAGATCGCCTTTGTCTTCGGTGCCGGGGAATGCAGCGGTGACGGTGCCGAGACGGTCGCCATCCTGATACTGGGTGTTATCCCAGCCCCGCCAGGCGGTGATGGAGGTCAGGGTGTAATCGCCCAGTTGCCAGTCAAGCTGGCCCGACAGGCCCTTGTTGACGTCCTCGACATGGCTGCGGTAATCACTGAGCACATCACGGTTGTCACTGTCGGCGCGCACCGGTGACAGCGCACTGGCGAACGCTGGGGTCAGCGCCTTGCTCACTACGCCATTGGGCGCGTCGTCATGGGACTGCATGTAGTCCGCGGCAAGGGTGAAGGTGATGTCGTCGTTGGGTGTGAATTCCAGCTTGCCGCGCGCGCCCTTGCGGTTGTAACCGTTGACTTCCTGACCGTTGAGTTTGTTGTCGACGTTGCCGTCATAGCTGCCGAACAGTGTGGTAATCGAGCCCTTGAGGGTCTGCGGAATCAAACTGCCGCCGATGCCGAAACGGGTGCGGCTTTCGTTACCGCTGTAATACGACTGATCGATGTAACCGTGGGTCTCTTCGGTCGGCGCCTTGGTGGTGACGTTGAGCACGCCAGCCGAGGCGTTCTTACCGAACAACGTACCTTGCGGGCCGCGCAGCACTTCGATGCGCTCAAGGTCGAGCAGGTCCAGCGTGGCCTGGCCCGGACGTGCATACACCACGCCATCGATCACTGTCGCCACCGTCGGCTCGACACCCGGCGAGGTGGAAATGGTGCCGACACCGCGAATGAACAGCGAGGTGTCCTTGTTGGACGCACCGGTACGGAAATTCAGCGAAGGCACTTGCTGAACGATGCTGGCCACGCCGTTGCGATTGTCCCGCTCCAGTTGCTCGCCCTGAATCACCGAAACTGCGACCGGTACTTTTTGCAACGACTCTTCACGGCGCGTGGCCGTTACGGTGACGGACTCCAGCGCTACCGTTTCAGTGCTCTGCGTTGCTGCGTTATCTGCCATTGCCGGAACCCACGGCAACGCCGCAAGCCCCATCAACAGCCAGCCATAACGGCGCCCCCGCGCCACATGAGCCTGATCGATGGCTTGCGCCAGAAGTGTGTATTTGACGCCATCCCCACGTGTTGTGTGCATCTGCGTGCCTACCTGAAATATGCCCTGATCCGACAATGCGATACGCACTGGCGCCTGTTGATTGCTGGCTAAACCGGGGTCCGGGCATTCGCGGTGGCGAGTAGCAGACAAACCATCTTTGTTAGCGCTAACATCGCCAGTATCAGGAAACGGCGAATAGATCGTCCAATACTGAAAAATTAGTTTTATATTCTTTTTACTTTTATACGAAGTGATCGAGCATGGCCGACGAGAAACCTGCGACACGCAAACGCCGAGGCGCAGGCCGGGTGACGATAACGGCAGTGGCGCGTGAGGCCGGTGTCTCGGCCATTACCGTATCGCGCTATTTCAATCAGCCGGAGCAAGTCTCGCCTGAACTGCGTGAGCGAATTGCAGCCGTGGTCAATGCGCTGGGCTATGTGCCCAATCTGGTGGCAGGCGGCCTGGCGTCGGCGCGCAGCCGGGTGGTAGCGATGGTGATTCCCAATATCTCCGGGCCTATCTTCGCCAACACCATTCAGGGCTTCAGTGACACGCTGAGCCAGCATGGTTTCCAGTTGCTGCTGGCCTCCAGCTACTTTTCCGCCGAACAGGAAGAAAGCGCAGTGCGGGCGTTTCTGGGCTGGTCACCGGCAGCACTGGTGCTGACCAGTCGTTTCCACAGCCCGGCTACCGAGAAAATGATCGAGCAGACCGATGTCCCGGTGATCGAAACCTGGGACCACCAGCCCGAACGCAGCCCGATCCAGATTGGCTTTTCTCACTATGACGTCGGCGTCACGGCAGCCCGCTATTTGTACGACAAGGGCTACCGCCGCATCGCGTTCGTGCAGAACAGCATTGCAGGCGACTTCAGCGCACTGGAGCGGCGTGACGGCTATATCGCCACACTTGAAGGGCTCGGCATCAAACCGTGGGTCTTTGTCCCGGACGCCGGACGGGCGCCGTTCGAAGCAGGCAAACAGGCCATGGAAACACTAATGAGCCAAATACCGCGCCCCGACGCCATCTTCTTCGCCAACGACAACCTGGCAGCCGGTGCCCTGCTCGCCAGCCAGCGCGCAGGCCTGCATATACCGAAGGATTGTGCCGTGATGGGCTTTGGCGATTACGCCTTCGCAGAAATGATGCTCCCTAGCCTGACCACCATCAAACCGCCAGCGCTGGAGATCGGCGTACTGGCCGCAACGCGTGTGCTTGAAAGCCTTGGCGTGTTGCCGGTGGAGGGAGACATACAACGGCTGAATTTGCTGGAGTGCAGATTGGTGGAGCGGGAGAGTACATGAGCCCGACGCAATCTCGAGCCTACGCTGGGGGGCGTAGAACGATGACCTCAGCCATCGTGCGACGCTCCGCGTCGCATGCCGTTCTGGACGCTCTGCGTCCTCGCCTGAACATGGGGCGTGGCGCAGAGCGTGAGGAACGACAGGTGCTCTTAATCCCCTATCACCGCACCAGATGCAGAAATTGCATATGCCGCTCGTACTGGTCGAGCACGTCGTTGATGACCTGTTCCTTGGTGTAGCCCACCAGGTCGTAGTCCTGACTGCCTTCGCTCAGGTGAACCTCGGCGCGGTAGTAGCGGCGGTTGTTCAGCTGTTTGGAACCCATGCCGCCACGGGCGAACGAAGGGGTGAAGAAGCCTTTCATCTGCACTTGGTAGATGAACGGACGCTCTTCGCCGTGACCGATTTCCAGGGTCACCGAGTCGTTGGAAGGGTCAGGTACGTTGACCACGCTCAAGCCCTTCTCGACAAACACCGCTGTCACTTCTTCAATCGCTGGACGCACGGTCTGGTCAAGGAAGCGATACACCTCGTCTCGCGACGGGTAATGCACGGCCTGGCTCAGACGCTGACGCCAGCCGCCACGTCGTGAGCCGGACACTGGTGCCAGCGAATACAGTTGCGCAATCTGGCGCTGGGATTCCATGACGAACGCTTTGTGCAGGCCCCACATCATCAGTAGCAGGATCAGCGAGAACGGCAACGACGTCAGCACCACCGCTGATTTAAGCGCATCGATACTGCCCGAGAACAGCAGGCCGCTGGTGATCAGTGCAGTCGCCACACCCCAGAACACCCGCAGCCATTTCGGACCGTCTTCGTCAGGGTTGCCGCCTTTGGCGGAAAGCGTCGACAGCACCACCGTGCCCGAATCGGCAGAGGTGACAAAGAACACAAAGCTGATAAATACCGTGACCGCAATGACAGTCTTGCTCCACGGATAGGTTTCCAGCAGCAGGTACAGGGTCATCGACGGATCATCGATGGCCGATTGACCCAGCGCAGTCATGCCATGGTTGAGCACTTGATCGATGGCGCTGTTACCGAAGATCGACATCCACGCCAGGGTGAAGCCCAGCGGGATCAGCAACACACCGAAGACGAACTCACGGATGGTCCGGCCACGCGAGATACGCGCAATGAACAGGCCCACGAACGGCGCCCAAGCAATCCACCAGGCCCAATAGAACACCGTCCAGCCGCCCAGCCAGTCACTCGGCTCGTTGTAGGCATACACGTCGAAACTCTTGCTCGGCAGTGCACCCAGATAGTCACCGATGTTCTGCACCAGCGTGTTGAGCAAGTGCTGAGTCGGGCCGGCGAACAGCACGAACAACAGCAACGCACAGGCCAGCAGCATGTTGATGTCGGACATGACGCGCACGCCCTTGTCGACACCGGCTATCGCGACCAGAATCGCCGCGCCCATCATCAGGGTAATCAGACCGACCTGAATCCAGTGGGTGTGTGCCACGCCGAACAGGTAATCCAGACCGGAATTCAGGTGCAGCACCCCGAAGCCCATATCTGCGCCCAAGCCGAAAATGGTCGCTATGATGCCGAAGCCGTCGACTGCATAGCCTATAGGGCCGTTGATGCGCTTGCCGATCAGCGGGTACAGCGCCGAACGCAGGGCCAGCGGCAGGTTGTGGCGATAAGCGAAGTAGGCCAGCGCCATGCCGACAAAGGCAAACACGCCCCAGCCATGCAGGCCCCAGTGCAGAAACAGCAACTGCATGCCCTGACGCGCGGCCTCAGCCGTACCGCCTTCGCCCTGCGGCGGTTGCAGCAGGTGCGTCAGTGGCTCTGAAACGCAGAAGAAGAACAGCGTGATGCTGATCCCCGCGGCGAACAGCATGCCGGCCCATGACAGGTAACTGAACTCGGGTTCGTCGTGGTCGGCACCGAGCTTGATCTTGCCGAAGCCCGACAAGGCGGTGACCACCACGAAGACCAGATACAGGGTCATGACCATCATGTAGTACCAGCCGACCGTATTGGCCGCCCAGTTTTGCGCCGCCAGCAGCCATTCTCCGCTGGCTTGCGGGAAGGCAATGACAACGATGCCGAAAATCAGAATAAAGCTCGCAGCGAAGTAGAACACTGGAGCGTTCATGCGGACGTTGCCGCTTGAAGAAGTACTCGGAGAGCTCATCGGTTGCGTGCCTCCGGACTGATAAAACCAACTGCAAAAAGCGGATACGGCAAGGGTAAGCCTCCTGTTGTGAGCGGGCAGCGAACCACCGGTTTAACTTGAACGAGCGTTCAATTTAAACATGAAAGTGCCCGTAAAGACTAATCGGGGGCCAGTGAATGCTCGCTCAGGCTTGGGTATGACGCATGCTTGAGCGGGATCGTTCCCATCCTCAGGCAACACAATTCAGGCCCTACCAACGGGGATTTTTCAGGCACCTATAAATAACCGATGTTGACCCTGCGACCCTGCGCACATTTACCGCACCATTCTGTTACCTGCCGCCCCAAAAGCGCGCAAATCACGCTTCAGGTAACACGCCTGACCTCGCCTCACACATTGTTCGCCTGCTCGGAAAAGTCCGCTACCCCCTGAAAACACTGAGCCGCAGGGTCATCGAACGATCAATGAACAGCCGCCAGACAAAGTTGGTCTTCTGATTGCATATGCTTGTATGTACAAGTAGAGACAGGCTAGACATTCTGTCTTTCTACTGGACTGAATCGGCCTGCTTTGCCAGGCACTGTTCGCCCTTCAAAGGGCTGGTTCGCATTGATCGCCGAGGATTTTTTTGTGACCGAGAATAATCAAGACCTGAAGCAGGACTGGACCCGCCATCGCGAAGGCGTCGTACGGGCTGCCCGCGGCACTCAATTGACAGCCAAAAGCTGGCTGACCGAAGCGCCGCTGCGCATGTTGATGAACAACCTCGACCCGGAAGTCGCCGAGACCCCCAACGAGTTGGTGGTTTATGGTGGCATCGGTCGCGCTGCGCGCAACTGGGAGTGCTACGACAAAATCGTCGAAAGCCTCACTCAGCTCAACGATGATGAGACCCTGCTGGTGCAGTCCGGCAAGCCGGTCGGCGTGTTCAAGACCCACAGCAACGCCCCGCGCGTGCTGATTGCCAACTCTAACCTTGTGCCGCACTGGGCCAGCTGGGAGCACTTCAACGAACTGGATGCCAAGGGCCTGGCAATGTATGGCCAGATGACCGCAGGCAGCTGGATCTACATCGGCAGCCAGGGCATCGTGCAAGGCACCTACGAAACCTTCGTCGAAGCCGGACGCCAGCACTATGACGGCAATCTCAAGGGTCGCTGGGTGCTGACCGCAGGTTTGGGCGGCATGGGTGGCGCGCAGCCGCTGGCCGCGACATTGGCCGGGGCCTGCTCGCTGAACATCGAATGTCAGCAGAGCCGTATCGATTTCCGCATCAAGACCCGCTACGTCGACGAACAGGCCGCTGATCTGGATGACGCTCTGGCGCGCATTGCCAAATACACCGCCGAAGGCAAAGCCATCTCCATCGCCCTGTGCGGCAACGCAGCAGAAATTCTGCCGGAAATGGTCCGTCGCGGCGTGCGTCCGGACATGGTCACCGACCAGACCAGCGCCCACGACCCGCTCAATGGCTACCTGCCCAAAGGCTGGACCTGGGACGAGTACCGCGTCCGCTCGGTCAGTGAACCGGCCAATGTCGTAAAAGCCGCCAAGCAATCCATGGCCGAACACGTCGAAGCCATGCTGGCGTTCCAGCAAGCGGGCATTCCGACCTTCGACTATGGCAACAACATTCGCCAGATGGCCAAGGAAGTCGGCGTCGCCAATGCCTTCGATTTCCCCGGTTTCGTTCCGGCCTACATCCGTCCGTTGTTCTGCCGCGGCATCGGGCCGTTCCGCTGGGCCGCGCTGTCGGGTGACCCAGAAGACATCTACAAGACCGACGCCAAGGTCAAGGAACTGATTCCGGACGACGATCACCTGCACAACTGGCTGGACATGGCCCGTGAACGCATCAGTTTTCAGGGGCTGCCCGCGCGTATCTGCTGGGTCGGCCTGGGTCAGCGCGCCAAGCTGGGTCTGGCGTTCAATGAAATGGTCCGCAGCGGCGAGCTGTCGGCACCGGTGGTAATCGGCCGCGACCACCTGGACTCCGGTTCGGTCGCCAGCCCCAACCGCGAAACCGAATCCATGCGCGATGGCTCCGATGCCGTCTCCGACTGGCCGCTGCTCAATGCCCTGCTCAATACCGCCAGCGGCGCGACCTGGGTTTCGCTGCACCATGGCGGCGGCGTGGGCATGGGCTTTTCGCAGCACTCCGGAATGGTCATCGTCTGTGACGGTACGGACGAAGCCGCCGAACGCATCGCCCGCGTCCTTCACAACGACCCGGCCACCGGTGTGATGCGCCATGCCGATGCCGGTTATGACATTGCCATCGACTGTGCCAGAGAGCAGGGCTTGAACCTGCCGATGATCGGACGTTAAGGGGGCTGCGGTTATCAAACCGACAGACTCGGGGGAACGGGCATGAACATGTCCACAGGCCGGATGCCTACTTGAAGCTGCCGTCATCCATTTCAGGCTTAGGAGCATCGATAATGAATATGAAAAAGGCCCTGCTGACCACCCTGGTATCCGCTGGCCTGCTCGCCAGCGCAGGCGCAAGTCAGGCTGCCGGCTGGTGCGAATCAGGCAAGCCGGTGAAATTCGCCGGTCTTAACTGGGAAAGCGCGATGCTGCTGACCGACATTCTGCAGGTCGTTCTGGACAAGGGTTACGGCTGCACCGTTGACGCCCTGCCCGGTAATTCCATCGCCATGGAAAACGCCTTGAGCACCAACGACATCCAGATCTTTGCCGAAGAATGGGTCGGTCGCAGCGAGGTCTGGAACAAGGCCGCCGCAGCCGGGAAAGTGGTCGGTGTCGGCGCGCCTATCGTTGGCGCAGTGGAAGGCTGGTACGTGCCCCGCTATGTGATCGAAGGCGATGCCAAACGCAAGCTTGAAGCCAAGGCACCCAACCTGAAATCCATCAGCGATCTGGCCCAGTATTCGGCGGTGTTCAAGGATCAGGAAGAACCCGGCAAAGGCCGCTTCTACAACTGCCCGGCTGGCTGGACCTGCGAGCTGGAAAACAGCGAAATGCTCAAGAGCTATGGCCTGGAAAGCAAATACACCAACTTCCGCCCGGGCACCGGCCCTGCGCTGGATGCGGCTATTCTCTCCAGCTACAAACGTGGCGAGCCGATCCTGACCTACTACTGGTCGCCGACTCCGCTCATGGGCCAGGTGGACCTGGTGCATCTGGAGGAGAAAGCCGGGGTCAACAAGACGATCGATATCAAGGTCGGCGTGTCCAAAGTGTTCCACGATGAGGCCCCTGAACTGGTCGCCATCCTGGAAAAGGTCAACCTGCCTATCGACCTGCTCAACCAGAACCTGGGGCGCATGGCCAAGGAACGTATCGAATCGCCGAAGCTGGCGAAGATTTTCCTGAAAGAGCACCCCGAAGTCTGGCACAAATGGGTCAGCGAAGACGCCGCGAAAAAGGTGGACGCTTCGCTGTAAACGAAAGGGCAGTCGGACTGACAAATCCGACTGCCCTGACGTTGACCCGACACACCTCATTTGAGAGCCGCTTATGTTTCCTGAAAGCTTCACTTTCTCGATCGCCAATTGGGTCAACGACGGGGTCGACTCGCTGGTGACTCAGTATGGCGATGTGTTCCGGCACATTTCCGACACCCTGCTATGGGCCATCGTCAACCTCGAAGGCCTGCTGCGCATGGCGCCGTGGTGGCTGATGCTGATAATCGTTGGCGGCATTGCCTGGCACGCGACACGCAAGATCGTCACGACGCTGGTCATCGTCGGCCTGCTGTTTCTGGTCGGTGCGGTCGGGTTGTGGGACAAGCTGATGCAGACATTGGCGCTGATGCTGGTCGCCACGATCATTGCGGTACTGATCGGCATTCCACTGGGCATTCTCTCCGCGCGCAGCAATCGCCTGCGCTCGGTGCTGATGCCGTTGCTGGACATCATGCAGACCATGCCCAGCTTCGTTTACCTGATTCCGGTGTTGATGCTGTTCGGCCTGGGCAAGGTCCCGGCCATCTTCGCCACGGTGATCTATGCCGCGCCGCCATTGATTCGTCTGACCGACCTGGGTATTCGTCAGGTTGACGGTGAAGTGATGGAAGCCATCAACGCCTTCGGTGCCAACCGCTGGCAGCAGCTGTTTGGTGTGCAACTGCCACTGGCCATGCCGAGCATCATGGCCGGGATCAACCAGACCACCATGATGGCGCTGTCGATGGTGGTCATCGCCTCCATGATCGGCGCACGCGGGCTGGGTGAAGACGTGCTGGTGGGCATTCAGACGCTCAACGTCGGACGCGGGCTGGAAGCGGGTCTGGCCATCGTCATTCTGGCGGTCGTCATCGACCGTATCACGCAGGCCTATGGCCGCCCACGGCATGAGGCGCACAAATGAGCAGCGTGGAACCGAACAAGATCGTCGTTAAAAACGTATTCAAGATTTTTGGCAATCGCTCAAAGGAAGCACTGGCGCTGATCAAACAGAACCAGAGCAAGGATCAGGTACTGGCGCAAACTGGCTGCGTGGTCGGGGTCAACGACCTGTCGCTGTCGATCGGCAGTGGCGAAATCTTCGTCATCATGGGCCTGTCCGGCTCCGGCAAATCGACGCTGGTACGCCACTTCAACCGCCTGATCGACCCTACCAGCGGCGAGATTCTGGTTGATGGTGAAGACATCCTGCGCTACGACATGGAGGCGCTGCGCCAATTCCGTCGGCACAAGATCAGCATGGTGTTCCAGAGCTTCGGCCTGCTGCCGCACAAGACCGTGCTGGCCAACGTCGCGTACGGCCTGAAAGTGCGCGGCGAGAGCAAGGCGCTGTGCCAGGAACGCGCGCAGCACTGGATAACGACCGTAGGCCTCAAGGGCTACGAAAACAAATACCCGCACCAGCTTTCCGGTGGCATGCGCCAGCGCGTCGGTCTGGCACGAGCACTGGCAGCCGACACCGACATCATTCTTATGGACGAAGCGTTCAGCGCCCTCGACCCGTTGATTCGCGCCGAGATGCAGGACCAGTTGCTGGAACTGCAAGCCAGCCTGCACAAGACCATCGTGTTCATTACCCACGACCTGGACGAAGCGGTACGCATCGGCAATCGCATCGCGATCCTCAAGGACGGGCGCTTGATTCAAGTCGGTACACCGAAAGAAATCCTTCACTCGCCCGCCGACGATTACGTGGACCGTTTCGTTCAGCGCCGCGTGGCCACCCTTTAAGGACCGTTGCAGATGTCGCGAGCAGAACAGATCGTCATCGGTGAAGCCCCGCTGGGCTGGCAGGACGTGGTCGCCGTGGCCCGGCATGGCGCAAGACTGGTCCTGTCGGATGCTGCCTGGGCGCGGATCGATAACGCGCAGGCCATCGTGCAGCAGATTGTCGTCAGCGGCGAACGCGCCTATGGCGTGAACACCGGGCTTGGCGCGCTGTGCAACGTATCGCTGCAAGGCGAACAGCTCAGTCGCCTGTCGCGCAATACCCTGCTCAGCCATGCCTGCGGCGTGGGTGCGCCGCTGGCCGACGAGCAGACTCGCGCAATCATCTGCGCCGCAATCCTCAATTACAGCCAGGGTAAATCCGGCATTCACCGGCAAGTGGTCGAAGCGCTGCTGGCCTTGCTCAATCGGGGCATTACGCCACACGTGCCATCGCAGGGTTCGGTGGGTTACCTGACCCACATGGCGCACGTCGGCATCACCTTGCTGGGCGTCGGTCAGGTCAGTTATCGCGGGCAGATCGTCCCGGCTGAGCAGGCCTTGAATGAAGAAGGTCTGGCTCCGGTAATTCTCGGTGCCAAGGACGGCTTGTGTCTGGTCAATGGCACGCCATGCATGACCGGCCTGAGCTGCCTGGCCATCGCCGATGCCGAGCGCCTGAGCCAATGGGCCGACGTGATCGGCGCGATGACCTTCGAAGCACTGGGCGGTCAGTTGGATGCATTCGATGAGAGCATTCTTGCCCTCAAACCGCATCCCGGTATGCAGCAGGTGGGCAAAAACCTGCGCAGCGTATTGGCTGGCAGCGAAGTGCTTGCCAGCCGCCAGGGCATTCGTACCCAGGACGCGCTGAGCATCCGCTCGATTCCCCAAGTGCATGGCGCAACCCGCGATCAGTTGGCTCATGCCATTCGCCAGATCGAGACCGAGCTGAACTCGGTCACCGATAACCCCATGCTGCTCGGCACGCCCGATGACTGGCGCGTGGTGTCTCAGGCCAACCCGCATGGCCAGTCGGTGGCGATGGCGGCAGACCTGCTGTGCATGGCGCTGGCAGAACTGGGCTCCATCGCCGAGCGACGCCTCGACCGCCTGATCAACCCGATGGTCAGCGGCCTGCCGGCGTTTCTGGTCAGCCAGCCGGGGGTGAATTCGGGGATGATGATCGTTCAGTACGTCGCCGCCTCACTGTGCGCGGAAAACCGCCAGATGGCGCAACCGGCGGTGGTCGATAACTACGTCACCTCCGGCCTGCAGGAAGACCATCTGAGCCTGGGCACCAGTGCCGCGCTCAAGCTGCACAAGGTGCTAGGCAACGTCACACAGATTCTGGCCATCGAGTATTTGCTGGCGGCCCAGGCGTTCGAATTCCTCAAGGCGCAAGGGTTTGGCGTGGGTACAGGTGCTGCGTGGCGACTGCTGCGCGAGCGGATTCCGGCCTACGATGAAGACCGCTGGCTGGCCCCTGATATCGCCAGCAGCGCGGCCCTGCTCAAAGACGCAACATCGCTGGAAAGGGTTTTCCAGCACTGCCGCGATCATGCGGCAACCCTATAAAAAGCGGCGGACGGCCACACGCCGTTGCTGACATCAATCAAGGAGTAGCTGCATCGTGACCACCTTATCTGCCAAGACGCTGAACCTGATCCCCGGCCAACTGACCCTGGCGCAATTGCGCGCCATTCATCAGCAGCCGGTCAGCCTGACGCTGGACAGCAGCGCAGACCAGCAGATCGACGACAGCGTCGCCTGTGTCGAACGCATTCTGGCCGAGAACCGCACCGCCTACGGGATCAACACCGGCTTTGGCCTGCTCGCCTCGACGCGGATTGCCAGCGAAGACCTGGAAAATCTGCAGCGTTCGCTGGTGCTGTCGCATGCGGCCGGTGTTGGTCAGCCGATCAGCGATGATCTGGTGCGCTTGATCATGGTGCTCAAGGTCAACAGCCTGAGCCGTGGCTTCTCGGGTATTCGTCGGGTGCTGATCGATGCGTTGATCGCGTTGATCAATGCCGATGTCTATCCGCATATTCCGCTCAAGGGTTCGGTCGGCGCTTCGGGTGACCTGGCTCCACTGGCGCACATGTCGCTGGTGCTGTTGGGCGAAGGCAAGGCGCGTTACAAGGGCGAATGGCTGAATGCTGTCGATGCATTGGCTGTCGCGGGACTACAACCGCTCACCCTTGCCGCCAAGGAAGGACTGGCGCTGCTCAACGGTACGCAAGTGTCCACCGCGTATGCACTGCGCGGCTTGTTCGAGGGCGAAGACCTGTTCGCTGCGGCGTTGACCTGTGGCTCGCTGACCGTCGAAGCCGTGCTCGGTTCGCGCTCACCCTTCGATGCACGTATTCATGCAGCACGCGGTCAGCGCGGGCAGATCGATGCCGCTGCCTGCTACCGCGACTTGCTAGGCGAAAGCAGTGGCGTGTCCGAGTCGCACCGCAACTGCGACAAGGTTCAGGACCCCTACTCGCTGCGCTGCCAGCCGCAGGTCATGGGAGCATGCCTGACCCAGTTGCGCCAAGCCGCCGAAGTGCTGGAAATCGAAGCCAATGCGGTGTCCGACAACCCGCTGGTGTTCGCCGCCGAGAACGACGTCATATCCGGTGGCAATTTTCACGCCGAGCCGGTCGCCATGGCGGCGGACAATCTGGCACTGGCCATTGCCGAGATCGGCTCGCTCAGCGAACGGCGTATTTCGCTGATGATGGACAAGCACATGTCGCAACTGCCGCCCTTCCTGGTCGCCAACGGCGGCGTCAATTCCGGGTTCATGATCGCGCAGGTCACGGCCGCCGCGCTGGCCAGTGAAAACAAGGCGCTGGCTCATCCGCACAGCGTCGACAGCCTGCCGACATCCGCCAATCAGGAAGACCATGTGTCGATGGCCCCGGCCGCTGGCAAGCGGTTATGGGAAATGGCAGAAAACGTTCGCGGGATTCTTGCCGTAGAATGGTTGGCTGCCTGCCAGGGTCTGGACTTGCGTGAGGGTCTGAAAACCTCTCCGAAACTGGAGCAAGCCCGCAGCCTGTTGCGCAGCAAGGTCCCGTTCTATGAAAAGGACCGTTTTTTTGCACCGGACATCGAAGCTGCCAGTCAGCTGTTGTCCTCCACTTGCCTGAACCCGCTGGTTCCTGCACGTCTGCTACCGAGTTTGTGATGTACCGCGAGCCTGGCAGGGCTCGCTTTGGTCATTGCTGCGGGAAGCCGATTGCAGGCGTTTTCGCGGCTTTTGCCATACCTGTATGTAATGAAATGGACCTGAAATGACGTCACAAGATGGTTTGAAACGCGGGTTATCCGCCCGCCATATCCGCTTCATGGCCCTGGGCTCTGCCATCGGCACAGGGTTGTTCTACGGCTCGGCCTCGGCGATTCAACAGGCCGGTCCGGCCGTATTGCTGGCGTACCTGATCGGCGGCGCGGCGGTGTACATGGTGATGCGCGCACTGGGCGAAATGGCCGTTCACGACCCGGTTTCCGGCTCCTTCAGCCATTACGCCACGCGCTACATGGGCCCGCTGGCCGGTTTCGTACTGGGCTGGACCTACGCATTCGAAATGATCATTGTCTGCCTCGCCGACGTGACCGCATTCGGCATCTACATGGGCTTCTGGTTTCCGGAAGTACCCCGCTGGATCTGGGTGCTGGGCATCGTCTTTCTGATCGGCGCGCTCAACCTGTGCAACGTGAAAGTCTTTGGTGAAACCGAGTTCTGGCTGTCGATCCTCAAGGTCAGCGCCATCGTGGCCATGATCGTCGCAGGCTTCGGCATCATGATCTTCGGTATCGGCAGCTCGACCAGCGGCACCGAAATAGGCATCAGCAACCTGTGGGCACATGGCGGCTTCATGCCCAACGGCGTCACCGGCCTGATCGCTTCGTTTGCGGTGGTGATGTTTGCCT
This sequence comes from Pseudomonas syringae group sp. 243L2, assembly GCF_032587875.1. Lineage (NCBI taxonomy): Bacteria > Pseudomonadati > Pseudomonadota > Gammaproteobacteria > Pseudomonadales > Pseudomonadaceae > Pseudomonas > Pseudomonas syringae group sp. 243L2. The sequence continues at coordinate 1,024,016 of NZ_JAWHPL010000021.1, forward strand.
TCGGCGGCATCGAAATCATCGGCATCACGGCCGGTGAGGCAAAGGACCCGCAACGCAGCCTGCCACAGGCGATCAACGCCGTACCGTTGCGCATTCTGCTGTTCTATGTGCTGACACTGTTTGTGCTGATGTGCATTTACCCGTGGCCGCAGATCGGCACCCAAGGCAGCCCGTTCGTGCAGATTTTCGACAATCTGGGCATTGCGTCGGCGGCGACTATCCTCAATATCGTGGTCATCTCTGCTGCGGTGTCGGCCATCAACAGCGACATCTTCGGCGCCGGGCGCATGATGTACGGATTGGCCCGTGACGGTCAGGCACCCGCCAGTTTTGCGCGCCTGTCACGGCATGGTGTGCCGTGGATGACCGTGCTGGTCATGGGCATCGCGTTGCTGGGCGGCGTGCTGCTCAACTACCTGATCCCCAAGGACGTGTTCCTGCTGATCGCCTCGCTGGCAACGTTTGCCACGGTCTGGGTCTGGCTGATGATTCTGCTCACCCAGGTTGCCATGCGCCGTTCGATGAACCGCGACGAGGCCGCACAACTGAAATTCGCGGTGCCGTTCTGGCCTTACGGACCGGCCGCCGCCATCGTCTTCATGCTGTTCATCTTCGGAGTGCTGGGCTATTTCCCGGACAACCGTGCAGCCTTGATCGTCGGCGCAATCTGGATTGTGCTGCTGCTCATCGCCTACGGGTTGTGGGTCAAGCCAAAGGCGCTCAACAATCCCCATTGACCAAAGAGGCCCGAAATGAAAACGCTCTGGAAACACTGTCACATCGCAAGCATGGCGCACGGTAAATACTCGATCATCGAGAATGCCGCCATCGTGACCTCCGGAGCGCTCATCGAGTGGATCGGGCCTGAAACCGAGCTGGCCGAGCCGGAACATGACAACTGCATCGATCTGGGCGGCGCATGGGTGACGCCCGGCCTGATCGACTGCCACACGCACACAGTGTTTGGCGGCAACCGCAGCGGGGAGTTCGAACAGCGTCTCCAGGGTGTGAGCTACGCTGAGATTGCCGCAGCAGGCGGCGGTATCGCCAGCACGGTGCGCGCGACTCGTGCGGCCAGTGAAGATGAGCTGTACGCCAGCGCCGAGCGACGCTTGCGACACTTGCTCAAGGACGGCGTGACTACCGTCGAGATGAAGTCAGGTTATGGGCTGGACCTGGAAAACGAGCGCAAAATCCTGCGGGTGATCCGCCGCCTGGGCAATACCCAACCGGTCACCGTACGCGCCACCTGTCTGGCCGCCCACGCCCTGCCACCGGAATACGCGGATCGCGCCGCCGACTATATCAATCACATCTGCAACGACATGCTGCCGGCACTGGCTGCCGAAGGGCTGGTGGATGCCGTGGATGCGTTCTGCGAGTACCTGGCGTTTTCGCCTGCGCAGGTCGAGCAGGTGTTCATCAGCGCAGGGCAACTGGCGCTGCCGGTCAAACTGCATGCCGAGCAGCTTTCTTCGCTGGGCGGGTCAAGCCTCGCGGCACGTTACAAGGCGCTGTCGGCGGATCATCTGGAGTTCATGACCGAAGACGATGCCGTCGCCATGGCCGCTGCCGGGACCGTCGCAGTGCTGCTGCCGGGGGCGTTTTACTTCCTCCGTGAAACACAGCTGCCGCCGATGGAAGCGCTGCGCAAGCACGGCGTGCCGATTGCGATTTCCACCGACCTGAACCCCGGCACCTCGCCAGGGCTGTCGTTGCGTCTGATGCTCAACATGGCCTGCACGCTGTTTCGCATGACACCTGAAGAGGCACTGGCGGGTGTGACATTCAATGCCGCCAAGGCACTGGGCATGAGCGCGACCCACGGCTCGCTGGAGGTCGGCAAGGTAGCGGATTTCGTCGCTTGGGACATTGAGCGACCGGCTGATCTGGCCTACTGGCTGGGCGGCGATCTGGATAAACGCATCGTGCGCCACGGCGTCGAATCATCGATCTGAAGGAGAGCCCTGTGGATAACGTTCTGACATTCAAACGCGGCCGCGTTCCGCTGCTGATCAGCATGCCGCATGCCGGCCTGAAACTGACCCCGGTGGTCGAGGCCGCGCTGGTGGACGAAGCCCTGAGCCTGCCGGACACCGACTGGCATATCCCGCGCCTGTATGACTTTGCTGCTGAATTGGGTGCCAGTACCCTGGCCGCCGAGTACTCGCGTTTTGTCATCGACCTTAATCGGCCCTCCGACGACAAACCGATGTACGCTGGCGCGACCACCGGCCTGTTCCCGTCGATTCTGTTCGATGGCGTGCCGCTGTTCAAAGATGGGCAGACACCGAGTGCCGAAGAGCGGGCGCTGTATCTGCAGCAGATATGGACGCCCTATCACCAGACGCTGGAGCAGGAGCTGCAGCGGATGCGTGATGAGTTCGGCTATGCGCTGCTGTTCGACGCCCACTCGATTCGCGGGCACATTCCGCATTTGTTCGACGGTCGCCTGCCGGACTTCAACCTCGGCACCTTCAATGGTGCAAGCTGCGACCCGGAGCTGGCCAGCCGAATGGAGCAGGTCTGCGCTGCGGCCAAAGACTACAGCCATGTGTTGAACGGGCGCTTCAAGGGCGGCCACATCACCCGCCACTATGGCGACCCGGCCAACAACATCCATGCGGTGCAGCTGGAACTGGCGCAAAGCACCTACATGGAGGAGTTCGTGCCCTTCCACTACCGCCCGGACCTGGCAGAGCCGACCCGCGCCGTGCTCAAGCCACTGCTTGAAACCTTCATTGCCTGGGGAGAGGAGCGGTTCGGCTGACTAAGTCGGACGCAGAGCGTCCATAAAAGCGCTACCACGCAGAGCGTGGGAGCGATAGCTAATACCTCTGTGGGAGCGAGCTTGCTCACGAAGACGGCCGATAGCCACACCGATTATCATTCCCATGCTCTGCGTGGGAATGCCGTTCTGGACGCTCCGCGTCCGCCCTTCAACGCCCTCGACTGATCACTTCTTGAGCAACCGCAAGCCGTTGAACACCACCAGCAAACTCACGCCCATGTCGGCAAACACAGCCATCCACATGGTCGCCATGCCCGCAAACGTGATGCCGATAAACAACACCTTGGTCACGATTGCCAGAACAATGTTCTGCTTGAGCACTGCCGAGGTCCGACGGGACAAGCGAATGAACGTCGGTATCTTGCGCAGATCATCGTCCATCAGGGCGACATCTGCCGTCTCGATAGCAGTATCAGTACCCGCTGCCGCCATCGCAAAACCAATCTCGGCCCGAGCCAGCGCCGGTGCATCATTGATGCCGTCACCCACCATGCCTACACGATGGTTGCGAGCATAAAGGGCCTCGATGGCACTCAGCTTGTCGGCAGGCAGCAAGTTGCCTTGCGCTTCGTCGATACCGACCTGATCGGCAATCGCCTTGGCGGTGTGCGGATTGTCGCCAGTCAGCATGACCGTTTTGATGCCCAGCTCATGCAACTGAGCGATGGCTTCACGGCTGGTTTCCTTGACAGTGTCAGCCACCGCAAACAGCGCGATCGGACCGGAGGTGTCCAGCAACAGCACCACGGTCTTGCCCTGCATTTCCAGAACATCGAGCTTCGCCTCCAGCTCTGGCGAACACAGACCCAGCTCTTCAACCAGGCGATGATTGCCCAGGTGATACATCTGGCCGTTGATTGCGCCCTTCACACCGCGTCCACCCAAGGCTTCAAACGCCGAGACCTCATGCAGCTTCAGGCTGCTGTCAGCCGCCTTGGCAATCGCTTGCGAAACCGGGTGATCGGAGCGACCCGCAAGGCTCGCAGCAATGGCCGGCGCAGTGTCGGCGACCGTCGGGTCCAGCGGCACGTAGTCGGTCTGCACGGGCTTGCCGTGGGTCAACGTGCCGGTCTTGTCGAGGGCCAGGTAATCAAGCTTCTCGCCCATTTCCAGATAAACGCCGCCCTTGATCAGGATGCCTTTGCGCGCCGCTGCCGCCAGACCACTGACGATCGTCACCGGCGTAGAAATCACCAGCGCACAGGGGCAAGCGACTACCAACAACACCAGCGCGCGGTAGACCCAGTCAAACCACTCACCGCCAAAAAACAGCGGCGCAATCAGCGCCACGCCCAAGGCGACAACGAACACCACCGGCGTATAGATGCGCGAGAAGCTGTCGACAAAGCGCTGGGTCGGCGCACGCGAACCCTGAGCCGCTTCTACCGCATGGATGATGCGCGCCAGCGTCGAATTGTTCGCCGCAGCGGTCACACGATATTCCAGCGAGCCCGCCTGATTGATAGTGCCCGCGAAGACCTTGTCGCCGACAGTCTTCTCGACCGGCAGGCTTTCACCTGTGATCGACGCTTGATCGATGGTCGAGTTACCGGACACCACCTCACCGTCGAGCCCTACGCGCTCACCTGGCTTGATGCGGACAATAGCGCCAATTTCGACGTTTTTAGCTTCAATTTCCTGCCAACTGCCGTCCGCCTGTTTAACGGTGGCCAGTTCCGGCGTCAATTGCATCAACCCGCTGATAGCGTTTCGGGCGCGGTCGAGGGACTTGGCTTCGATCAACTCGGCCACAGTAAACAGAAACATCACCATTGCCGCTTCAGGCCACTGCCCGATCAGAATTGCACCGGTCACCGCAATACTCATCAGAGCATTGATATTCAGGTTGAAGTTCTTGAGCGCGATCCAGCCCTTCTTGTAAGTCGTCAGCCCACAACTGAAGATCGACACCAGCGCCAGCAGAGCAACGACCCAGGTCGGGCCGAGGGACGCCAAATGGACCACTTCAGCACCCAGTGCAGTAACGCCGGACAATGCCAGCGGCCACCAGTGTTTCTTCACCGCCGGAGCCGGCTGGTCAGACGCTGCGCCCTCCTCGACCGGCTCGGCCTGCATGCCCAGCGAACTGATGGCGTCACGAATCGGGTCGGTAGACGGCAGATCGTGCCAGACGCCCAGCAGGCGATTGATCAGGTTGAACTCAAGCTTCTGCACCCCGGCAAGCTTGCCCAGCTTGTTCTGGATCAGGGCTTGCTCAGTCGGGCAATCCATGGCTTCGATACGAAAGCTGCTCAAGCGACTACCTGATGCCAGCGCATCGTTAAAGGTCACCACAGCAGGTTGTGCATCGCTGGAGCAGCATGCATGAGCATGTTCTACGGGCTTTTGCTCAGGCGCATGCTCGCCGTGGTCATGATCGTGGTCGTGTGCGGGGGAATTCTTGATCGTCGTACCCATTCTTTGCGCTCCAGGATTCTGCTTGTTGCCAAGTGAACACCCTGTAGCCACTATAGGGTCAAGCACTCAAACGAGATGAGTCCAAATGAAAATCGGCGAACTGGCAAAACTGACTGATACCCAAGTCGAAACCATCCGCTATTACGAGCGGGAAGGCCTGCTGCCCGCACCTGCCCGCAGCGATGGCAACTACCGGCTGTACACTCAGGCACACATGGAGCGTCTGTCGTTTATCCGCAACTGCCGCAGCCTGGACATGACCTTAGAGGAAATCCGCAACCTGCTCAGCCTGCGCGACAGCCCGCAGGACCAGTGCGAAAGCGTCAACGCGCTGATCGACGAACACATCGAACACGTCAACGCCCGGGTCGCGAGCCTGCAAGCGCTTCAGGAACAACTACTCGACCTGCGCCGCCGCTGCAGCGATGGCGCAGCAGAGCATTGCGCGATACTCGAGAGGCTGGAAGTGACGGGCGCGGTTGCAGCGCCAGAGGGCGAGGCTTCACATGTGGGGAGGAGTCATGGGCATTGAGAGGGGTTTGACACCTCTCGTTTAACGCTGCGCAGCTTGCACCACCGCCACAAGCTCAGTGATCGCCTTTACGAGCTGATCTTTGGCAGCTTTCTCTTTCGCAGCCTCTTCACCCGCCCGCTCAGAATCAACGCGCTTGAAAGCTTCGCGTACTTCTTCGCTGAAGACGCTGATCGAGACAATATTTTCCTGCCGAAAACCAATAGGCCTGAGCGGTGTATCGCTTGGATAATCGGTCGTGTACACCACTTTAAGGGTGTCTTTATCCCGATAGCCACTGACGGTGGGTATTAGCAGAATCTCCTGATTCACACCCGTCACTTCGGTAGGGGCCCCGACGTCCATGATGTAGCCGACGTAGACCTTTCGATCTGCCATCGTGATCATCACTTCGTCCTTTTCAATAAATGCATCGAAAAGAGTCGAGCAGATAGGGCTGTGATCTACAGACTCGCCCAGCAGATAGGCCGCAATTTCTTCTTTTTTACTGGCACCCAGTTGCCACTTGAGAATCCTGACAGTAATAAAGGCCCCCAGACTTGGCATCGCCAAGGTCAGTAAACCTGAGAGGGCAAGGAACACACCCACTTGGCTAAAATTCCTGCCCGTGATGTCGAAGTCCTGTCCCAATTGACCTAAGGCACCCATGAAGTCGGTGTTCACGGCAAAACAGACTGGCAAGGCCGCGTTTGCCGCTTGCAGCCATTTGGGGCACAGCACACCCCAGTCATGCGAGAACAGTCCTGCAAGGACTGCAGTGACACACATGGCCGCTACAAAGCAGTAAATACCGTATCGCCCCACCTGCAAGTAAAGCATCTGGCCTTCATAGCGATGCAGCCTGCAGTAAACGGTGGGATCCTTCAGGCACACCAAAAAGCCGCTGACAAGTAGTGGCAGCAGAAGTAAAAAAGCCATTTATCAGGATTCGGCTTGAGGAGTGACCAGTTTTTTAGCCTTATCGCGTGAAGAGCGAACCAAGCCTTCGATTTCTTTGGCGTCCATGGACATGCGCCCCCCCCTTACCACAAGAGTGTCGATGCTCTTGATTGCCTGCATGAGGGCTGCGTCTTCAGCCTTCTTCGTATCACTACGATGTCCAATCCGATTGAAAAACATAGTCGATTCCATTGAACAAGGTCAGGGGGGCGTGCGCTGAAACTATAGCACAGCGCTAGATTCGTTCTCTTACGGGCTCAAACCGCCATCGGCGCCGTCATTGCCGGATGGTGCTGGTAGCCTTCCAGTGTGAAGTCGGAAGGCTCGATCAGCTCCAGCCACTCAGGCTGATACACGCCGGTCTTGGCAAACTCGGGCACGCGGTCGGAGATCACCAGTTTCGGCATCGGGTACGGCTCGCGGGTCATCTGTTCGTTGAGCATGTCCAGGTGGTTTTCGTACACGTGGGCGTCGCCGATGAAGTAGGTGAACCAGCGTGGGGTGTAGCCAGTCAGGCGACCGATCAGGCTCAGCAGTGCAGCGCCTTCGGTCAGGTTGAACGGCGTGCCGAGGCCCAGGTCGTTGGAACGGATGTACAGCGTCAGCGAGATTTCGCGGGTCTGCGGGTTCGGGTGCAGCTGGTACAGCAGGTGGCACGGCGGCAGGGCCATTTCATCGAGCTGTGCGCAGTTCCAGCCGTGGAACAGGATGCGGCGGCTGCCTGGGTCATTGATGATGGTGTCGACGCATTGGCGAATCTGGTCGATGGCCTTGTACAGCACTACGAACGACTGGCCGCCCTCTTCCGATTCGGCAATCTGGCGATAACCCTGACCAAGCGCCAGTTCGATGGCTGCGACATTGCCGGCATCGATACGCTTGTAGGCAGGCCACTTGCGCCACTGCACGCCATAGATTTCGCCCAAGTCATCCTCGCCCTTGCGGAACGGGTTGTTCAGCCACTGGGCGTTTTCGTTGGCGTTCTGGTCCCAGACCTTGCAGCCCAGCTCGCGGAATTCGGCAGCGTTGTTCACGCCACGCAGGAAGCCGACCATTTCGCCGATGGCCGATTTGAACGCCATGCGCCGTGTGGTGATGGCCGGAAAGCCTTCCTGCAAGTCATAACGCAGCATCGCACCCGGAAAGCTGATGGTGTTCACGCCGGTACGGTTGGCTTGCAAGGTCCCGTGCTTGATCACATGTGCGACCAGTTCCAGATATTGCTTCATAAATCACCTGCCTTGTTGAACGCGCCGGGTGCTGACACCCGGCGTTTCGGTATTAAGCCGCTGCCTTGCTGGCAGCCGGGTCGCGCTTGTAGGCCAGCCAGATCAGGAACAGGCCGGCAATGATCATCGGCAGACTGAGGATCTGACCCATGGTCACCCATCCCCACGCCAGATAGCCCAACTGGGCGTCAGGGACGCGGACGAACTCGACCACAAAGCGGAAGATGCCGTAGAACAGCGCGAACATGCCGGAAACGGCCATGGTCGGGCGCGGCTTGCGAGCGTACAGATTGAGGATGATGAACAGTGCAACGCCTTCCAATGCGAACTGATACAGCTGCGAAGGATGACGCGCCAGTTGCGCAGGGTCGCTGAACGGCGGGAAAACCATCGCCCACGGCACGTCGGTCGGCTTGCCCCACAGCTCGGCATTGATGAAGTTGCCGATGCGCCCGGCCCCAAGGCCGATCGGCACCAGCGGGGCGACGAAGTCCATCAACTGGAAGAAGCTCTTGCCGTTGCGTTTGCCAAACCACCAGGCCGCGATCATCACACCGACAAAGCCGCCATGGAACGCCATGCCGCCCTTCCAGACCTCGAATATCAGTAGAGGATTGGCGATGTAGGCAGACAGGTCGTAGAACAGCACATAGCCCAGCCGCCCGCCGACGATCACGCCCATGGCCAGCCAGAAAATCAGGTCGGAGAGTTTTTCCTTGGTCCAGGTCGGGTCGAATTTGTTGAGACGACGCGACGCGAGCAGCCAGGCGCCACCGATGCCGACCAGGTACATCAACCCGTACCAGTGAATTTGCAGCGGGCCGATAGCGACGGCTACCGGGTCAATCTGCGGGTAAGGCAGCATTGCGACTCCTCAATTGGAACGCCCTTGCGAGCGATTGAATCAGGCGCGCATGTTACCGGAGCCCGGCAGGATGCTCTAGCGGCTACCGATGGAAGCCAGCTGAACGAAGTGAAAAAAGGTGCACCTGATGTGTCTGGCGGTAAAGAAGCGGGGTTATCGCTCCCACGCTCCGCGTGGTAGCGCCTTTCTGGACACTCTGCGTCCGATCTTGAACAGGCGGCGCGGCACAGATTTATGACGCGAAGCGTCACCCACGGCATTCCTACGCTGGAGCGTGAGGAACGATAATCTCGACTATCGTGCGGCGCTCTGCGTCGCATGCAGTTCTGGACGCTCTGCGTCCGATCTTGAGCGGGCGGCGCGGCACAGATTTATGACGCGGAGCGTCACCCACGGCATTCCTACGCTGGAGCGTGAGGAACGATA
>NZ_JAWHPL010000022.1:0-177529 GCF_032587875.1 Pseudomonas syringae group sp. 243L2
ATCGTGCGGCGCTCTGCGTCGCATGCAGTTCTGGACGCTCTGCGTCCGATCTTGAGCGGGCGGTGCGGCACAGATTTATGACGCGAAGCGTCACCCACGGCATTCCTACGCTGGAGCGTGAGGAACGATAGTTCTGTAACTATCGTGGCGCTTAGTGCCCTTTGACCGAGCTCGGGTTGATCATCCGCGACAGGCCGAGGTTTTTCAGCGCCAGTTGCAGGGAGCTGCTGATGACTTGTGGGTTATCGTTGGTCATCAGTTGCGCAAGCAGTTCCTTGGCCTTGCTGAGGTTGATCTGACGCAGCATCCACTTCACTTTCGGCAGGTTGGTGGCGTTCATCGACAAGCTGTCAAAGCCCATCGCCATCAGCAGCACAGCTGCAGCCGGGTCGCCGGCCATTTCGCCGCAGATGCTGACCGGCTTGCCCTCGGCATGTGCATCACGCACCACGCTTTGCAGGGCCTGAAGCACGGCCGGGTGCAGGTAATCATAAAGATCGGCCACACGCGGGTTGTTGCGGTCGACCGCCAGCAGGTATTGGGTCAGGTCGTTGGAGCCTACCGAGAGGAAGTCGACCTGACGCGCCAGATCGCGGGTCTGGTAGACCGCCGCAGGCACTTCGATCATCACGCCCACAGGCGGCATCGGCACGTCGGTGCCTTCGTCGCGCACCTCGCCCCACGCCCGGTGGATCAGGTGCAGCGCTTCTTCCACTTCGTGGGTACTGGAGATCATCGGCAACAGAATGCGCAGGTTATTCAGGCCCTCGCTGGCCTTGAGCATGGCGCGGGTCTGGACCAGGAAAATTTCCGGGTGGTCGAGAGTGACGCGAATACCGCGCCAGCCCAGAAACGGGTTGTCTTCCTTGATCGGGAAGTAGGACAGCGACTTGTCGCCGCCGATATCCAGGCTGCGCATGGTCACCGGCAGCGGATGGAAAGCGGCCAGTTGCTCACGATAAATCGCCAGCTGTTCCTTTTCACTCGGGAAACGCTGGTTGATCATGAATGGCACTTCGGTACGGTACAGCCCCACCCCTTCGGCACCGCGCTGCTGGGCGCGAGCGACATCAGCCAGCAGGCCGGTATTGACCCACAGCGGCATGCGATGGCCGTCCAGGGTCACGCAAGGCAGTTCGCGCAGGGCATCCAGGCCTTGGGAGAGCTGGCGCTCCTCCTCGACCACCTTGCCGAACTGCTTGCGCATGATTTCGCTGGGGTTGGTGAAGACTTCGCCGTGATAACCGTCGACCACCAGATCGATGCCGTCGACCTTGGAGTAAGGGAAGTCCACCAGCCCCATGACCGTGGGAATGCCCATGGCCCGCGCCAGGATCGCAACGTGGGAGTTGCCGGAACCCTGAACCGATACAAGGCCGACCAGCTTGCCTTCCGGCACCTCGCCCAGCATGGCCGGGGTCAATTCTTCACTGACCAGAATCGTGTTGTCGGGGTAGACCAGTGCCTGCTGCCGCGCTTCCTGAAGGTAAGCCAGCAGGCGACGGCCCAGGTCCTTGACGTCCGAGGCCCGCTCGCGCAAGTAGGCATCGTCCATCAGTTCGAAACGTTTGACGTGCTCGCTGACCACCGAGCGCAAGGCACCCTGCGCCCACTGGCCGGTCTTGATGACATCGGTCACTTCGCTGCCCAGCGAGGCGTCATCGAGCATCATCAGGTAAACATCGAACAGCGCGCGCTCTTCGGGGCGCAGCTGGGTGGCGAGCTTGGCTGACAGGGTGCGCATGTCATTGCGCACGCCTTCCAGCGCGTTCTGGAACAACGCCAGCTCGGCGGCGATGTCAGTGACGGTCTTGTCCGGCACCACCTCCAGATCGGCAGGCGGCAGCATGACCACTGCCACACCTACAGCAGCGCCCGGCGAACCGGCCACACCCACGAACTTGGCCTCCTGAATGCCCTTGCCCTGGCGACCCAGACCGCGGATCGAGCCGGTGGCTTCGGCATGGGCAATAACGCCCGCCAGTTGCGCGCTCATGGTCACGAGGAAGGCTTCTTCGCCCTCGTCGAACTGACGACGCTCCTTTTGCTGGATCACCAACACCCCCACCACGCGACGGTGGTGGATAATCGGCGCGCCGAGGAACGAGGCGTAACGCTCTTCACCAGTCTCGGCAAAATAGCGATAACGAGGGTGATCTGCGGCGTTTTCGAGGTTTAGCGGTTCTTCACGCGTGCCGACCAGACCGACCAGGCCTTCATTCGGCGCCATGCTGACTTTGCCGATGGAGCGCTTGTTGAGGCCTTCAGAGGCCATCAGCACAAAGCGGTTGACCTCGGCATCGAGCAGATAGACCGAGCAGACCTGGCTGCCCATGGCCTCCTTGACGCGTAACACAATAATGCCCAACGCCGCCTTGAGATCCTTGGCGGAGTTAACTTCCTGGACGATCTTGCGCAGCGTATTGAGCATGGCTCGGGGTCGAACTCCGTGTCAGTCGCGCGATAACAGGCGCGGGGCAAGCTCTTTGAGTGCGCGTCGATACACCTCGCGCTTGAATGTCACCACCTGGCCTAACGGGTACCAATAACTGACCCAGCGCCAGCCATCGAACTCCGGTTTACCGGTCAAATCCATCCGCACCCGCTGCTCGTTGGAGATCAGGCGCAGGAGAAACCATTTTTGCTTCTGGCCGATACACAGCGGCTGGCTGTGCGTACGGACCAGACGTTGCGGCAGACGATAGCGCAACCAGCCCCGAGTGCAGGCAAGTATTTGCACATCATGTCGTTCCAGCCCGACTTCTTCATTCAATTCACGATAAAGCGCGTCTTCCGGCGTCTCCTGCGGGTTGATTCCACCCTGAGGAAACTGCCAGGCATCCTGGTTAATACGCCGAGCCCATAGGACCTGACCAGCATCGTTTGTCAGAATAATCCCGACATTAGGACGGAAACCATCGGGGTCGATCACGGCAACAACCTCGCAAACGCATGTCGCCGCATTGTTCCACAAAGGCGATCAAACCAGCAACGAGGCTTATCACCTTATGTGAAGACTTGTGAAAACCTCGTATTCTGGGACTCTTTTTTCAACTATTTCAGCGAGTAACCCTATGCGTCTGGCTTTATTCGACCTCGACAACACGCTTCTGGGCGGCGACAGCGACCATGCCTGGGGCGATTATCTGTGCCGACGCGGGATCCTCGATGCCGCAACCTACAAGACCCGCAACGATGAGTTCTATCAGGATTACATGGCCGGTACGCTGAACATGACCGACTACCTGAATTTTACCCTGGAGATTCTGGGCAACACTGATATGGCGCAACTGGAGGAATGGCACCGCGACTTCATGCGCGACTGCATCGAGCCGATCATGCTGCCCAAGGCGCTGGAATTGATCGCCAAACACCGCGACGCAGGCGACAAGCTGGTGGTCATTACCGCTACCAATCGCTTTGTGACCGCACCGATTGTGGCGCGGCTGGGCATCGATACACTGCTGGCAACCGAATGCGAGATGGTTGATGGTCGTTACACAGGCCGTACTACGGGCGTTCCGTGCTTCCGTGAGGGCAAGGTGACACGCCTCAATCATTGGCTTGAAGACAACGCGTTCAGCCTTGAGGACAGCTATTTCTACAGCGACTCGATGAACGACCTGCCGCTGCTGGAGCAAGTGGCCAACCCGGTTGCGGTCGATCCGGACGATAAATTGCGTGCCGAAGCCGAGCGACGCGGCTGGCCGGTTATCACCCTGCGTAACTGAACGTCGGCACTGCTCAGGCCGGTTTGAAGCCCATCAGACCGGCCATCGCCACAAAGCACACGACGCTGATCATGGTCAGCGCCAAGGTAAAGCCTCGCTTGCCGCCCTTGGCGCCGAGGCGCAACCGGTTGAGCCTGACCACCAGCCACACCCAACTGCACAGCCCCAAGGTGTAAAGCACGCTGCTGCCCAGCACCCAGGTCTGGCCCAGCGACAACCCTTTCAGATGCACCAGCCACCAGCCGCTGAATGGCAGTGTCGCAAGGCACACGGCCATAAGGACCCAGAAAAACAGCAAGGGCCGCTTGAGCAGGCGATTCTGAATGGTCGTGTCGCCTTCAAGACGCACCTTGACCACCCCGCTGGACAACACCAGCGCGCTGATCAACAACAGCGCAATGGCGACGATGTGCAGGGTATTGAGGGCGGTGATGGGTTCCATGACGCGGTGTTCCTCTGGAGTCGGGCTTGGGTGAGTTTAGCAGCGCGGACACAAGGGCCGCGCCTTAAGAGCTAGCGTGGGCATGCCGATCTGGACGCTCCGCGTCCTCTTCGACGCAGAGCGTCGTGAGCTGCATTCCCACGCTGGAGCGTGAGGAACGAGGGTCGTCAGGGATAACGTTACCGCTATCGTGCGACGCTCTGCGTCGCATGCCGTTCGGGACGCTCTGCGTCCTCTTGTGACGCGGAGCGTGAGGAACGGGAGTATCTAAGTCCTCAGCCCAGAAACAGCCTGTACGCCGGGTTCTCGCTCTCGTCCCAATACGGGTAACCAATCTCATCCAGAGCAGTACCGACCAGATGCCGCTCTTCCTCCGGCACCACCAGCCCGGCAACCACCCGGCCGTCAGCAGCGCCGTGGTTGCGGTAATGGAACATCGAGATGGTCCAGCGTCCGCCCAGGCGGTTGAGGAAGTTGAACAGCGCGCCCGGTCGCTCCGGGAACTCGAAGCGCAGCACCACTTCATCATTGACCCGCTCGGCATGCCCGCCAACCATGTGGCGAATATGCAGTTTGGCCAGTTCGTTGTCGGTCAGGTCCAGCACCGGAAAGCCCTGGCCGGTCAGGCTGGCGATCAGGGCGCTGCGTGGGTCGCTCTCGGGATGGGTCTGCACGCCGACGAAGATGTGCGCCTCGCGATCGGTGTGGTAGCGGTAGTTGAATTCGGTGATCTGGCGCTTGCCGATGGCTTCACAGAATGCCTTGAAGCTGCCCGGCTGCTCGGGAATGGTCACGGCGATGATTGCTTCGCGGCCTTCGCCCAGCTCGGCGCGCTCGGCAACGTGACGCAAACGGTCGAAGTTGACGTTGGCCCCGGAGTCGATGGCCACCAGTGTCTGACCGCTGATGCCGCGCTGCTCGACATATTTCTTGATCCCAGCAACACCCAGCGCGCCCGCAGGCTCGGTGATCGAGCGGGTGTCGTCGTAAATGTCCTTGATCGCCGCACAGATCTCATCGGTGCTGACGGTGATCACTTCATCGACATAATGACGGCACACTTCAAAGGTGTGATGGCCGATCTGCGCCACCGCCACACCATCGGCAAATAGCCCGACCTGGCTCAATACCACGCGCTCGCCCGCCGCCATCGCCGCTTGCAGGCAGTTGGAGTCATCCGGTTCGACGCCGATAACCTTGATCTCCGGCCGCAGGTATTTGACGTACGCCGCGATACCGGCAATCAAACCGCCACCACCGACCGGTACGAATATCGCGTCCAGCTGCCCCGGCTGCTGACGAAGAATCTCCATCGCCACGGTGCCTTGCCCGGCAATCGTATCGGGGTCGTCATACGGATGGATGTAGACGAAACCCTGTTCGTCGACCAGTTTCAGCGAGTAGTCCAGCGCTTCGGGGAAGGAGTCGCCGTGCAGCACCACTGTGGCGCCCCGCGAGCGCACGCCTTCGACCTTGATTTCCGGGGTGGTGCGCGGCATGACGATAGTCGCCAGAATGCCCAGTTCGCGTGCCGCCAGTGCCAGACCTTGCGCGTGGTTACCCGCCGAGGCCGTGACCACGCCGCGTGCGGCCTCTTCTGCGGTCAATTGCGCCAGCTTGTTGTACGCGCCGCGAATCTTGAAGGAGAACACCGGCTGCAGGTCTTCGCGCTTGAGCAATACCCGGTTTCCCAGCCGCTCGGACAGCTGGCGAGCGCCGTGCAGCGGAGTTTCGACCGCCACGTCGTACACGCGGGAGGTGAGGATTTTCTTGACGTACTGTTCAAGCATCGGGGTGGCATCACTGACGAAGCGGGCAAGGTCGGGAAGTCTACTCTGCGCACCGAAAGACGACCATACGAATGACAGGGCTTTGCAGCGCAGTCGCCGCTATAATGCGGGCCTTTTTTACATACCCCCTCTTTTTACCTACATCAGGCACCGTGGAGCCCGCATGAACCAGGATCAACTCAAACAGGCAGTCGCCCAGGCAGCTGTCGACTTCATCCTTCCGAAGCTCGATGACAAAAGCATTGTGGGCGTCGGCACCGGCTCCACGGCCAATTGCTTTATTGATGCGCTGGCTAAACACAAGACGGCATTCGATGGCGCAGTCGCCAGCTCGGAAGCTACCGCCGCGCGCCTCAAGGGCCATGGCATTCCGGTGTATGAGCTGAACACGGTCAGCGATCTGGAGTTCTATGTCGATGGTGCCGACGAAAGCGACGAGCATCTGAACCTGATCAAGGGTGGTGGCGCGGCGCTGACACGCGAGAAAATCGTCGCAGCAGTGGCCAAGACCTTTATCTGCATCGCCGACGGCAGCAAGCTGGTGCCGGTGCTGGGCGCATTTCCGCTGCCGGTCGAAGTCATTCCGATGGCCCGCAGCCACGTTGCGCGGCAACTGGTGAAACTGGGCGGCGACCCGGTTTATCGCGAGGGCGTTCTGACCGACAACGGCAATATCATCATTGATGTGCACAACATGAGCATCACCAATCCGGTGGAGCTGGAAGCACAGATCAACGCCATCGTCGGCGTGGTCACCAATGGCCTGTTCGCCGCCCGTCCGGCCGACCTGTTGCTGCTGGGCACCACCGAAGGCGTGAAAACCCTGACGCGCTGATAAAACCGGTCGTGCCCACGCAAGGTGGGCATGCCCCTCACAGGCTCAAGGCTTGCGGAACACGTAAAACAGGTTCGGCTCGCTCACCAGATACAGCGTCCCTTCTGCGTCCATAGCCATCCCTTCAGCCTGCGGCACGTCCTTGCTCAGCCCCATCGCCCCTTTTGCCAGCGAGCCGCTGCCAATCGGATGACCGCTGGTGTCGAGTTCAAGAATGCGCTTCGACTCATCGGACAAGGCCAGCAAATGGCCGCTGGTTTCATCGAATTGCAGGCTGGAAAGGTCACGAACCGACAGTCGGCCATCGCGCTTGCTGTTGGAGATGACCTGCAGATTGCCGGGAGCCTCGGAGTTGGTCCTGGGAAAGCCGCGCACTTCGATGATCTGCACCGGATCACGCTCGCGGGCGACAAACAGGCGCTTGCCGACGGAATCATAGGCCAGCCCTTCATAGCCCTTGTTGCCACTGGCGGTGATGCCCAGCGTCAATTGTTCTGCCTGGGCGGCGTCCAGACTTTTGGTGTTGTCATCGACGTGAATCTGAATCAGCCGGAGCCGGCGCTCATCGCTGATCACATAAGTGCCCGGGCTGATGTATTCGACAGCCTCGGCATCACCGAACCCCACCAGCGGAATGCGCCGCAGCACACGACCGTCCAGGCTCAGCTCGACCAGTTCAGGGTTCTGATTGGTCACCGTAAACAGGCTCTTGCGGTCCGGGTCGTAGCTCAGGCCCGAGACATCATCCTGCAGCCCGTCGATCACCTGTGCTTCGGTGACGACTCGGTACTGATCCAGACCAATGGACTGAAGTGAGTCGGACTGCCAGAACACCTGCCAGTCGAACAGGGCACTTTCAACATAGCGGTATCGCTGATTGGCGATCACGAACACAACGATCAGGGGTACAAGGGCCAGAAGCAGAACTAAAGAGCGAGTAGAGCGACGCATGAAGGGTGACTCGGACAGATTGAGCGGACGGGATTGATACCATGCCATCCTGAAAGCAAGCTTAATGGCATGGTGCTATATTTTTGCCGAATGTGTATCGGCGACCTGTGTAGTTGCCGTCCTGGCTCAGTGCTTGTGAAGCGCCCGGTGAAACGAATAGAACAGGTTCGGTTCGCTGACCATGTACAGCGTACCGGCCTCATCAAGGGCCACGCCTTCTGCGCGCGGAATTGTGTCCTTCAAACCGTTCATGCCGCCCAGCAGGGTCATGAAGCTTACCTGCTCGCCTTGCTCGTCGACTTCCAGCAACAAGTGCGAATCGGCAGACAGCGCGAGCATGTGGCCGGTGCGCGGGTCGATGCTCAATGACGACAGATTGCGCATGTCCAGCGAGCGACTCGACAGCGGTTGCTTGTCGCCTTTCAGCACGTCACTGCCATCACTTTTCCAGGTGTACAGCGCGGGAGGTCGCTCCTCGCCCAGTATCAGCTGCTGACGCTGCGGGTCCCAGGCGATACCTTCGAAGCCCTTGTTCTGGTTGGCAGACTTGCCCAGTTCGTACTGGGGGAAATCCGCGATGTTCAGGGTGGTGGTGTCGGCGTTTACTTTAACGATGGTCAGCTTGTGCTGGCGCTCGTCAGTGATCGCAATCAGGCCATCGTTCATGACGGCAACACCTTCCGGATTGCTCCAGCCCACCAGCGGGATCTTGCGCAGTACATCGCCCGTGAGCGTCAGCTCCACCAGAAACGCATTTTTGCCCATGACCGCAAACAGCGTTTTGGTGACCGGGTTATAGGACAGGTCGGACGCCTCGTCCTTTTCCATGCCCGGCAGCACCTTTGCGTCGATATCCACATGGTAGTCCGGCAGCCAGATACTGGCGTGACGACCTGCCTTGCTCTCGAACCGCTCCTGAAACCAGAGCAGCGCGCGATCATCCCAATGCATGATGAAGGCCAGCCCATAGCCCAGCAAGGCAACCACTAACAACCACGAATACCAGCGCATGTTTCGCAAGTAAGCGAAGCGTTTTTTGTTACGAGGCGGCGCTGCGGCAGTACTGGCCATTCATGTGTTCCTGAGCAAATGAGACTTCATGACGACGTGGTGCCCTTGCGGGGACGGCCGGATTATCCAGAACAGGTGTGAAAAAAACGCAAAATCGGCTGAACTATCAGTCACTCCACAAACAAAAGCCACCCGGGAGTGATCCCGCGTGGCTTTGGGTGCAGCCTGAAGATGCTGTCGGGTTACCTGACGACGCTCTCGAACGGCGTCTGCCCGACCAGTTCCAGTGCGATCTGGTCGCCGGCTTTGAACGGCCCGACACCGGCAGGCGTGCCGGTCATGATCAGGTCACCGGCCTGCAGCGAGAAGTTGGCTGCCATGTGCTGGATCATCGGCACGATCGGGTTGAGCATCATGTTGCTGTTGCCGTCTTGAACCACCTTGCCATTGAGGGTCAGGCGGATACCGATGTCCTCCAGGTCAGGGAAGGTCTCGGCGGGCACGAACGGCGGAATCACCGCAGCGCCGTCGAAACACTTGGCCAGCTCCCATGGAAGGCCTTTCTCACGCAGACGCGACTGCACGTCACGCAGGGTCAGGTCCAGGCCGGGCGCAAAGCCGCTGATCGCGTCGAGTACTTCTTCGCGCGAAGGGTTCTTGCTCAGAGGCTTGCCGATCAGGACAACGATCTCTGCTTCGTAATGCACCGAGCCGCGGTCTGCCGGGATAGTGAAGCCACCCTCCAGCGCAACCACCGCGCTGCCGGGTTTCATGAACAGCAGCGGCTCGGTAGGCACCGCGTTGCCCAGTTCCTTGGCGTGTTCGGCGTAGTTACGCCCGATGCAGACCACTTTACCCAGCGGGAAGTGAATGTTGGTGCCATCGACATATTTGTGCTGGTAGCTCATGACGTCTCCTGAGGCTGTAAGAGGTAGCCTGCTTATTGTTGCGACGGATCAAATGGTTGCGACGGATCAAACGGCGAAGATTTTGCCGGGATTCATGATCCCGTTGGGATCGAACACCGCTTTCAACGCCTTCATGTATTCGATTTCGACCGGCGAGCGACTGTACGTTAAATAGTCACGTTTGGTCATCCCGACACCATGCTCGGCCGAAATCGAGCCGTTGTACTTTTCGACAGTCTCGAATACCCACTTGTTGACCCGGGCACATTTGACGAAGAACTCGTCCTTGTCGAGGCCCTCGGGCTTGAGGATGTTCAGGTGCAGGTTGCCGTCGCCAATGTGGCCGTACCAGAGCACTTCGAAGTCTGGGTAGTGTTCGGCAACGATCGTGTCGATTTCAGCCAGAAACTCCGGCACTTTCGAGACAGTGACCGAGATATCGTTTTTGTACGGTGTGAAGTGCGAGATGGTTTCGGAGATGTACTCGCGCAGCTTCCACAGGTTGCGTAATTGCTGTTCGCTCTGGCTCATCACGCCGTCCAGCACCCAACCCTGCTCGACGCAGTGCTCGAAGGTCGCCAGGGCCTGATCGGCCAGGTCGTCGGTGGTCGCTTCGAACTCCAGCAACACATAGAACGGGCATGGCGTGTCGAAAGGCGACGGCACATCACCGCGCGCCATGACCCGGGCGAAGGATTTGTCCGAGAAGAATTCGAAGGCGGTCAGGTCGAGCTTGCCGTGAAAGGCATGCAGCACCGGCATGATCGAGTTGAAGTCCGAGGTGCCCAGCACCATCGCTGTGAGGTTCTTCGGCGCACGGTCGAGGCGCATGGTCGCTTCGACGACAAAGCCCAGCGTACCTTCGGCACCGATGAACAACTGGCGCAAATCGTAGCCGGTGGCGTTCTTGATCAGGTCCTTGTTCAGCTCCAGCAGGTCGCCCTTGCCGGTGACCACCTTGAGGCCCGCGACCCAATTGCGCGTCATGCCGTAGCGAATGACCTTGATACCGCCCGCATTGGTGCCGATATTGCCGCCGATCTGGCTGGAGCCCGAAGAAGCGAAGTCGACCGGATAATAAAGGCCGCTCTCTTCAGCCAGCGCCTGTAATTGCCGGGTGATCACGCCAGGCTGACAGACCGCCGTCCGGTCGGTGAGATTCAGCTCCAGCACCTGGTTCATGTAATCGAACGAGACGACCACTTCACCGTTGGCAGCCACCGCGGCCGCCGAAAGCCCGGTGCGTCCACCCGAAGGCACCAGCGCCACGAGCCGCTCATTGGCCCAGCGTACGATGGCCTGCACCTGTTCGGTGGTCTTGGGAAATACGATGGCCAGTGGCGCAGGAGTGAACTGCTTGGTCCAGTCCTTGCCGTAAGTTTCCAGAGAACCGGCATCGGTGAGTACCTTGCCGGGGTCAACCAGGGTCTGCAGCTCATCAATCAAAACGCGATCGGTCATTGAATCAACTCTCGAACGATTCATGGGCATCCTGAGAACGGTTCACGTTCGGGATGAGGTTTCGCGGGGCTCATATGCTAGCATACGCCCCCCGTGAGTCGTGCCCAGAGCCGAACCGGGCACCCCCTGCCAATTTTCTTCGGGACACAGGTTTACGCAGATGAGCAAGACTTCCCTCGACAAGAGCAAGATCAAGTTCCTTCTTCTCGAAGGCGTCCATCAGTCCGCTGTCGACGTCCTCAAGGCAGCCGGCTACACCAGCATCGAGTACCACACCAAGTCTCTGCCGGAAGCCGAACTGAAAGAAAAGATCGCCGACGCACACTTCATCGGTATCCGCTCCCGCACTCAGTTGACCGAAGAGCTGTTCGATTGCGCCAAGAAACTGGTTGCCGTCGGCTGCTTCTGCATCGGCACCAACCAGGTTGACCTCAATGCAGCGCGTGAGCGCGGTATTGCAGTGTTCAATGCGCCCTACTCCAACACCCGCTCGGTAGCAGAACTGGTGCTGGCCGAGGCGATCCTGCTGCTGCGCGGTATCCCTGAGAAAAACGCTTCATGCCACCGTGGCGGCTGGATCAAAAGCGCGGCCAACTCTTTCGAAATCCGTGGCAAGAAGCTCGGCATCATTGGCTATGGCTCGATTGGTACGCAGTTGTCGGTTCTGGCCGAAGGCCTGGGCATGCAGGTGTACTTCTACGACACCCTGACCAAGCTGCCACTGGGCAACGCGACTCAGGTGTCCAGCCTGAACGAGCTGCTGGGCATGTCCGATATCGTTACCCTGCACGTGCCGGAAACCTCGGAAACCCAGTGGATGATCGGCGAAAAAGAAATTCGCGCGATGAAAAAGGGCAGCATCCTGATCAACGCGGCTCGCGGCACAGTCGTTGAGCTGGACGCCCTGGCCGACGCGATCAAGGACAAGCACCTGATCGGCGCTGCAATCGACGTGTTCCCGGTCGAGCCACGCTCGAACGACGACATCTTCGAAAGCCCGCTGCGTGGCCTGGACAACGTGATCCTGACCCCGCACATCGGTGGTTCCACTGCCGAAGCGCAGGCCAACATCGGTCTGGAAGTCGCAGAAAAGCTGGTCAAGTACAGCGACAACGGTACCTCGGTGTCGTCGGTCAACTTCCCGGAAGTGGCCTTGCCTGCTCACCCTGGCAAGCATCGCCTGCTGCACATCCACGAGAACATCCCGGGCGTGCTCAGCGAGATCAACAAGGTCTTCGCCGAGAACGGCATCAACATCTCCGGTCAGTTCCTGCAGACCAACGAGAAAGTCGGTTACGTGGTCATCGACGTCGACGCCGAGTACTCGGATTTGGCACAAGCCAAGCTGCAACAGATCAAAGGCACCATCCGCAGCCGCGTTCTGTTCTGATCCGAGCGCCGTGCCCACCCCGTGTGGGCACGAGCGATGGTCTTGCGGGCACCGATCGTTCCTCACGCTCCAGCGTGGGAATGCAGTTCACGACGCTCCGCGTCGCAAGAGGACGCAGAGCGTCCAGAAAGGCATGCGACGCAGAGCGTCGCACGATAGTTGCGATAATCGTTCCTCACGCTCCAGCGTGGGAATGCCGTTCGTGACGCTCTGCGTCATACAAGCACTGACAGCCCTACTTCACATTGATCGTGATCTTCTTCGACTCGACCGACGGGTTCAGCGGCATGTGGCCTTTGTCGCCCATCAGCAATTGCAATGTGTGCTGACCAGGCGGCAGGTTGATTTCGGTTTCAGTCTGGCCCTTGCCGAAGTGGCGGATGTTGTCACTGACCGGCAGCGGCGCATTCATCGCTGGCTGGTCGTTCACATCGATCAGCAGGTGATGGTGACCGGTATCGGGAACATCCACACCCGCAGGCGCGACGCCCATGCCTTTGAGACCGAATTGCACCTTGAACGGTGAAGTCACGGTTTCACCATCCTTGGGCGAGATGATGTACACCTCGGCGCCTTCAGGGGATGCAGTGCGTGGCATATCGGCGGCGCTGACCAGCATGGATGCGCTGAGCAACAGGCCCGCGACCATCGTTCCAGAAAATAAGGATTTCATGATTGCTCCGGTTGCAGTTGACGTAAGTCGACCCTCACACAACAAATCCGTCGGTTCAGGAGTGCTCAAGATAGACCGCAGCCGGGCTCAATGGCTCACTGCATTGATGAAACAGTTTTCATGAACAGGCCACCGGTCACTGAAACAGCTCGTTACTGCGGCGCCTGAACCAGCCCGTCAGTGACAGTCGATCACGGCTGGCAGGCATGACTTCATGGGGAATATCACCGGACAGAAAAACCACCAGGCAACCGCCTGTAGGCTGGACGTCGTAAGCCACATCGTCCTTGAGGTACATGCGCAACTGGCCGCCATGCTCGGGCAGCCAGGCATTGTTGAGGTAAAGCACCGCCGACACCATGCGCTTGTCATCATCGCGAAAGCGATCCACATGCCTGAGGTAGCGGGCACCCGGTGGATACAGCGCAAAATGGCTTTCGTAGTCCTCCAGCCCCAGGAAAAGGCCGCGATTGAGCGCCTGACGCAGGCTTTCCATCAATTCCAGATAGCTGTCGCAACACTGCACCTGCCCCGCTTCAAGCCACTGAATGCGGTCACCACGAATACCTTCGCGTATTTCCTGCGCTGCGCCCTTGCCAATAGCGGCAGGCTCGAGCTCGCCTTCGGCAGCACGTTTTCGGCACTCTTGCTCAAGTTCAAGAGTCAGAGCTTCGGGCAGGAAAATATTCTGCTGCGACCAGCCGTTGGCGGCCAGGTCGTCGACGATTCGCAACAGCAGTGGGTGGTCAGAGGGTATGCGCATGGCGTGCATAGTATCGATAAGCCATGAAATCCGACAGAGGCGTATACATGTGGTATCACACGCGTGAGATTTCACTCGCCGACGGCACTCATAACTCGACAAATCCACGCTAACACCCGGAGAATAGCGGCCTGCCGACAGGAGTCCCCAATGCGTCGTTTGTTTGTTTTGCTGTTGATGTTCTGCACCTCCCCTGCCTGGGCAGACAGCTACGATCAGTTGTACAAGGCCGCAGGCTGGCCGGAACAGCGCGCGCATTTCAACGATGCTCTCAAGGCTGCTCAACAGCGCTACAGCAACAACCTGCCGCCTGCGGTTTATCAAGCGCTGGTCAATAACAGCAATCAGCGTTTTTCCCCCCAGGCCATGGACCAGCGCGCGTCGAAGCGCCTGCGTGAAAGCCTCAAGGACCCTGCCCCGTCGCTGCAGTTTTTCCAGTCGCCGCTGGGCCGAAAGATCGTCAACGCCGAGCTGACCGCCACCCGCGCCGATCAGCTGGCCAAACATGCCCAAGGGCTGCCGCATATCGAAGCGGATGCAACGCGTCAGTTGTTGATCGGCCATCTGGCCCAGGCACTGCCGGCCAGAGAGGCCGGCGCGGAAGTCAGCCTTGCCATCGCAGGCGTTGCCGCAGACAGCCTGAGCCAGATGATTCCCGGCCTGCTCGGTGGAGGCCAGGCGCAGGGCATGCTCGAAGGCCAGCGCGAGCGCCTGATGGCGCAGATGAGTGCTGATCTGAACAACACGCTGCTGTATGTGTACCGCGACCTGTCCGACCCTGAACTTGAAGAGTTCTCGACCTTCGCCGAGTCACCGGAAGGCAAAGCCTATTATCAGGCAGCACTGGCTGCGATTCGCGCCGGACTGGCGGTTGGGCAAAGTGCGTCGAGCCTGAACCCCTGATCGGTACCGACGGCTTAGCGCAAACGCCCTTCCAGAAAATCAAAGTACCTTGCCCGTAACTCCGGCGATTCATTGGCCAGATGATGCCGGGCGTGCCCCAGCATCAGGATCTGCGGCTGGCTGAACTTGCCTTTCAGAACCGTGAGGTTGTGAGACCAGTCGACCGTCATATCTGCGTCACCTTGAATGATCAACGGGCTGCGCAGGCTGCGCGGCGCGCGCTCAATACGCACAATCCATTGCGACAACGCGCCGACCCAGGCAGTGGGCAGGCGACGCGGCTGCAAAGGGTCCGCCAGGAGAAAAGGCAGGAACGCAGGCGCATTGGAGTTTTCGGTGAAACGCCGGGCAATGCCGTTTACGAACGGTTTGAGCAGGTGATAACTCAGACGCGACCAGCCCCAAGCGCGCGGCCGGACCAGCGGCGCCAGCAGGATCACCTCCCCCTGCGCCGGCGAGTCTGCCCCCTGATGAAGCAGGTGATCCGTCACGATGGCACCACCCATGCTTTGTCCGCACAGGTGCCAGGGATGTGGCAGCCCAAGGCCTTCGGCTTCAGACAGCAGACGTTGCAACACCAGTTGATACTCGGCGAAGTCATTGATACAGGCCCGACTGCCGCTGGACAGGCCATGGCCCGGCAAGTCGCAGGCGATCACGGCGAACCCCTGCTCCAGCGCCCATTCGATCACATGCCGGTATAGCCCCATGTGGTCGTAAAAACCGTGAAACAGAAACAGCGTGGCGACCGGACTGTCAGGCATCCACACCTGCCCGACAACCTCGTAGCCCGCGACATCGAGACGCCCCAGCCAGCTGCGTATGATTTTTTCGCCGCCCAGCCCGGCCAGGCCGTAGAAGCGTTGATAGGCCAGTCCGTCCATGGAAAGCGGGTCGATGATATTCAGCGGCAGCAGGCTGGCGCGCAGTTTATCGGGGTCAAACGTGGCGGACATGTGGCTTCCAGATTCCGGGAAACGGTAAGTAAAATTGTGTAACGATATTCTTCTGTATGCTCCGGCATGGCAAGCTGCTCGGCTGCAATCACACGCTTCACATGCTTAGGCACATCGCCATCAGACTGCACGGTAGCGAACGCTATCTTAATGTTTACTGCGTACTCGATCGCGGTAGGCTTTCGCGCTGTGTTATGCAGGGCGGCCTGTCAGGCTGCTGCCATATTGCACAACCATAGCCTTCGCCCATGCATCACGCCATTCACAGAGAAACCCGGATGAAACGCAGCCTCGTCATTCTAGCCATCATCATCGCCATCCTTGCAGGCGGCGCGGGCTGGTACGTCAATAGCAAACAACCGGTCCGTGATGGCGAGATTGCCATGAGCCATCTTCAGGCACCTGTCACGCTGCGTTACGACGAGCGTGGCGTGCCGCACATCCGGGCAGAGAACGAAGCAGATCTGTACCGAGCGCTGGGTTATGCCCATGCTCAGGACCGGCTGTTCCAGATGGAAATGCTGCGGCGTCTGGCGCGTGGCGAACTGGCGGAGATACTCGGGCCGAACCTGGTCGAGACCGACAAACTGTTTCGCACATTGCGTATTCGCGAGCATGCCGACGCGTATGTCGCACGCCAGGACAAGAACACCCCGACCTGGAAAGCGCTGGAAGCCTACATCGACGGCGTCAATCAGTATCAGGACACCCACGCACGACCGATGGAGTTCGACGCGCTGGGTATTCCCAAGCGGCGCTTCACTACCGAAGACACCGTGAGCATCGGTGGCTATCTGGCGTACAGCTTTGCGGCAGCATTCAGAACCGAACCATTGCTGACGTATGTGCGCGATCAACTGGGCCCGCAGTATTTGAAAGTGTTTGATCTGGACTGGCATCCGGACGGCATGCTCGGTTCTAAACCGGCATTGGCCAGCGCCGACTGGAAAGGCCTGGCGCAGTTGGCCCAGCTGAGCCACAAAGCGCTGGAAGGCGCAGGTCTGCCGCAGTTCGAGGGCAGCAACGCCTGGGTGATTTCCGGCAGCCGTACGCAAAGCGGCAAACCGATCCTCGCGGGCGACCCGCACATCCGCTTTTCCGTGCCTTCGGTGTGGTACGAAGCACAGCTTTCTGCGCCGGGTTTTGAGCTGTACGGACACTTTCCGGGGCTCAATCCGTTCGCGTTTCTGGGCCACAACATGGATTTCGGCTGGAGCCTGACCATGTTCCAGAACGATGACGTGGACCTGATCGCCGAGAAGACCAACCCGGACAACCCGAATCAGGTCTGGTACCACGGGCAATGGGTGGACATGAAACGCACCGAGCAGCAAATCACCGTCAAGGGCCAGGCCCCGGTCACACTGACGCTGCTCGAATCGCCGCACGGACCGATCGTCAACAATGTGATGGGCAAGAACGCCGGCCAGACGCCAATCGCGATGTGGTGGTCATTTCTGGTGTCCGCCAACCCGGTGCTGGATGGTTTCTACGAAGCCAACCGCGCCGACACGTTGGATAAAATGCGCAGCGCCGCCGAGAAGATCCAGTCGCCGGGCCTCAACATTGTCTGGGCCAATGCCAAAGGTGATATCGGTTGGTGGGCTGCGGCGCAACTGCCGATTCGTCCGCAAGGCGTCAACCCGAGCTTCATCCTCGATGGCAGCACCGCGCAGGCGGACAAATCGGGCTTTTACCCATTCAGCGCCAACCCGCACGAAGAAAACCCGGCGCGCGGCTACATCGTGTCCGCCAACTTCCAGCCGCTGTCGCCGACCGGCATGCAGATTCCGGGTTACTACAACCCGGCCGAGCGCGGTCAGGAGCTGAACCGGCAACTGAGCGACTCCACCATCAAGTGGGACCTGGCCGCCAGCAAGGCGCTGCAACTGGGCACGCAGACCGATTACGCACCGAGCATTCTCAAACCGCTGATTCCGGTACTGCGCAGCGTTGTCAGCGACCCGGACGAAATCGCCCTCGTGGAGCGGCTGGCCAGCTGGAAAGGCGATTACCCCGTTGATTCGGTGGGTGCCACACTGTTCAACCAGTTCCTGTTCGACCTGACGGAAGAAACATTCCACGACGAACTGGGCGATACGATGTTCGAAACGCTGCTGTCGACCCGCGTATTGGACGCCGCCCTGCCGCGTCTGGCCGCCGATGCCGATTCGCCGTGGTGGAACAATCGCAATTCACCCCATGAAGAAAGCCGCGCCAATACCGTCAAGGTAGCCTGGCGAGCCAGCGTGTCGCACTTGCGGTCGCTGTACGGCACCAACCCGGATGAATGGGTGTGGGGCAAGGCACACACCCTTACTCAGGGTCACCCGATGGGGTCGCAAAAGCCGCTGGACATGATCTTCAACGTTGGCCCGTATGCAGCGCCGGGCACCCACGAAGTGCCGAACAACCTGTCATCCAGCATCCGCCCTGCCCCGTGGCCCGTCGGCTACGGCCCTTCGACCCGCCGCCTTATCGACTTCGCCGACCCGGCGCATAGCCTGGGTATCAACCCGGTAGGCCAGAGCGGCGTGCCGTTCGACAAGCATTATTCGGATCAGGCCAAGGCGTTTGTGAGTGGCGAGTACGTGCCACAGCGCTTCAGCGAGAAAGACGTGGCAGAGCATACGGAAGGGGTTTTACGGTTAGTGCCGGGGGAATAGCCGCCCCCTGAAATGTGGCTTCTCGTGGGAGCGAGCTTGCTCGCGAACTGTCGGGAGCCGACAGTGAAACCTTCACGCACGGTACATCAGGCACAACCGGGTTTGACTATCGTGCCAATGCTCCGCGTTGGCATGCCTTTCGTGACGCTCCGCGTCACAAGTCTGCGTAGCACCGCGCTATCAAGATCGGACGCAGAGCGTCCAGAGCTGCGCTCCCACGCCGGAGCGTGGGAGCGATAAACCGAGATAGCTAGTTGCTGCCGGTAACCGGCAGTTCGCGAGCAAGCTCGCTCCCACGCCCTCCGGGCACGATCAGGTCTTCACGCCGCAGGCGCACGCCTTGGGTCCGGTTGTTTCCAGGCGTCTGCTGCGCTTTCCTCGATGGCTTGCTGGATGGCACGCTTGCGGCTGTTTTCCGCGCGGCGGGTGAAGAACCAGACCAGGAAGGTCGCCAATGAAACGGCCAGCAGAATCAGGCTCGCCACTGCGTTGATTTCAGGTTTAACGCCCAGTCTCACGGCGGAGAACACTTCCATCGGCAGAGTCGTCGAACCCGGCCCGGAAACGAAGCTGGCGAGCACCAGGTCGTCCAGCGACAGTGCAAACGACATCATGCCGCCGGCTGCCAGCGACGGCGCGATCATCGGGATGGTGATCAGCAAGAACACCTTCCACGGACGCGCGCCCAGATCCATCGCCGCTTCTTCAATCGACAGGTCCAGCTCACGCAGCCGCGCCGATACCACCACTGCCACGTAGGCCGCGCAGAACGTCGTGTGCGCGATCCAGATGGTCATGATGCCGCGCTCCTGCGGCCAACCGATCAATTGCGCCATGGCCACGAACAGCAGCAACAGCGAGAGGCCGGTGATCACTTCGGGCATTACCAGCGGCGCAGTTACCAGCCCGCCAAAGAACGTCCGACCCTTGAAGCGACTGATGCGGGTCAGCACAAACGCAGCCATCGTCCCCAGCGCCACCGCAGCAACGGCGGTGTAGCAGGCGATCTCCAGCGAGCGCATCACCGAGCCCATCAGTTGCGAGTTGTCCAGCAGGCCGACGTACCATTTCACCGACCAGCCGCCCCAGACCGTCACCAGTTGCGAGGCGTTGAACGAGTAGATGACCAGAATCACCATCGGCGCATAGATGAACAGCAAACCCAGAACCAGCATCAGGTTCGAGAATCGAAAGCGGTTCATGCCTTGCCCTCCAGTTCTTTGGCCTGACTGCGGTTGAACAGGATGATAGGCACGATCAGCACCAGCAGCATGATGACTGCCAGCGCCGAAGCCACCGGCCAGTCACGGTTGTTGAAGAATTCCTGCCACAGCACGCGGCCGATCATCAGGGTTTCCGGGCCACCCAGCAGTTCCGGAATCACGAATTCGCCGACCACCGGGATGAATACCAGCATGCAGCCGGCGATCACACCGTTCTTGGACAGCGGTACGGTGATTTTCCAGAAACTGTTGAAGGTGCTCGAACCCAGATCGGACGCGGCTTCCAGCAGGCTGGTGTCGTGCTTCACGAGGTTGGCGTACAGCGGCAAAATCATGAACGGCAGGTAGGAATAGACCACGCCGATGTACACCGCCAGGTTAGTGTTGAGGATCTGCAACGGCGCGTCGATCAGCCCGAGCCACATCAGGAATGCATTGAGCAGCCCGTTGTTGCTGAGAATGCCCATCCAGGCGTAGACGCGGATCAGGATCGCCGTCCAGGTCGGCATCATGATCAGCAGCAACAGCACGGTTTGCAGGTCCTTGCGCGCGCTGGCGATGGCATAGGCCATCGGATAGCCGATCAGCAGGCACAGCAAGGTGCTGATGAAGGCCATCTTCAGCGAGCCCAGATAGGCCGAAACATACAGGTCATCGCCACTGAGCAAGGTGTAGTTGGCGAAGTTGAGGACCATCTGCAGCTTTTCGTCGGCGTAGCTGAAGATCTCGGTGTATGGCGGGATCGCGACGTCGGCTTCGGCGAAGCTGATCTTGAGCACGATCAGAAACGGCAGGGCAAAGAACAGGAACAGCCAGAGGAACGGCACGCCGATGACCATCTGCCGCCCGTTGGGCTTTATGCGCTCGAACGCGCGCTTGATCTTGCGGATTTTCATGAGCGCAGCACCACGCCGCTGTCGTCTTCCCACCACACATAGACTTCATCGCCCCAGGTAGGCCGTGCGCCCTGACGCTCGGCGTTGGCGACGAACGACTGCACCAGTTTGCCGCCCGGCAGCTCGACGTAGAACACCGAATGACCGCCCAGATAGGCGATGTCGTGGACCTTGCCGCGTGACCAGTTGTATTCGAAGCCTGGCTGCTCGGTAGTGATCAGCAGCTTCTCAGGGCGCAGGGCGTAGGTGATGTGCTTGTCTTCCACCGACGTACTGACGCCGTGGCCGACATAGATATTGCGCTCCAGCTCGGGACTGCGGATCAGCGCGTGGGCTTCCATGTCTTCGATCACGTCACCTTCGAACAGGTTGACGCTGCCGATGAATTCGCAGACCAGACGGCTGGTCGGGGTTTCGTAGATATCGATCGGGCTGCCGATCTGCGCGATCCAGCCCAGGTGCATGATTGCGATGCGCTCGGCCATGGTCATGGCCTCTTCCTGATCGTGAGTCACCATTACGCAGGTCACGCCGACGCGCTCAATGATCTCCACCAGTTCCAGCTGCATCTGCGAACGCAGTTTCTTGTCCAGCGCACCCATTGGCTCATCAAGCAACAGCAGCTTGGGCTTTTTGGCCAGCGAGCGGGCCAGGGCCACACGTTGACGCTGGCCGCCCGAGAGCTGGTGCGGCTTGCGCTTGGCGTACTGGGTCATCTGCACCAGCTTGAGCATCTCCGCCACGCGGGCTTCGATTTCCGGCTTGGCCAGCTTGTCCTGTTTCAGGCCAAAGGCGATGTTGTCCGCCACGGTCATGTGCGGGAACAGCGCGTAGGACTGGAACATCATGTTGATCGGACGTTCATACGGCGGCATGTCGGTAATGTCGACACCATCTAGGTAGATACGGCCCTCGGTCGGGCGCTCGAAACCGGCCAGCATGCGCAGCAGTGTGGACTTTCCGGAGCCGGAGCCGCCAAGCAGGGCGAAGATCTCACCCTTGTTGATTTGCAGCGACACGTCGTCCACCGCAATCGTCTCGTCGAACTTCTTCGTGACCCGATCAATCCTGACCAGCACCTCTTTGGGTTGCTGACCGCCTTCGAGGGCTTTCTTGTAGGCGCCGGAGGCAACTGCCATGGGTGAAACTCCCAACAGATAGGCAACCGGCCAATACGGCCGGGTGCTGGATTTTTATTTGCCCGACTTGACCTTGGTCCAGCTGCGGGTCATCAGACGTTGCACCTTGGGGGGCAACTCGCTGTTCACGAACAGGCGGTCCAGCACTTCCTGAGGCGGGTAAACCGCTGCATCGGTGCGGATTTTCTGGTCCATGAACTCGCCGGAGGCGGGATTGGGGTTGGCGTAGCCGACTTCATCGCTGACCTGGGCGATCACCTTGGGGTCAAGCATGTAATTGATGAAGGCGCTGGCGACCTTGATGTTTTTCGAGTCTGCCGGAATGGCCAGCATATCGAACCACAGGTTGCCGCCCTCCTTCGGGATGCTGTAAGCGAGCTTCACGCCTTTGCCTGCCTCTTCTGCGCGCGCCTTGGCCTGGAACACATCGCCCGAAAAACCGGCTGCAACACAGATGTCGCCATTGGCCAGATCAGTGATGTATTTGGACGAGTGGAAATAGGTTACGTAAGGACGAATCGCCATGAGTTTGGCTTCGGCCTTCTTGTAGTCCGCTTCCTTGGTGCTGTTGGGGTCCAGCCCCATGTAGTTGAGCACCGCCGGCAACATTTCATCAGCGGAATCAAGAAACGCTACGCCACAGCTGGACAGCTTCTTGATGTTTTCCGGCTCAAACAGCACCGCCCAAGAGTCGATCTTGTCGACACCCAGCACTGCCTTGACCTTCTCGACGTTGTAACCGATGCCGTTGGTACCCCACAGGTACGGCACGGCGTACTGGTTACCTGGATCGTTCTTCTCCAGGCGCTTGAGCAGCGCCGGGTCGAGGTTCTTGTAATTGGGCAGCAGCGACTTGTCGAGTTTCTGGAACGCGCCAGCCTTGATCTGCTTGCCGAGGAAGTGATTGGACGGCACCACCACGTCATAGCCGGTGCGTCCGGCCAACAGCTTGGCTTCAAGGGTTTCGTTGGAGTCGAACACGTCGTACATCGGCTTGATACCGGTCGCGGCTTCGAAGTCCGCCAGGGTGGTCTTGCCGATGTAATCGGACCAGTTATAAATATGCACGGTGGATTCAGCCTGAGCACTGATCGACAGTGTCAGCCCGGCAGCCGCCAGCAAGGCTTTGGAAAAAATAGAAATAGACAAAGAATGAGTCCTTTTAACAGAGGGGCCTGAGCGCCGGAGGGCGTCCGGAAAACCAAACCGGCGCGCAACTTACCGTCTATGCGTCCAACCAGCAAAGGTTTAGGCAATATTCCTGTCTGTTGGAGGCTGCGCAGCCAAGGCTACGCAGCATCCACAGGTTTGATGACAGGCTTATTTACCTGACTTTATCTTGGTCCAGCTGCGGGTCATGATCCGCTGCGTGGCAGCAGGCAAGTCCGCGATTGCATACAGTTTGGCCTGTACGTCGGCAGGCGGATAAACGCCAGGATCACTGGTGATTTCCTTGTCGACCAGTGCCGTCGCTGCCGCGTTACCATTCGGGAAGCGCACTGCGTTGGTGATTTCAGCCATGATTTCGGGCTTCATCAGGAAGGTCATGAACTTGTAGGCACCTTCAACGTTTTCGGCATCCTTGGGAATGGCGACCATGTCGTAGAAGCTACCGGCACCTTCTTTGGGAATGTTGTAAGCAACTTTTACCTTGCCACCGGCTTCGGCAGCGCGGGATTTGGCCTGATAGATGTCACCCGAGTAGCCGACTGCGACGCAGATATTGCCGTTGGCCAGGTCCGAGATGTACTTGGACGAGTGGAAATAGCCAATCGACGGACGAATCTTCATGAACAGCGCTTCAGCTTCGGCGAGCTGCTTCTTGTCCTGAGAGTCGGTCGGGTAGCCCAGGTAATGCAGGGCAATCGGCAGCATTTCGGTCGGCGAGTCGAGGAAGCTGATGCCGCATGATTTCAGCTTGGCAGCGTTCTCGGGCTTGAACAGCAGATCCCAGGAATTGACCGGCGCATCGGCGCCCAGCGCAGCCTTGACCTTGTCCGGGTTGATGCCGATACCGATCGAACCCCACATGTACGGGAATGCGTGCTTGTTGTCCGGGTCGCTGACCGACACGGCTTTGAGCAACGATTCGTTCAGGTTTTTCCAGTTCGGCAGTTTGGATTTGTCCAGTTCCTGGTAGACGCCCGCCTTGATCTGCTTGGCCAGGAAGTTGTTGGACGGCACAACGATGTCATAGCCGGACTTGCCGGCGAGCAATTTGGCTTCCAGCGTCTCGTTGCTGTCGAAAACGTCGTAGACCACCTTGATGCCCGATTCTTTCTCGAACTTGGCAACGGTGTCCGGCGCGATGTAATCGGACCAGTTATAGACGTGCAGCACTTTATCATCGGCCTGCGCAGCGGCGGCCACAACGCCCATCAGGGACAGCGCGAGAAGGGTCTTGCCAAATTTTTTCATGCGTAGCTCCAATGTATTTTTATCACTGACCGTCAGTTAGCGGCTTGTAGCCATTAGTCTGGCAACTTCCAGGGCAGGCTTTCAAGCCGACACCCGTTAAACAACGCACATTGCGCTTGAATCGACCTTTTTTGCGGATTCAGCCCTGCAATACCGCCAGCGTCAGATCCAGGCATTTGCGAGCCTTTTCCACCAGTTCGTCGATTTCCGCAAAACTGATCACCAGTGGCGGCGCAATGATCATCGTGTCGCCCACGGCCCGCATGATCAGGCCATTATCGAAGCAGAAGGTTCGACAGATCATCCCGGCGCCCTTGTCGGTGTAGCGCTCGCGAGTGACCTTGTCCTTCACCAGTTCGATGGCCCCCAGCAGCCCGACGCCACGGACCTCGCCCACCAGCGGATGATCGCTCAACTCACGCAAACGCTTTTGCAAATACGGTGCCGTTTCCGACTTGACCCGTTCGACGATCTTTTCTTCGCGCAGGATACGTATGTTCTCCAGCGCAACGGCTGCCGCCACCGGATGCCCGGAGTAGGTAAAGCCATGATTGAAATCACCGCCCTCGTTGAGCACCGCAACGATTTCATCACGCACGATCAGGCCGCCCATCGGCACGTACCCGGAGGTCAGGCCTTTGGCGATGGTCATCATGTCGGGTTTGAGGCCATAAAAATCGCTACCGAACCACTCACTGGTGCGGCCGAAGCCACAAATCACCTCATCGGCGGCGAAAAGGATGTCGTAGCGGGAAAGGATCTCCTTGATCTTCGGCCAGTAGGAATCAGGCGGCACGATCACACCGCCTGCGCCCTGAATCGGTTCGGCAATGAATGCGCCGACATTCTCGACGCCCAGCTCGATAATTTTCTTTTCCAGTTGCTCGGCAGCCCACACACCGAACTCGTCCGGCGTCATGTCACCGCCTTCGCCGAACCAGTAGGGCTGCGGAATGTGGACAATACCCGGAATCGGCAGGTCGCCCTGCTCGTGCATGTAGGTCATGCCGCCCAGGCTGGCACCGGCGACGGTGGAGCCGTGGTAGCCATTGACGCGGCTGATGATGGTTTTCTTGTCTGGCTGGCCTTTTAGAGCCCAGTAATGACGAACCATGCGTAGCATCGTGTCATTGCCTTCAGAACCTGAACCGGTGAAGAACACATGATTCATGCCCTGCGGAGCGATTTCGGAAATGGCTTTAGCCAGTTCCAGCACCGGCGGGTGGGCGGTCTGGAAAAACAGGTTGTAATAAGGCAGCTCACGCATTTGTTTGCTGGCAGCGTCGGCCAGTTCTTCCCTGCCGTAACCAATGGCTACGCACCACAGGCCGGACATGCCATCGAGGATCTTGTTGCCCTCGCTGTCCCACAAATAAACGCCCTCGGCACGGGTAATAATGCGCGGGCCTTTCTCTTTCAATTGTTTGTAGTCGCTGAACGGTGCCAGGTGATGTTCGCTGCTCAAGGCCTGCCATTCGAGGGTTTGCGGATTATTGTGGGCACTCATGCAGCACTTCCTTTAATTAGGGTCAGTTATCAGAGCGCCGCATACCTGCTGCTGCGGCGCTCTGCGGGATCAGACGGCGAAGAGCAGGAATTCCCGCTCCCACGAGCTGATCACGCGCTTGAAGTTTTCATGCTCGGCGCGCTTGACCGCGACGTAACCGATGATGAATTTCTTGCCCAGGTACTTCTCGATGGTCTTGCTGTTTTCCATGCGCTCCAGCGCGTCTTCGATGGTCAACGGCAGACGCAGATTACGCCGCTCGTAACCCCTCCCGACCACCGGTGCGCTCGGGTTGATGCCTTCGACCATGCCGATGAAGCCGCACAGCAGACTGGCGGCGATGGCCAGATAGGGGTTGGCATCGGCACCTGGCAGACGGTTTTCCACGCGACGGTTCTGCGGCACTGCGTCCGGCACGCGCAGGCCGACGGTACGGTTCTCTTCGCCCCACTCGACGTTCACCGGTGCCGAGGTGTCGGGCAGAAAGCGGCGGAA
Source organism: Pseudomonas syringae group sp. 243L2 (assembly GCF_032587875.1). Classification (NCBI taxonomy): domain Bacteria; kingdom Pseudomonadati; phylum Pseudomonadota; class Gammaproteobacteria; order Pseudomonadales; family Pseudomonadaceae; genus Pseudomonas; species Pseudomonas syringae group sp. 243L2. Next base: position 26,159 of record NZ_JAWHPL010000022.1, read on the forward strand.
CGAGTTGACGTTGGGGGCGAACAGCGGCAATAGCTCGGGGATGAACTTCTGCAGACCACCAACGTGGTTCAGAAACAGCTCGCTCATGGTCCCGTCTTCATTGGAGAAGATGTTCTTGCCGGTCTCGATGTCGATGATGCTCTGGTGCAAGTGCATGGCACTGCCTGGCTCGCCGGTCATCGGCTTGGCCATGAAGGTCGCCGCGACGTCGTGCTTGAGCGCGGCTTCGCGCATGGTGCGCTTGAACACCAGAATCTGATCAGCCAGCGAAAGGGCATCACCGTGACGGAAGTTGATTTCCATCTGCGCCGTACCGTCTTCGTGGATCAGCGTGTCCAGGTCCAGGTTCTGCAGTTCGCACCAGTCATAGACGTCTTCGAACAGCGGATCGAATTCGTTGGCCGCTTCGATCGAGAACGACTGACGGCCGGTTTCCGGTCGCCCGGAGCGCCCGATCGGTGGCTGTAGCGGATAGTCCGGGTCGTCGCTACGCTTGGTCAGGTAGAACTCCATCTCCGGCGCCACGATTGGCTGCCAGCCCTGATCGGCGTAAAGCTTGAGGACCTTCTTCAACACGTTGCGCGGCGACAGCTCGATGGGGTTGCCCTGCTTGTCGTAGGTGTCGTGAATCACCTGCGCAGTGGGCTCGACCGCCCAGGGCACCAGGTACACCGCGTTCTGGTCGGGACGGCAGATCATGTCGATGTCTGCCGGGTCCAGCAGCTCGTAGTAGATATCGTCTTCTACGTAGTCGCCGGTCACCGTCTGCAACAGCACGCTTTCAGGCAGACGCATGCCTTTCTCGGCGATGAACTTGTTGGTCGGCGAGATCTTGCCGCGGGTGATGCCGGTAAGGTCGGACATCATGCATTCGACTTCGGTAATCTTGTGTTCTTTCAACCAATCGGTGAGCTGGTCGAGGTTGGTACTCATAAATACCTCAGGGTTTTATTGTCCTGATCGTGATCAGGCGTTCCAGACGCATCGGCGTCATGTTGTACAACTCGTTTCGGCAGACGCCGATTAGGGGTAAGGTGACAGCTGCGGGGCCGGATTTCCAGACGGCCGCGGTCACACTGACGAAGCCGTTATAGTGGTAATGTCCAGCATTGAGAGTAGAGCAGACTGGCTTCGATAGCCGTTCAGGGATGTCGCAAGGTGTGGCAACCCACCACGAGCACCGATATCACAGGCATGATGAGCGCTGTACGGACTTGATAGTCGCGTGTCGACCAGGGAAAGGTGAAGCATTGGACCCCCGCTATTGTTGCTCTACTGGGTTGCGATCGAGCTTAGCCTCGTTCATTTTTTTATACAACAACCCGTTAAAAATAGAAGACAGGCCGCTCTAGCTCGTATTTAACGACGGTCAGAAACGGAATAAAACGCCCTAAATAGCGGCAAAAAAGGCCATATGGCGCAGTTTTAGGGCAAAAAAGGCTCTATTGACTTCATCATGGCTTTCGGATTGACTGAGATCCGCAATCATTGATGATTGATATTTTTAACAACAAAGGTGTTGCATCATGTCGGTACCCCCGCGTGCCGTTCAGCTTAACGAAGCGAACGCGTTCCTTAAGGAACATCCTGAGGTTCTGTACGTTGACCTTCTGATTGCAGATATGAATGGTGTGGTGCGTGGCAAACGCATCGAACGCACCAGCCTCCATAAGGTTTACGAGAAAGGCATCAACCTGCCGGCCTCTTTATTTGCTCTGGATATCAATGGCTCCACGGTGGAAAGCACCGGCCTGGGCCTGGATATCGGTGATGCTGACCGAATCTGTTATCCCATCCCCGACACCCTGTGCAACGAGCCATGGCAAAAGCGCCCTACTGCGCAATTGCTGATGACCATGCACGAACTCGAAGGCGACCCGTTTTTCGCCGACCCGCGTGAAGTATTGCGCCAGGTCGTCGCAAAGTTCGACGAAATGGGCCTGACCATCTGCGCCGCGTTCGAGCTGGAGTTCTACCTGATCGATCAGGAGAACGTGAACGGTCGCCCGCAACCGCCCCGCTCGCCGATCTCCGGCAAACGCCCGCATTCGACACAGGTCTACCTGATCGATGACCTGGACGAGTACGTCGACTGCCTTCAGGACATCCTTGAAGGTGCGAAGGAGCAAGGCATTCCTGCCGACGCAATCGTCAAGGAAAGCGCCCCGGCACAGTTCGAAGTCAACCTGCATCACGTCGCCGACGCGATCAAGGCGTGCGATTACGCCGTGCTGCTCAAGCGCCTGATCAAGAACATCGCCTACGATCACGAGATGGACACGACCTTCATGGCCAAGCCCTATCCGGGTCAGGCGGGTAATGGTCTGCACGTTCACATCTCGATCCTGGATCGCGATGGCAAGAATATCTTCACCAGCGAGGATCCCGAGCAGAACGCCGCATTGCGTCATGCAATCGGCGGTGTGCTCGAGACCCTGCCGGCACAAATGGCTTTCCTGTGCCCGAACGTCAACTCGTATCGCCGGTTCGGTGCGCAGTTCTATGTGCCCAACTCGCCGACCTGGGGTCTGGACAACCGTACGGTCGCCGTTCGCGTACCGACCGGCACCGCCGATGCCGTGCGTATCGAACACCGCGTTGCCGGTGCCGATGCCAACCCGTATCTGGTCATGGCTTCGGTCCTGGCGGGCGTGCACCACGGCCTGGTTAACAAGGTCGAGCCTGGCGCCCCGGTAGAAGGCAACTCGTACGAGCAACACGAACAAAGCCTGCCGAACAACCTGCGCGACGCACTGCGCGAGCTGGACGACAACTCGGTGATGGCCAAGTACATCGACCCAAAATACATCGACATTTTTGTCGCCTGTAAAGAGAGCGAGCTGGAAGAGTTCGAACACTCCATCTCCGACCTCGAGTACAACTGGTACCTGCACACCGTCTGATTGAGGCTGAGCAACATAAAACGCCGCAAAGCCTTGAGCTTTGCGGCGTTTTTGTTTGCGCCCGGAGCACCTCTCGCGCCGCATAATCAGGAGAGAACGCGGAGCGTCCAGAACTGCGCTAACACGCGGAGCGTGGGAGCGATAATCGTTTGGCGACGACAGAGATTCATCCAGTCAGAATCCCTTACAATGCCGTCAGCCCAACCACGAGCCACGCCCATGACACGCGCCGCCACGCCCCGCAAACCTCAAGCACGCAGCCAGGCCAGGATCGATTCGATTCTCGACGCCGCGCGCACGCTGCTCGCCGAGCAAGGGGTGGCCAGCCTGTCGATCTACAGCGTGGCTGAACGCGCAGGTATTCCACCCTCATCGGTGTATCACTTCTTCGCCAGCGTTCCGGCGCTGCTTGAAGCGCTGACCGCTGATATTCACGCGGCTTTCCGCGCCTCACTGCAAGCGCCTATCGATCACGACCAGCTCACCACTTGGCGCGACCTATCGCGTATCGTCGAACTGCGCATGCTGGCCATCTACAACGCCGACGCCGCCGCCCGCCAATTGATCCTTGCCCAGCACGGCCTGACCGAAATCAACCAGGCAGACCGCCAGCACGACATAGAGCTGGGGCATTTGATGCTTGAGGTCTTTGACCGCCACTTCCAGCTGCCTGCGCTGCCGGATGACGTGGACGTATTTGCGCTGGCGATGGAACTGGGGGATCGGGTGTATGCACGGTCAGTGCAGTTGCATGACGAGATCACACCGCGCATGGCTGAGGAAGGGATGCGGGTGTTTGATGCTTATTTGGGGTTGTATTTGCCGATGTTTTTGGTGAAGCGAGTTATTTAAAGCTCACTATTCACGGATCTTCTTCACACCTTCATGATAAGGCGTAAAACGTTTTCTATATTTTCTTTCTCGCTCGATAAACCTGGCGTTCAGAACATTGTACCTCTCAGGATCAAAAGCACTGGTTCCTTTCGACGCCTCCATCACTTCGAGCGCTTTCACTGTAACGTCTAACTCTTCTCGGAAGGTGCTTTCTGCCAACTTGAGTACGTCTGCTTTGCGCTGGTCAGCTGCACCAGATTTATAAAAACGATTAAAAGTTTCACGTTTTTCTTTATAATTTCTGATCATGGATTTTAAAGTCCCGCCTGCACTCGGATCAACAGACGAGCTGGAAATTGAACTCTTACTTGCCAAGCCCACACCTGTTGATGAAGCAATGGGAAGCGAGGGAGTTGACGAAACAGTAGCAGAGGAATATGGCAATTCATCAACCATGCCAGGCAACTGTGATAACGGTATTTTTTTAGGCGCCAGTATAATTGTTCCGGCGCGTAATAACTTATCAAGCAACCCAGCACTTATATGCCCCGACGGATCCCCAAACCCAACCGGATCCCCACCCACATAACCATAAGCATTCAACCCTCCCTCGCCAAACGGGCTCAGACTGTCCGGGCTGTTAAACCGCATCAACACCGGGTTATAAGCCCGATACCCATTCCCCAGCAGATAATGCCCGGTCGCCGGATCTCGTCGCTCGCCATTGAAGCCCAGCAAACTGGTTAGTCCGCTTTCAGCCGGATGATGTCCGTAGACGCTATACGCCATAGACTCAACCCCGGTGTTATCCACAAGTTGCAAAACTGAACGTTGCTGATCGGTCGCCAGCAGCGTCGTGTCCACTAGATCATCAACGTGCCGCTGTTGAGCCAATAGCCGGTCTTCATGCTGAAAGACCGTGCTCCGCAACGCCCCCTGAATCTCGGTCGCCAGAACGTTCTTCCGATAGAAGCGCTGGATATCTTCCTGCCTCACCGGCGAACTGGAAGCCAGACGGTCCAGCGGGTCGTAGCGATAGCGGCATAAAACTGCTTGGGCTGAAGAGGTCATGGCTGATGCTTCAAATAGAACCAGCTATCAGCATCCAGCAAAACTGATACTTCGCCTACCTCACATAATTGCTAGGTAAACAGCAAAAAACCCCGGAGGGTCAGGACCGTCCGGGGCGTTTTTTATTCATTGTTTATAGCTTGGCGATGGAGACTTCTGTCGACTTCACGAAGGCAATCACTTCGCTGCCGACGACCAGTTCCAGCTCTTTTACCGAGCGGGTGGTGATAACCGAGGTCACAACGCCGGAAGCGGTCTGTACGTCGATTTCCGACAGTACGTCGCCGTGGACGATTTCCTTGATGGTGCCTTTGAACTGGTTGCGAACGTTGATGGCTTTAATAGTCATGGCATGTCTTCCTTTGGGGATCAGGGTTAATTTGCCCAGCGCAATTGCGTAGGCAGTGGCGAAAACGGTTCCGGGTCAGGTGGCGAACCCGGCAGGGCCAGCACACGGTTGAGCACTTCGGCCTCCAATGCTGCAAGGCGATGCGAACCACGAACACGCGGACGTGGCAGGTCGACCAACAGGTCTAAGCCGATCTGGCCTTCTTCGATCAGGATCACGCGGTCGGCGATGGCGACTGCCTCGCTGACATCGTGAGTAACCAGCAGTACCGTGAAGCCGTATTGGCCCCACAGTTTTTCAATCAGTTGCTGCATTTCGATGCGGGTCAAAGCGTCCAGCGCGCCCAACGGCTCGTCGAGTAACAGCAGGCGCGGCTTGTGAATCAGCGCACGCGCCAGAGCAACACGCTGCTTCTGGCCACCGGACAATGCCGCTGGCCACTCGTTGGCGCGTTCGGCAAGGCCGACGGCCTCGAGCGCTTCGAGTGCTTGCGCACGCCAGTCGCCGCTCAGGCCAAGGCCGACGTTGTCGATGATCTTCTTCCAGGGCAGCAACCGCGCCTCCTGGAACATCAAACGCGTATCTTCGCGAGCGTCGTCCAGTGGTGCAGAACCTGCAAGCAATTGACCCTCGGTTGGCTTGTCGAGACCGGCAAGCAGGCGCAGCAAGGTACTTTTACCGCAGCCACTACGGCCGACGATGGCGACGAACTGACCGGCCGGAATATGCAGGTCGATGTCCTTGAGCACTTCGCGAGTGCCGAACGCTTTTTTCAGGTTGCGTACTGCCAGCGGAATACCGCGCAGCAAATGTGGAGGTTGCTGTTTCAGACTGGTCATGCGGCACCGCCTTTGCTCACTTGATAGGCCGGGTGCCAGCGCAGGCACACACGTTCAAGGCCTCGCGCCGCAAGATCAGCCAGTTTGCCGAGGACTGCGTACAACACAATGGCCAGTACCACGATGTCGGTTTGCAGGAATTCCCGCGCATTCATCGCCAGGTAACCGATGCCGGAGCTGGCAGAAATGGTTTCCGCCACGATCAGCGTCAGCCACATGAAGCCCAGCGCAAAGCGCACACCGACCAGAATCGAAGGCATGGCACCTGGCAGGATCACATGCCGGAACAGGCTGAAACCTGACAGGCCATAGCTGCGGGACATTTCTACCAGCGCCGGATCGATGTTGCGGATGCCGTGGTAGGTATTCAGATAAATAGGGAACAGCGTGCCCAGCGCGACCAGAAATATCTTCGCTGTCTCGTCGATGCCGAACCACAGGATGACCAGCGGAATAAGCGCCAGGTGCGGCACGTTACGGATCATCTGCACCGAGCTGTCCAGCAGGCGCTCGCCCCATTTGCTCAGGCCGGTGATAAAGCCCAGAGCCAGACCGATGCCGCCGCCGATGGCGAAACCGATCCCGGCACGCCAGCCGCTGATAGCCAGGTGGGTCCAGATTTCGCCACTCGCGACCAGATTGATACCCGCCTCAATGACTGCGCTGGGTGCGGGCAGAATGCGTGTGGATAACCATCCGGCGCTGACAGACAGCTGCCAGACGGCCAACAACAGGACTGGAAGTGCCCAGGGCGCCAGTCGGTGAATGATGCGTTGCGAAGCACTGAGGCTCATGGAGTTGTCTCCTCGAAGGGCCTGACGATCACTGTGCTTGAGCAACAGCAGCAGGAGGTGTCCAGACCACATCAGCAATGCTGAGCGGCTTCGGAATCAGTTTGAGCTGGTAGAAGGTGTCAGCAATTTTCTGCTGCGCCGCTACAACCGGCGGAGTAATGAACAGCGCACCGTAGCCCTGGCGTTTTACCGAGGTCAGGGTGATGTCGGCGGGCAGCCCCAGCAACGGCGCAACCTGTTTGGTCACTTCGTCAGGGTGAGCCTTGGACCATTCGCCCACCGCACGAACTTCTTCGATCAAGGCTTGAATCACCTTCGGATTCTTTTGCGCGTAAGGCTTGGTCGCCAGATAGAACTGGTGGTTGTCGACAATGCCGGTGCCGTCTTTCAAGGTCCGCGCCTGCAATTGCTTCTCTGCGGCAGCCTGATACGGGTCCCAAATGACCCAGGCGTCTACGCTGCCGCGCTCGAAAGCGGCACGCGCATCGGCCGGAGGCAGGAAGACGGTCTGGATATCGGTGTATTTCAGGCCGGCATCTTCCAGTGCCTTGACCAGCAGGTAATGGACGTTCGAGCCTTTATTGAGGACGACTTTCTTGCCTTTCAGGTCTTTAACCGAAGTAATAGGCGAGTCTTTGGGCACCAGGATGGCTTCGCTGGTCGGCGCTGGCGGCTCGTAAGCCACGTACAGCAGATCCGCGCCTGCTGCCTGAGCGAAAACCGGCGGCGTTTCACCGGTCACGCCGAAATCAATCGAGCCCACGTTCAGACCTTCAAGCAACTGCGGGCCGCCCGGAAATTCTGTCCACTGAACCTTTACGCCCTGCTCGGCCAGGCGCTTCTCCAGCGAACCCTTGGCCTTGAGCAGCACCAGCGTGCCGTATTTCTGATAACCGATGCGCAGATCTTCCGCCTGGGCCTGGGTGACCGCGCCAAGCGCGACCGCAGCAGCAAACAGAGCGACAAGGCCTCGACGCAAAATGACAGTGCGCATATGCGCTCCTTTAGCGGGTGTTGGGTAGTGCCTGCTCAGCCAGTCACAGACGAACAAGGCGGGAATAGGGACGACATTAACAGCACTTTTTTATATCTATAAATCTTATTTATTCATTTAGTTATTCCATAAATGAATATAAAGGGCAGTACTATTTTTCAGCTATCGTGCGGCGTACTGCGGCGGCATGCCGTTCTGGACCCTCTGCGTCTGATCGTGAGTATGCGGCGTGGCGCATATCCATGACGCGGAGCGTCACCACAGGCATTCCCACGCTGGAGCGTGAGGAACGATGATCTCAACTATCGTGCGACGCTCTGCGTCCGATCTTGAACAGGCGGCGGGGCGAAGATCTGTGACGCGGAGCGTTACTCGCGGCATTCGTACGCTGGAACGTGAGGAACGATGATCTCGACTATCGTGCGACGCTCCGCGTCCGATCTTGAACAGGCGGCGGGGCGAAGATCTGTGACGCGGAGCGTCACCACAGGCATTCCCACGCTGGAGCGTGAGGAACGATGATCTCGACTATCGTGCGACGCTCCGCGTCGTATGCCGTTCTGGACGCTCTGCGTCCGCGCTTGATCAAGCGACGCAGTCGGCGGCTATGAGGGAGGAATAAAAAAGGGCCGATGAATCGGCCCAAATAACCCCACGCTTGGTAGATCGAAAATTAGCGGTTTGGCTGAGGTGTCAGGCGCAGATAAGGCGTGACGGCCTTGTAGCCCTTGGGAAAGCGTTCTTTGATCTCGGCTTCGTCTTTGATCGACGGCACAATCACTACATCATCGCCGTCCACCCAGTTGGCGGGCGTGGCAACCTTGTAGTTTTCGGTCAATTGCAGCGAGTCGATAACGCGCAGAATCTCGTGGAAATTACGCCCGGTACTCGCCGGATACGTAATCGTCAGGCGCACTTTCTTGTTCGGGTCGATCACGAACAGCGAGCGCACAGTCAGTGTGTCGTTGGCATTGGGATGAATAAGGTCATACAGGTCGGAGACCTTGCGGTCGGCATCGGCCAGAATCGGGAAGTTAACCTGGGTGTTTTGCGTGGTGTTGATGTCGTCGATCCACCTGATGTGCGAATCAACCGGGTCAACGGACAGCGCAATGGCTTTTACACCGCGCTTGGCAAACTCGTCTTTCAATTTGGCGGTGAAGCCCAGCTCAGTGGTGCAGACAGGTGTGAAGTCTGCCGGATGAGAAAACAACACACCCCAGCTGTTGCCGAGCCATTCATGGAAACGGATACGACCTTCGCTGGATTCCTGCTCGAAGTCAGGGGCGATGTCGCCAAGTCGCAGTGTCATGGTGTTGCTCCTTGTCTGTATCGGGTAGGCCTTGGTATGACGTTACTGTGCGCCCTGTTGAGAAAAGTTAAAAAGAATAAATAATGCGCTTGATAGACCTGCCAGGAATATCAAAAAACGGGCAAAAGAAACCCCGCACCGGGCGGGGTTTCTTCAGGCTTCAGTACACTTACAAGAAGTTGTAGGTGTAGTTGAAGAGGATACGGGTTTGATCGGTGTCAGCAGTAGTAGCGACGTCACCGCGGAAGGTGCCGTGACGTACAGTAGTACCGAAGCCTTTCAACACGCCGCTTTGAATCACGTAGTCAACGCGCATATCACGTTCCCACTCGGAGTGAGTACCCAGATTGCGGTTTACGTCACGGATGTCATCACCGCTCAAGTAAGCAATCGCAGCCTTCAGACCAGGAACACCGACCTTGGCAAAGTCATACGAGTACTGACCGAATGTGGTGTTTTCACCAGCACGGTTGAAGCCGTTGATCATCGAATCGGTGAACAGGTAGAAGCTTGAACCGCCGTTACCTTCAGGACGACCGCGACCATCCACTACGTTACCTTGACCAAGGTAGACCATGCCGCCGCTGTCACCCACTTGCTGGTGACCGACCATGAGCGCGTGACCACCCAGGGAGTAAGTGAACATTGCAGACCAGGTCTGGTTGTCGACTTCACCGGTGTGAGAGGCGTAACCACCGTTGTTGTTGAAACGATAGCCTGCTGCGGCCTGGCTGTTTTTGCCGTCAGCGCTGCTGTTGAAATAACGCAGGTCAGTCTTGAAGGACTGGTTGTCGCTGATCGGGTAAACATGAACCAGACCCAGGAAGTGCTGCTTGTAGAAGTCTTCCAGGTTGGCGTAGTAGTACTGCAGGGTCAGGTCTTTGGTGACTTTCCAGTCAGCACCAGCGAAACGGAACTGGTCGGAGCCCTGAGTAGCACCGGCAACGGACAGGTCAGTCCAGTTGCTCGAAGCACGGCCGATGGACTTGTTCAATTGACCAGCGGTGAAGGTAACGCTGTCCAGATCCTTCGAAGTCAGGATGCCGCCCTCAAAAGCTTGAGGCAACAGGCGACCATCGTTGCTAACCAGAATTGGCAGGTTCGGTGCCAGAGCGTTACCGACCTTCAATTCAGTTTTGGAGAAGCGCATCTTGGCGTTGGCGCCGACACGGGACCAGTCGCTGACCGAAGAACCATCAGTATCAGTCGGAACAACAGTGTTGGCCGTGTTGACAGTGTGGTGCTGAATGCCGCCACCCAGGTGCAGACCCATTACAGCTTGTGCATCAAGACCAAAACCAACGGTGCCTTGGGTAAAGCCAGAGAGGTAGTCGAATTTCAGACCGGTAGCGGTTTCACGCTGGTCAGATGCACGAACGCCTTCACGCAGGTCGTTGTTGAAATACAGGGTACGAGAACTGACGGACGCTTTGCTGTCTTCAAGGAAACCAGCTGCACCGGCCTGCTGAGCCAATGCCGCGACGGTTACGGCCAAGGCCAGGGTGGACTTCTTCATTAACTACGCTCCTCGTGAATCTAATTTTTTATGTCTCCGGTGCCGGGCATTGCCCTGACCCAGAGATATTGCGAAAGGTGACAGTCCCGATCTGGAGATCAATGGATTCTGTACACCCCGACTTTTGACTAGACCGCGCATGTCGGTGGCCGTACGTTAGTGAAAATTCATCATGCTCAAAAGAAACCGTTTTGCAGGTTCTAAGAACAATCAGGCATATGTCACAACTCGTGTCAGCCAGGACGTCACGGAGTGTATCGACCTAATCGGGTAATTCCCAAAATTTATTTCGGTACCATTCGTCAGATCTTTTGGTTTTGTATCAGTGACCGGCCAAATCGCGACCAACCGGTCATAGTCCCCAACGGCAAAGCGCAATTTGCTTGCCAGTAAAAGCCTTGTAAAACGGGTACTTCAGAGAGATTAGTGATGAAATGTGACAATTGTCATCACCTTGACTCCCGACGCTCCACGGTCATGAAATATTTTCTAAAAACCGCTCCAAACACCCTTTTTCAGCGTTTTTTACCGTCTGAAACATGCGCTCAACTGTAGTCCAGGTGAACAAAAAAGCAATTTTGGTGTCTGGCGCGTGAACCCCGAGCCGATCGGCAGATGCGCAACAGCCCCTCGATGTGCAAATGGGTTCTGCAGATGGCTCTAAAGCCCCTTCATAAGCTAATTCCCAAAAGTTATTTATTTTAAGATTCTTAGATCACTTAGTCTCCTTATCCAGCCAGTCCTCGGCCCGTCTGATTCGGAGCTTCATCATGAAACTGCATTTTTCCCTGCGCTTGCTGACTGCGCTGTCGTTGACTGGCGCAACATTCATTGCACAGGCAGCAGACTTTACCGTCGCCTACCAGACCACCATCGACCCGGCCAAGGTTGCCCAGGCCGATAACGCCTACGAAAAAGCCACCGACTCAAAAATCTCCTGGCGCAAGTTCGATAATGGTGCGGACGTCATCACCGCAATCGCATCCGGCGACGTACAGATCGGTTATCTCGGTTCAAGCCCGTTCACAGCCGCCGCTACACGCAAACTCCCGGTGGAGACCTTTCTGATAGCCACGCAGATCGGCGCGGCCGAGGCGCTGGTTGCCCGTAATGGTTCGGGGATCAACTCACCGCAGGACCTGATCGGCAAGAAAGTGGCCGTGCCCTTTGTCTCCACCGGCCATTACAGCCTGCTTGCAGCGCTCAAACACTGGAACATCGATCCGGCCAGGGTCACGATCCTGAACCTCGCGCCGCCCGCCATTGCTGCGGCCTGGAAGCGCGGCGACATTGATGCCACTTACGTCTGGGACCCGGCACTGGGCGTCGCCAAGGAAACCGGCAAGGTGCTGATCACCTCCGGCGAACTGGCGAAGGTCGGAGCGCCGACCTTCGATGCCTGGATCGTGCGCAAGGACTTCGCCAACAAACACCCGGAAGTTGTCAGCGCATTCGCCAAGGTAACGCTCGATGCCTACGCCCGATATCGCCAGGACCCGGCTGCATGGATCGCCAACCCGGCCAACGTAGACAAGCTGACCCGACTGTCTGGCGCCAAGGCATCTGACGTACCTGGCCTGTTGCAAGGCAATGTCTACCCGCTGGCTGCCGAGCAGACCGCGCTGCTGGGTACACCGACCATCGAGGCGGTGACCAAAACCGCAGCATTCCTTAAAGAGCAGGGCAAGGTCGACGCAGTACTGCCTGACTACTCACCTTACGTCAGCGCCCGGTTCATCCCACGCTAAGCGCTCTCAGCACAAGGAGACACGTATGGCGCTGTTGCAGTTGGAGCGTATTGGCGCTCAGTACCCCGGTGCAGCGGCACCCGTGCTGGCAGACATCAACCTGAGCCTGGGCCCACACCAACTGCTGGTTGCGCTTGGCCCTTCCGGCAGCGGTAAAACCTCGTTACTGAACCTCATCGCCGGCTTCATCAAACCCGGCAGCGGCCGCATTACTCTCGACGGCATTCCCGTAGAGGGGCCGAGCGCAGAGCGTGGCGTGGTGTTTCAGGACGATGCCTTGCTGCCCTGGCAGAACGTGTTGGCCAATGTTGCGTTTGGCCTGGAACTGGCGGGTGTCGGCCGCTTGGAACGTGAAACCAGAGCGCGGGAGATGTTGGCACTGGTGGATCTGGCCGGTTTTGACCAGCGGCGAATATGGCAGCTGTCCGGTGGACAACGGCAACGCGTCGGCCTGGCCAGAGCGCTGGCAGCCGATCCGCGCATCCTGTTGATGGACGAGCCATTCGGTGCACTGGATGCCTTCACCCGTGAGCAGATGCAGGAGCTATTGCTGCAAGTCTGGCAACGTACCGCCAAGCCGGTGTTTCTGATAACCCACGACATAGAAGAAGCAGTTTTCCTCGCCACCGACCTGGTTCTGCTCGCCCCTAACCCTGGTCGTATCGCCGAGCATCTGCACCTGGACTTCGGCCGTCGCTACGCCGCTGGCGAATCGGCCCGCGCGATAAAGTCCGATCCGCGCTTTATCGAAACCCGCGAGCATGTGCTGGCCAGCGTGTTTTCCCAGCGCACCCGGGAGCAGCGTGTATGAGCAGACTTGAGCCTGTTGGCAGCCATGAGCTTATAGATAGCCGCGAACTGACCGGCATCAGCAAACCGTTCGCCAAACAACCGGCTGCCCCCACGCCGAAGGTTTATCTGAGCACCCGAGCGATCAGCATCCTGACCCTCGTGGCACTGCTGACTCTTTGGTGGGCGATAACTGCCGGGGGCTGGATCGAGCCGCTGTTTCTGCCACCGCCAGCGGATGTGCTGAGCAAAGGCTGGCTGCTGGCAACCAAGGGCTACATGGACGCCACACTCTGGCAGCATCTGGACGCCAGCCTGCAACGCATCGGTCTGGCGCTGGCCGCGGCAATTTTGACGGCCATCCCGATAGGAATCGCCATCGGCCATAACCGCATCGCTCAGGGCATATTCGACCCGCTGATCGAGTTTTACCGACCGATACCACCGCTGGCCTACCTGCCGCTGATCGTTATCTGGTTCGGTATCGGCGAATTCTCCAAGGTACTGCTGATTTATCTGGCGATCTTCGCGCCGATTGCCATTGCCACGGCTACCGGCGTTCGCACCGTGGACCCGACCAAAGTGCGGGCGGCACAGTCGCTGGGCGCGACGCGCTGGCAGTTGATTCGGCACGTGGTCCTGCCCAGCGCACTCCCGGACATTCTTACCGGTATTCGCATCGGCCTGGGCGTGGGCTGGTCGACGCTGGTGGCCGCAGAGCTTATTGCTGCCACCAGCGGGCTGGGATTCATGGTGCAGTCGGCGGCGCAGTTTCTGGTGACAGACGTTGTGGTGCTGGGGATTCTGGTGATCGCCGTGATCGCTTTTGCCATGGAGCTGGGACTGCGCGCGCTGCAACGCAGGCTGGTGCCCTGGCATGGTCAGCAGCATTAATGCATCAGTATGGGTGTGTGCGTCGTTGCGGTGCGCAAATTGAGTGCATGCGCTGATACCGCATTGCGGGGCCTGGCGCGACATTTAGGGCGACCAGATGCCAGCGCCGAGCATTCACAGCGGCTGACTCATCAACCAATCCAAGGTTTTCGAATATGAAAAATACTTAATAAATTCAGTATCTTGATGATATTAAACGGCTTCGAACTCAAGAAGTGCTTAACCGGATATAGCTAAGTCAGCCTGTTCTTTCGGATTAATTCTCAAAACTGGCACGCACTCTGCAATAGGTATTACATCACCAGTTTTGGGGACCTTGGTACAGGCAGGCCGGGGATTCCCCTCTTTTATTCCTCCCGGAGACTGACCTCCAGTCTCCAGCGCCCGTCCACCTTCTCAGTGCGCCAGTCGCCATGAAGTGGACGGGCTGCCAGGAGTGTCAGCACCAACCCCTTCTCACCTCGCTCCACCTTCCAGCGTGCAACCCTGTTGTCGAACCTCAGTTGGCCCGTCCACGGCCGCCCTGAAGCATCGACGTTGAGCACCACAGCGCCATCCACCGTCGACCCTTGGTACTTCGGCTCCTCATTGAACCAGAGCGCCAGCCCGGCAGGCAGCTCCTCGATCTGCTCCAGTTCAACGGGGTCAGGTTGCTGCAGACGACCGATAATGGTGCCCACGGTAAAGCCGACAATCGCCATCGAACCCAGAACTCGCGGCCATAGCTTCGGTCTCGGGTCCTCTTCAGGGGTAGAATGCATCCCGTCCTTTCGTTCGGAGCCGTGCATGTTTCACGTCATCCTTTTTCAACCAGAAATTCCGCCGAATACCGGCAATGTCATCAGGCTATGCGCCAACAGCGGCTGCACCCTGCATTTGATCGAACCCTTGGGTTTCGAGCTGGACGACAAGCGCTTGCGCCGTGCCGGGCTCGACTATCACGAGTATGCCACGCTGCAGACGCATCCTGACCTGGCAAGCTGTATGGAGAAGATCGGCAACCCACGGTTATTCGCTTTCACCACCAAGGGCTCGCGCCCCTTTCACGATGCCAGCTTTGAACCTGGTGATGCATTTCTGTTCGGCCCGGAGAGCCGCGGCCTGCCCGCCGACATCCTCGACTCGCTGAGCAGCGAGCACCGCCTGCGACTGCCCATGCGCGAAGGCTGCCGCAGCCTGAACCTGTCCAACACCGTGGCGGTGGCCGTCTATGAAGCATGGCGCCAGCACGGGTTTGCCTGATAGCGCGCCGCCAGACACAAAAAAGCGCCCCGAAAGGCGCTTTTTGCTTGCAGCGGTAACGCTTATTGCACAGTCGGCGTTTCGCCAGCTTCCTGCATGCGTTGCAGCTCTTGGGCGTACAGGGCGTCGAAGTTCACCGGGGCCAGCATCAGCGCAGGGAACGAGCCGCGTACAACCAGGTTGTCGATGGCTTCGCGTGCATACGGGAACAGGATGTTCGGGCAGAACGCGCCCAGAGTGTGGCTCATCGCGCCGTCGTCCAGACCCTTGATCAGGAAGATACCGGCCTGTTGCACTTCAACGATGAAAGCAACTTCGTCGCCATTGTTGACGGTCACGGACAGGGTCAGCACGACTTCATAGAAATCGCCTTCCAGCTGCTTCTGACGGGTGTTGAGGTCCAGGCTGACGGTCGGTGTCCACTCCTGGCGGAAGATTGCCGGGCTTTTTGGCGCTTCGAACGACAGGTCGCGAACGTAGATACGCTGCAGGGAAAATTGTGGGCCGTTTTCTTCGTTGGCAACAGCACCGTTGTTCGGTTGGTCGGTCATCTCGGATCCTTGTCAGATAGGGCTGAAAGTTTAAGGGGAATCAGGCCAGCAGCGCATCAAGCTTGCCGGCACGCTCCAGAGCAAACAGGTCATCGCAGCCGCCCACGTGGGTCGAGCCGATCCAGATCTGCGGTACGGAAGTGCGACCGGCCTTCTTGGTCATTTCGGCACGCAGTTGCGGCTTGCCGTCGACACGGATTTCCTCGAAGGCCACGCTCTTGCTCTGCAACAGCTGTTTGGCGCGTATGCAATACGGGCAATAATCGCTGGAATAGACGATGACTTGAGCCATGTTCACTTCACCAGGGGAAGGTTGTCGCCGCGCCAGCTGGAAATACCGCCGGACAGCTTGGCCGCCTTGAAGCCGGATTTGAGCAACTCGCGGGCGGTGGTGCCAGCATGCTGCCCCATTGCATCGACTATGATCAACGTCTTGTCCTTGTATTTCTGCAGTTCAGCGGTACGCGTCAGCACCTTGTCCTGCGGGAAGTTCAGGGAGCCCACGATGTGGCCGGCAGTGAAATCCTTTTTCGAGCGCACGTCGATGACCACGCCCTGGTCGCTGTTGACCAGCGCGGTCAGCTCGCGAGTGCTCAGGCTGGCACCGCCCTTGCTCAGTTCGTAAGCGATCAGCAGTCCCAGCAGAATGACGAAGGCACCGGTGATCAAATAGTGGTTAGTGGCGAATTCAAGCAGGTGAGCAACCATCAGTAGGTTCCAGGGCGTTAAAATGTCGGCCAGTATACACAGCAGCCAAGGTGGGCCAAAGTCCGTACGGCAGTGACGCCGTTTGAACTTGTCCCTAAAATGCCGCTCCCTTGTACTTTGTTACTCTCTTTATTCAACCAGCATCGAGTGGGTTCTATGACTGCCACGCCAAAACCTCTGGTTCTTATCATCCTGGATGGCTTCGGACACAGCGAAAGCCATGAAGGCAATGCCATCCTGGCCGCGAAGATGCCGGTCATGGATCGTCTTTACGAAACCATGCCCAACGGCCTGATTTCAGGGTCGGGCATGGACGTCGGTCTGCCGGACGGTCAGATGGGCAACTCCGAAGTCGGACACATGAACCTGGGTGCCGGTCGCGTGGTGTATCAGGACTTCACTCGAGTGACCAAAGCGATTCGCGACGGCGAGTTCTTCGAGAACCCGACCATCTGTGCCGCTGTGGATAAAGCTGTCGGTGCGGGCAAGGCGGTCCACATCATGGGCCTGCTGTCCGATGGCGGCGTGCACAGTCACCAAGACCATCTGGTCGCCATGGCCGAACTGGCGGTCAAGCGCGGTGCAGAAAAAATCTATCTGCACGCCTTCCTCGACGGTCGCGACACGCCACCGCGCAGCGCGAAGAAATCCCTTGAGCTGATGGACGCAACCTTCGCCCGCCTGGGCAAGGGCCGCACCGCCACGATCATCGGCCGCTACTTCGCCATGGACCGTGACAACCGCTGGGACCGGGTCTCCACCGCCTACAACCTGATCGTCGACAGCACCGCCGAATTTCACGCAGACAGCGGTGTTGCCGGGCTTGAAGCTGCCTACGCACGTGACGAGAACGACGAATTCGTCAAAGCCACACGCATCGGTGAACCCGCTCGCGTCGAGGACGGCGATGCTGTGGTGTTCATGAACTTCCGCGCCGACCGCGCCCGTGAGCTGACCCGTGTGTTCGTCGAAGACGACTTCAAGGATTTCGAGCGCGCCCGTCAGCCCAAGGTCAATTACGTGATGCTGACCCAGTACGCGGCAAGCATCCCCGCGCCCTCGGCATTTGCAGCTGGCAGCCTGAAAAACGTGCTGGGTGAATACCTGGCAAACAACGGCAAGACTCAACTGCGTATCGCCGAAACCGAAAAATACGCGCACGTCACGTTCTTCTTCTCTGGCGGTCGTGAAGAGCCGTTTCCGGGCGAAGAGCGCATTCTGATTCCATCGCCAAAAGTCGCCACCTACGACCTGCAGCCGGAAATGAGCGCGCCGGAAGTGACCGACAAAATTGTCGATGCCATCGAGCATCAGCGTTATGACGTGATTATCGTCAACTACGCCAACGGCGACATGGTCGGCCACAGCGGCATCATGGAAGCGGCAATCAAGGCCGTGGAATGCCTGGACGTATGCGTCGGTCGCATTACCGCGGCATTGGAAAAAGTCGGCGGTGAAGCACTTATTACCGCTGACCACGGCAACGTCGAGCAGATGACCGATGACTCTACAGGCCAGGCGCATACCGCGCACACTTCCGAGCCGGTGCCTTTCGTGTACGTCGGCAAGCGCCCGCTGAAAGTCCGCGAAGGTGGTGTTCTGGCTGACGTGGCACCGACCATGCTGCATCTGTTGGGCATGGAGAAACCGCAAGAGATGACGGGCCACTCGATCCTTGTGGCGAAGTAAAACGCTGAAAACCGGCCTATAGCCATCAGGCAAAGCCGGTTTTTTATGTTTCAAGCCCTAAAGCAGTGGCTGCGGGGCGTTTTTTTTGCAGCGCATGGCGGGCATACTAAGCCTGACATTTTTTCTCACAATTCCTCGGTATCGCCCACCCACATGCTTCGCGCCTTGATTGCCCTTGCTCTGATCTGCCTGCTCAATCCGGCGTTTGCCGAAGACGAGCGTGTGCAAACCCAAAAACAGATAGATGCTGCGCGTCAGGATGTGACGGAGCTGCAAAAAGTCCTGGGCAAGCTTCAGGAAGAACGTGCAGGCGTCCAGAAGGACCTGCGCACCACCGAAACCGAAATGGGCAAGTTGGAAAAGCAGGTCGAGGTCCTGCAAAAGGAACTAAAAAAGACGGAAACCGAGCTGCAAAAGCTCGACAGTGAAAAGAAGAAACTGAACAGTGCCCGCGTTGAACAGCAACGCCTGATTGCTATCCAGGCCCGCGCCGCCTATCAGAGTGGCCGCCAGGAATACCTCAAGCTGTTGCTCAATCAGCAGCACCCAGAGAAGTTCGCCCGAACCCTCACGTATTACGACTACCTGAGCCAGGCGCGCCTGGAGCAGCTACGCAACTTCAATGAAACCCTGCGCCAGCTGGCCAATGTCGAAAAAGACATCGATCTGCAACAGGCACAGTTGCTGGTGCAGAAGAGCAACCTGGACAGCCAGAGCGAAGAACTGGCCAAGGTGCGCCAGGAGCGTCAGCAGGCACTGGCCAAGCTGAATCAGGACTACAAGGCCCGCGATCAGAAACTGCAGGCCCGTCAGCAGGATCAGGCCGACCTGGCCAAGGTTCTCAAGACCATCGAAGAAACCCTGGCCCGGCAGGCACGCGAAGCTGAAGAGGCTCGCCAGAAGGCGCTGGTCGCCGCTCGCGAGGCCGAAGAGAAACGTCAGCGCGAAGCTGAGGCCGTCGCCCGCAACAACAGCACCAGCAGCAGTAAAAGCGCTGATGAACCCACACCGCGTCGCCCGGTCAAAGCCCCCGGCGCAGTCGTTTCCAGTGCCGGAGTTTCCTACGGCGGACCTTTTGCAGAGGCCCGGGGAAAACTTCCATGGCCTATTGATGGTCGACTGCTTGCGCGTTTCGGTGAAGCCCGCGGTGATGACGAGCGAACCAAATGGGACGGCGTCATGATCAGCGCCGCAGCCGGAAGCCAGGTACATGCAGTGCATGGCGGACGAGTGGTGTTCGCCGACTGGTTGCGTGGTGCCGGGCTTCTGGTCATTCTCGACCATGGCAACGGTTATCTCACCCTGTATGGGCATAACCAGAGCCTGCTCAAGTCGGCAGGTGACATTGTAAAAGCCGGTGAAGCGATTTCCACGGTCGGCAATAGTGGCGGTCAGGACACGGCAGCGTTGTACTTTGCTATTCGTCAGCAGGGTCGCCCCAGCGATCCAGCCCAATGGTGCCGCACTCAAGGATAAGCCGGCGTCAATATCTGTAGGAGTTCGTTAGACATGCTGCATTTGTCCCGCCTCACCTCGCTGGCCCTGGCAATTGCCATCGTTATTGGCGCGCCTTTGGCGCAAGCTGCCGAAAAGACCGCGCCAGCCACGCCTGCAGCAGTCTCGCCCGCCAAGCCCAATGCCAACGCCAAGCCGCCGCTGCCGCTTGACGAGCTGCGCACCTTTGCCGAGGTCATGGATCGGGTCAAGGCGGCCTATGTCGAGCCAGTGGACGACAAGACTCTGCTGGAAAACGCCATCAAGGGCATGCTCAGCAACCTTGATCCACACTCCGCCTACCTGGGCCCGGAAGATTTCCAGGAGCTGCAGGAAAGCACCAGCGGCGAGTTCGGTGGACTGGGCATCGAAGTGGGCGTCGAAGACGGGTTCGTCAAGGTGGTTTCACCCATCGACGACACACCTGCTTCCAAGGCTGGCATTGAGGCAGGCGACCTGATCGTGAAGATCAATGGCACGCCGACCCAGGGCCAGAACATGCAGGAAGCGGTCGACAAGATGCGCGGCAAAATCGGCGAGAAGATCACCCTGACACTGGTGCGCGATGGCGGTACGCCGTTTGATGTGACGCTGGCGCGGGCGACCATCCAGGTCAAGAGCGTCAAGGCGCAGATGCTGGAAAACGGATACGGCTACATCCGCATTACCCAGTTCCAGGTCAAGACCGGGGACGAAGTCGGCAAGGCGCTGGCCAAATTCCGCAAGGACAATGGCAAGAAGATGAGCGGCCTGATTCTCGACCTGCGCAACAACCCCGGCGGCGTGCTGCAATCGGCGGTGCAGGTGGCGGACCACTTCCTTACCAAAGGCCTGATTGTCTACACCAAAGGTCGCATCGCCAACTCCGAACTGCGTTTCTCGGCAGACCCGGCAGACGCCAGCGAAGGCGTACCGCTGGTGGTGTTGATCAACGGCGGCAGCGCTTCTGCGTCGGAAATCGTCGCCGGTGCCCTGCAAGACCAGAAACGCGGGATTCTGATGGGCACCGACACCTTCGGCAAAGGCTCGGTGCAAACCGTTCTGCCGTTAAACAACGATCGCGCTCTGAAGATCACCACAGCGTTGTATTACACGCCGAACGGTCGCTCGATCCAGGCGCAGGGCATCAACCCGGACATCGTGGTACGTCGGGCCAAGGTCACCAGCGAAGCAGACGGCGAGAACTACAAGGAAGCCGACCTGATGGGCCACCTGGGCAATGGCAACGGCGGTGCCGACAAGCCGACCGTCAAGGGTGGCGCAGCAGCCAAGGCGCGTCCGCAGGATGATGACTTCCAGCTCAGCCAGGCCCTCAGCCTGCTGAAAGGGCTGAGTATCACCCGCGGCAATTGACGGATGCGCGCTCTCGCTCTGTTACTGCTGACACTCTCGATCACTGGTGCTGCCCATGCAGCGCCAGTCGAGAGCACCGGCAAGCCGCCGAAGGCCTATCTCAGCCTGATCATCGACGACCTGGGTCAGAACCCGGCGCGGGATAGCCGTACGCTGGCGCTCCCCGGCCCGGTAACGCTGGCGATCATGCCTGACACTCCGCACGCCACCGAATTTGCCCGCGAGGCCCACCGCGCAGGCAAGACGGTCATGCTGCACATGCCGATGGACCCGGCGACCGGGCCTTACGCCTGGCACCCCGAGCTGCCCTTGCCTGAACTGGAAAGCCGTCTCAATGCGGCGCTGCTGAAAGTGCCTTATGCAGCCGGCATCAATAACCACATGGGCAGCCGGATGACCGCCGAACCGGTCGCGATGGCCTGGTTGATGGCCGAACTGCAAAGACGTCATCTGTTTTTCGTGGACAGCCGCACCAGCGCGAAAACCGTGGCAGCCGCAGAGGCTCAGCGCATCGGCCTCGCAAGCGTCTCACGCGACGTGTTTCTGGACGACGAGCGCACGGCCGAAGCCATCAACCGACAATTGCAGTCAGCCATCAAAATCGCCCGCAAGCATGGCTCGGCAGTGGTCATCGGTCACCCCTACCCTGTCACGCTGGACGTACTGGAACGCGAGTTGCCCAAACTCAAGGATCAGGGCGTCGAATGGATCGACCTGCGCAGCATGATCAGCGAACGCGGCAATCAGGCGAGTGCGGCGCATGGCAAGAATGGGGTGTATCGCTGAGCCTGCGAACGACGAAACGTCCGTCAGCTGGTCTTTCAAATGAGGTGTTACACATCAAGCGGCCCGCTCAATGCTCAACGTAATACGCCGACCAAGCTCAGCCAGCGCTCGCTCCACCTGCTCGATTTTCGAGGCATGCAGAAAGTCCACAAGCCGATCCACCACTTGCCGCGTGCAACCGAGGCGACGCGCCAGCTCAGCACGGCTAACGCCCTCTTCCAACAAGCTGTTCCATAGCATGATTTTGGCAACCGTCAGCGCAGGCAAACGCATCAACAGTTCATGGCCGGGTACGACTGAGGCTTGGGGAATCTTGCGACGCTGATCGACGTAGAGCGATAGAGCCGATTCCATGCCGTCAAGAGCTTCGCTAAATGCTTCAGGCAGGGTGTCGCCAGAGGCGCTCATTTCGGGAATGTCTGGACACGACAGCCAAACGCCTGTCGGCTCCCGATGTAGATCCAATGGATATTGATACATAAGGTCTCACCTGTAGTGGAGCAGCTCGACGTCAATCCTTAAGGCCGAGCTGCTTGATGATCGACTTGCGTAACCCTTCGTGCATTTCTTTGCTTCCATGGTCTGCAAAGATGGTTGCCTTACCATTCAGGTAAACCTTGAAATGACTACCCTTGGCAGCCCTGAACTCAGCGCCTTGAGCCTGCAACCATCGCCGAAACTCGTTGCACTTCATTGCTTGAATCCTACCGTTTCGGCAACATCAATATGCAACACTTATGTAGCGCGGGCAACACTTATGATGCATATAAATAGCTCTTAATTGCATATAATTGGCTTTCGCCAATCTGCGCTCGCCTTTCCAGACATGACGCTGACGGATTTTACCGTCGATCCCGCCAAAACCGAGTCAGCACGTTCCGCACGCAAAGTAGGCAAGGTCTGTTTTCCATGTCACGCGCCGTTTCAGCCTTGATAACCCGATCAATTCCGGCTTAAAGGATGAGGTCTCCACAACGGAGAGCAAGACACCGTTATCAAGGACGGCATCCAGCCGCTTGCGCTTGCCATAGAGCTGCAACCGGCGGGACCGACGCCCGAGCCACAGGTGGTTATGGGGAAAAACCGGTTAGGCGCATTATCGGTCAGTTGGTCGTACGAACATCGCCCGATCGACCATTAAACGGTCAAGATGGGCCCGCCAGACACTGCTGCCGTTGAAGATCTGCACTTACGCCCATGACATCAATGGGCAGCCCTCCAACGTACGTGAAGACACCCTTCCCGCAGCAGGTTGAGCGATTACTGATAGCGCGCCTTGACGGCATCGACCCAACCCTCGGCGCGCATCTGGTCGAGGGCTTTCTGCAGGCGAGCCACAACATCGTCAGGCGTGCTCTTGTTGACTGCCAGGTAAAGTTCGGCGCTGTTGAAACGCAGCGCTGTCTTGAACCCCGAGACCCCTTCCAGTTTCGCCAGATAGCGGCCAACCGGATCGCCCACGGCCCACAGATCGATCTGACCATTGTCGAGCTTTTTCACGTTGTCCCGGTCACGCAGCATCAAAATCGGGTTAAGGCCCATCGCGTTCAGACGCTCGCCGATGGCGTCGCCTTTATAGGCACCAATCCTGTAGTTCTTTGCCTGCTCAAGCGACGTTAACGTGATGGGGCTGTCGCCGCGGGCGAGCATGATCCAGTCATAGGAGCCTACCGGACCCACCCATTTGAACAGTTTTTCGCGCTCAGGCAGGCGAGTGGTGGAGAACACACCATAGCCGGGCTTGTCGAGGGCAAGCTTGTAAACCCGATCCCACGGAAAACGCAGGGTCATGCTGTAACCAATGTTTGCGCGCTTGAACATCTCGCGCACCACTTCAGCGGCAATACCGTCGATGTTGTTTTCCTGCGCGAAATTCTTGCCATCGACCGCCATGTTGAACGGCGGGAAATTCTCGGTGAGCAACACCATGGAATAAGGCGTTGAGTCGCTGGCTCGCGCAGTTTCATTCAGCAACAAGCCGACACCGATCAGTGCGAGAAATAGACGTTTGAACATGTTCCGGCACTCGATCGTGACTGACGCATGCAGAGTGCCGCGAACCCGGCGCACTGTCTAGCGCGCTGTCCGGCGATGTCGCTTACAGGTAATACTCGAATGCCACAGGGCTGAAACAGAGCGAGCGCCGACTGCTTCAAACCCATGGTCTGAAACAAGCGACGCCCGCTTTGATGCGCAGCGACTCAGCGCACCACAATCCCGCGACTGGCCATATAAGCCTTTGCTTCGGGAACGGTGTATTCGCCAAAGTGGAAAATACTCGCCGCCAGCACGGCACTGGCGTGGCCTTCGATGACGCCGGCGGCCAGATGCTCAAGGTTGCCGACACCACCGGAAGCAATCACCGGGATGCCCAGCGCATCACTGATGGCGCGGGTGACGCCCAGGTCGAAGCCGTTCTTCATGCCGTCCTGGTCCATGCTGGTCAACAGGATCTCGCCAGCCCCCAGGTCTTCCATCTTTTTCGCCCAGAGCACCGCGTCCAGCCCAGTGGGTTTGCGTCCACCGTGGGTGAAGATTTCCCAGCGCGGGGTTTCACCCGGGCCGGAGACCTTCTTGGCATCAATAGCGACCACAATGCACTGCGACCCGAAACGAGCGGCGGCTTCACCGACAAACTCAGGGTTGAACACCGCTGCCGTGTTGATCGACACCTTGTCCGCGCCCGCATTGAGCAGGTTACGGATGTCCTGCACGGTACGCACGCCGCCACCGACAGTCAGCGGAATGAACACCTGACTGGCCATGCGCTCGACGGTGTGCAGCGTGGTGTCACGGCCATCGACGCTGGCAGTGATGTCGAGAAAAGTAATTTCGTCGGCACCCTGCTCATCGTAACGACGAGCAATTTCCACCGGATCGCCTGCATCCCGGATGTTCTCGAACTTGACACCCTTGACCACTCGACCGTTGTCGACGTCCAGGCAAGGGATGATGCGTTTGGCTAGGGCCACAGGGTCAGTCTCCAGCTATTCAGCGTTGTTCGCGGTCGCAGAGCGCCTGGGCTTCGGCCACATCCAGCGTACCTTCGTAGATCGCACGACCGGTGATTGCGCCGATGATGCCCGGAGCCTTCGCATTCAACAGCGCCTGAATGTCGCCCAGGTTATGAATGCCACCCGAAGCAATTACCGGGATCCGCGTGGCGGCCGCCAGCGCGGCGGTGAACGGGATGTTGCAGCCCTGCATCATGCCGTCTTTGGCGATGTCGGTGTAGACAATGGCAGACACGCCATCGGCTTCAAAACGCTTGGCCAGATCAATGACCTGAACCGAGCTGACTTCAGCCCAGCCATCGGTGGCGACGAAACCGTCCTTGGCATCCAGACCGACGATCACCTTGCCTGGGAACGCGCGGCAGGCTTCAGCCACGAACTCGGGCTCTTTGACTGCCTTGGTGCCAATGATGACGTAGCTCACGCCTGCCTTGACGTAGTGCTCGATGGTTTCCAGCGAACGGATGCCGCCACCAATCTGGATCGGCAGGTTCGGGTAGCGTCTGGCAATGGCCGTGACCACATCACCGTTGACCGGCTGTCCTTCGAACGCACCGTTCAGATCGACCAGATGCAGACGGCGGCAACCACCGTCGACCCACTTGGCAGCCATGGCCACCGGGTCATCGGAGAACACCGTGGAATCTTCCATCCGGCCCTGACGCAGACGTACACAGGCACCGTCTTTGAGGTCGATAGCGGGGATAATCAGCATGCTTATTCCTTGGTCAAAAAGAGCGGCAAGCTGCAAGCGATTAGCTGCAAGTATGCGTACTCACTGATTCTTGCGGCTTGAAGCCTGAAGCTCAAAGCTGCTTCTATTCAATTCTTTTCGAGCGCCCAGAGGTCGCTTTCGATGCTCTCGAACCGCTCCTTGAGCTGCTGCTGAACATCGAAAATAGCGCGATTGTAGTAATGCGGGGCAATCTCGCGGGTGAACAATTCCAGTACCTCAGCCACTTCAAACGTACCCAGCTCCAGCTCGAAGCGCTCTGCGAACAGGCGCTTGAGCTTGTCGATCGCCTGCTGCTCATGCTCGGGCGAAAGGGTCAGAATCGGCGGCTTGCTCTTGGTTTTGCTCATACGATTACCAGCGACCATCCCAGGCAGCGAAGTTCTGCAGTAATTGCAGACCGTGGATGTGGCTCTTTTCCGGGTGAAATTGCACGGCAAAACGCGAACCGTCGGCCAGCGCGGCGGCAAAGTCGAGGCCGTAGTGACCGCGCCCGACCACCTGACGCTGGTTGGCGGCATCGATGTAGAAACTGTGCACGAAGTAGAAACGCGCCAGGTCCGGAATGTCATGCCACAGCGGGTGATCCACCGCCTGAGCGACCTGATTCCAGCCCATGTGCGGCACTTTCAGGTGCTCGCCTTCTTCATACAGGTCCTTGCCGAAAAACTTCACCTGGCCAGGAAAAAGACCGATGCAGTCCACGCCGCCGCTCTCTTCACTTCTGTCGAGCAACGCCTGCATGCCGACGCAGATGCCGAGAAACGGACGGTCCTGGCTGACTTCCCTGACCAGCGAATCAAAGCCCAGACGGCGGATCTCGGCCATGCAGTCGCGAATCGCGCCCACACCCGGAAACACCACACGGTCGGCTTCGCGAATCACCTTGGCGTCACTGGTAATCAGCACACGGCCTGCGCCTACGTGCTCAAGCGCCTTGGCGACAGAGTGCAGGTTGCCCATACCGTAATCGATGACCGCAACCGTCTGCATCAGAGCACACCCTTGGTGGATGGCATTTGCCCGGCCATGCGCTCATCCAGCTCGACCGCCATGCGCAGCGCGCGACCGAAAGCCTTGAACACGGTCTCGATCTGGTGGTGAGTGTTGGTGCCACGCAGGTTGTCGATGTGCAGCGTCACGTTCGCGTGGTTGACGAAGCCCTGGAAGAACTCCTGAAACAGGTCCACATCAAAGCCACCCACCGTGGCACGGGTATACGGCACATGCATCTGCAGGCCCGGACGGCCCGAAAAGTCGATGACCACGCGCGACAGCGCTTCGTCGAGCGGCACATAGGCGTGGCCGTAACGACGAATGCCTTTCTTGTCGCCGATGGCCTGGCTGAACGCCTGTCCCACGGTGATACCGACGTCTTCCACCGTATGGTGATCATCGATTGCCAGGTCACCCTTGCACTCGATGTCCAGGTCGATCAGCCCGTGCCGGGCGATCTGGTCGAGCATGTGCTCAAGAAAAGGCACACCGATATCGAATCGGGCCTTTCCGGTGCCATCCAGGTTGATCGAGGCTTTGATCTGGGTTTCCAGAGTATTACGCTCGACGTACGCCTTACGTTCGGCCATCACCAGCTCCGCAAAATCATTGGGCGAAAAAAGGCGAGCATTATAGGCCCAGATGCGCCCGCCATGAAGCAAACAGACGACCAGCAGGGCATTTAGTGGGTGAAGAGGCTCGCGATTGCGTTACATACCTTGTCGATATTGCCTTCATTCAGGCCCGCCATGCACACCCGGCCACTGCGCAGCATGTAAATGCCGTGAACGTCTTTCAGTTCATCGACCTGCTGTGGCGTCAGACCGGTATAGCTGAACATCCCGCTCTGCCTGAGGATAAAGCTGAAATCACGTCCGGAAACCTTCTGCGCCAGCACCTCAACCAGCCGCGTGCGCATGTCGATGATGCGCACGCGCATGGCCTCGACTTCGCTCAGCCACTGCTCGCGCAGGTGCGGTGTGTTGAGCACTTTTGAAACCAGAAAGGCGCCATGCGCAGGCGGGCTGGAGTAGTTGCGACGTACAGTGGCCTTCAGCTGGCCGAATACGTTGGCAGCCGACGCGGTGTCTTCGCAGACGACCGACAGCCCGCCGACCCGCTCGCCGTACAGCGAGAAGATTTTCGAGAACGAGTTACTGACCAGCGTTGTAACACCTGCGTTGGCCATTGCGCGGATGGCATAGGCATCCTCATCAATGCCCTTGCCGAAGCCCTGATAGGCAATATCCAGAAACGCGATGAGCTGACGATCCTTGATAACCTCGATCAACCGGTCCCATTGCTCGACTGTCAGATCGGCACCGGTCGGGTTATGGCAGCACGGGTGCAGCAGGAGGATGCTCTGCGCAGGCAGGCCCTGCACCGTGTCGAGCATGGCCTCGAACCTGACCCCGCCAGTCTGCGCGTCGAAATACGGGTAGCTGTTGACCTTGAAGCCCGCACCACCGAACAGCGCGTTGTGGTTTTCCCAGGTCGGATCGCTGACCCAGACCTGCGAGTCCGGGAAGGCATACTTGAGGAAGTCGGCACCTACTTTCAGCGCGCCGGAGCCGCCCACGGTCTGGATGGTCGCCACGCGTCCTGTCTGCACAAGCGGGTGATCCGCCCCGAACAACAGGGTCTGCACTGCCTGCCGATAAGCCGCCAGGCCTTCCATCGGCAGATAGACAGAAGCCGCCTGCTCGCCCTCGGCCAGTTGCTGTTGTGCCGTTGCTACGCATGCCAGCTGAGGGATACGGCCCTGCGCGTCGTAATACAAGCCGATGCTCAGATTGACCTTGTCCGCACGGGAATCCTTGCCAAAGGTTTCCATCAGGGAAAGGATCGGATCACCAGCGTATGACTCCACGTGGGCTAGCATGCAAACAACTCCTACAGGCAATAAAAACAGGGGTTGCTAATGTAGCAGCGTCTGCGGGGGAACGGGCAGTGCATCAAACACATTGAGCCGCAGATAGGTGACGCAGAGCGTCACGAACGGCATTCCCACGCTGGAGCGTGTGGAACGATAGCCTCAACTATAGTGGGATGCTCTGCGTCCGATTCAGAGTGCGTGGAACAAGAATTCTGTGCACAAAAAAAAGCGCCTGCACCTAAGTGCAAGCGCTTATCTGTTACCTACAGGCTTTTAGTGGAACAGCACTGCGGTTTTTTGCAGGGTAATCCAGACGCCCCACGCCAGCGGGATGCCTACGGCCAGCCAGGCGGCGATGACCAGCGGCTTACTGCCTGCGGATGCTTTCCACTCCAGCGAAGTCGTGGCATTGGCACCCTTGTCGTGACCGATGGCTTGTTCAGCCGCCAGCTCGGCGTCGGTCATGAAGTACTTGTCGGCAACCGGACGAATCAGCAGGTTGCAGATAAAGCCCAGCACCAGCAGACCCGAGAGGATGTACAAGGTGATGTCGTAGGCATCGGCACGTGCAACACCGTGGGCGAGTTGGTACTCACGCAGGTAGTTGACCAATACCGGACCGAGCACACCGGCCGCAGCCCAGGCAGTCAGCAGACGACCGTGGATCGCGCCGACCATCTGCGTACCGAACAGGTCAGCCAGATAAGCCGGAACCGTCGCGAAACCGCCACCGTACATCGACAGCACGATGCAGAACGCGGCCACGAACAGGGCAATGCTACCCATGTGGCTCAGGGTCGGAACCGACGCATAAAGCAGGAAGCCCAGTGCGAAGAATACGAAGTAGGTTGCCTTGCGACCGATGAAGTCCGAGCACGAAGCCCAGAAGAAACGACCGCCGATGTTGAACAGACTCAACAGACCCGTGAAGCCGGCTGCAATCGCAGCAATGGCTTTCAGTTGGTCGGCATTGAGCTGGCTGAAGGTCAGATCGACGCCCAGCAGTTTGCCGGCGAACACTTCCTGCAACAGCGGCGAAGCCATGCCCAGGATGCCGATACCGGCCGATACGTTCAGGCACAGCACCAGCCAGACCAGACGGAACTGCGGTGTCTTCCAGGCCACGCTGACGTGCACGTGACGGTTGGTGATCATCGAGTTCTTGGCCTTGGCAGCCGGAGCGGTCCAGCCTTCAGGTTTCCAGCCGGTTGGCGGAACGCGATAGCCCAGCGCGCCACCGATCATGAAGATGAAGTAGATCACCGCCATCACCACGAAGCTCTGCCAGACGCCAACGCTTTCAGCCGAGGCAAAGTGGCCCATCAGCGCAGTGGCCAGTGGTGCACCGACCATTGCGCCGCCACCAAAGCCCATGATCGCCATACCGGTCGCCATGCCGCGCTTGTCCGGGAACCACTTGATCAGGGTCGAAACGGGGGAGATATACCCCAGCCCCAGACCAATGCCGCCGATAACCCCCGAGCCCAGCCACATCAGCCAGATCTGGTGGGTATAAATACCCAACGCGGAAATCAGCAGACCGCCACACCAGCACAGGGCAGAAACAACACCGGCCTTGCGTGGACCTGCGTGCTCCAGCCAGCCACCCCAGATGGCAGCCGAGCAACCCAGGAAGATAAAGAACAGGGTGTAGATCCAGCCCAGCATGGAGATCTGCCAGTCACAGGTCGACGCGAACATCTGCGCGAAGAAACCCATGTCCGGAGTACAGGCGACGGGTGCAGTAATACCCACGGCCTTGGACAACGGCAACCAGAACACCGAGAAGCCGTAAGCCATACCGATACAAAGATGGATGGCCAATGCTGCTGGTGGAACAAGCCAACGGTTGAAACCGGGCTTGGCGATAATGCGCTCTTTGGACAAGAACGCAGGCTGAACGGCGTCGCCGCCCAAGGCTGTGCTTGTGCTCATTATAATTACCCCAATGTGTGAAGCTCGCAGATGGTCCGCTGGTCCGCCACAGACTCTATGCCGAGCGGCCATGTCTGTTTTATCGGCAGGTTGTTCAGATACGTGACAAAAAGACGCACCTGAGCCAGCAAAAACGGAGACTATCACTGTCTGATGGCAAATAAGCATCTCGTTACATGCTTTTTATTATCTATTTTATCGGTTAATCCGCGCGCTCTATGACGCCATAGATGCAATCAATTAAATGATAAGGAAAAGCCTGTCAGAACCTTAGTTGAGGCAAAAAAGCTATGTAGCTGTAGGGTCGAGAGGAGCGCTGCTACCTCAAACCGGCGACCGGACAGCAATAAAGGCATCCGCAGCCCGGTACGCGCGTCAGAGCGGTATACTCACGGGCTATTTTTGAATATCGACACAAGGACTCGCCCATGAAAGCGTTCGGCAAAATCCTGGGGCTGTTTATTCTCGGGCTGTTGCTGATCATCGTGGCTCTCGGCTTCGCCCTGACCCACCTGTTTGATCCCAACGACTACAAAGACGAGATTCGCCAGCTGGCACGCGACAAGGCCAACGTCGAGCTGACGCTCAACGGTGATATCGGCTGGAGCCTGTTCCCCTGGCTCGGCCTGGAATTGCACGACGCTCATGTCGCCACCCTGACCGCCCCCGATCAGCCGTTTGCCGATGTGCAGATGCTCGGCCTGTCCGTACGTGTCCTGCCATTGCTTCGTCGTCAGGTGCAGATGAGTGACATCCGCGTCGAAGGCCTTAACCTGGCCCTGCACCGTGACGAAAACGGTCATGGCAACTGGGAGGACATCGGCAAGCCCGCTGTCGCAACCACCGCAGCGCCTGGCGAACCAACCCCTGCGCCTGCCCCGGACGCGCCCAAGGCCGATCGCCCTTCCCAGCCGATCCGGCTGGACATCGACAGCCTGACTGTCAACAACGCCCGCGTGGATTACAGCGATGCCCGCAAAGGCCGAACCTTCACGGCCGAGAGCATTCAACTGAGCACCGGACCAATTCGTGAAGCATCCGACATCCCGATCAAACTGACGGCGTTCCTGAGCACCAACCAGCCCGTCGTGCGCGCCAAGACCGAACTGGTCGGCGAACTGCGCATGGACCGCGTACTCAAGCGCTATCAATTCGAAGACATGCGCTTGTCCGGCGAAGTCGCAGGCGAGCCGCTGCAGGGCAAGACCGTCACTTTCTCGGCGCAGGGCCAGTTGCTGGCAGACCTTGCCGCCAATATCGCCGAATGGAACAGCCTCAAAGTGTCAGCCAACCAGTTGCGCGCACTGGGCGAACTGCGTGCCCGTGATCTGGACAAGACGCCACAGATCAGCGGCGGTCTGTCCATCGCCCAGCTCGACCTGCGCACCTTCTTCGAAAACATCGGCCAGCCATTGCCAGCCATGTCCGAGGGCGCGCTGAGCAAGGTTGAAATGGTCACACGCCTCGCTGGCACGCCCACCAGCCTTGCGCTGGAAAACCTCAACCTGAAAGTCGACGACAGCACCTTCACGGGTCGGATCGCCGTGGACGACTTCGCCAAGCAGGCGCTGCGTGTCCAGCTCAAGGGCGATACCTTCGACGCCGACCGCTATCGTCCGGCTGAGAGCGAAGAAAGCAAAGGTGCCAAGGCCGCGCGCAAATCCGAGGTTCAGTCCGGTGAAGCCGCCGCTGCTGCGGGCGATTCACCGCTGCCCGAACAACCGACCAAGGCCGCCTGGAGCACTGCCAGGCTGCTGCCGCTGGAGCGCTTGCGTACGCTGGATGTCGAAGCTGACCTGAGCTTCGGCAAACTGACCCTCAACAAACTGCCCATCGACAACGCAGCGTTCAAGACCCAGGCCAACGGTGGTCTTATCAAGGTCGATACGCTGAGTGGCGACCTGTACAACGGCAACTTCGAGGTCAAGGGCAATCTGGACGCGCGTCCGGACACGCCTGTGGCCACGGTACAGACGCGCATTGCCAAAGTACCGGTCGAACGCATTCTGGAAAGCCAGGGCCAGACACCGCCAGTGCGTGGCCTGCTGAACCTCGACAGCAACCTGACCGGCACAGGCAACAGCGAAAAAGCCCTGATCGACAGCCTGAACGGCACCGCCAGCTTTGCGCTCAATAACGGCGTACTGGTCAATGCCAACCTGGAGCAGCAGCTGTGCAAGGGTATTTCGATCCTCAACCGCAAGACGCTTAGCGGCGAACCACGCGCCAAGGACACCCCTTTCCAGCAGCTCAACGGCAATCTGGTGATACGCAACGGCGTGGCCAGCAATCCGGACCTCAAGGTTCGTACGCCGGGCATGGCCGTCAACGGTAACGGCGACGTCGATCTGCGCGTACTGGGCATGAATTACCGCGTCGGCATCATCGTCGAAGGCGACAAGAGCGACATGCCGGACCCAGCGTGCGAGATCAATCCGCGCTTTGTCGGCATCGAGTGGCCGGTGCAGTGCCGCGGCCCGCTGGAACTGGGTGCCAAAGCCTGCCGCCTGGACAAGGAAGGCGTCGGCCAGATCGCTGCCAAGCTGGCGGGCGACCGGATCAGCGAGAAGCTTGAGGACAAGCTGAATGAAAAACTCGGTGACAAGGTCAGCCCCGAACTCAAGGACGCCCTCAAGGGATTGTTCAAACGCTAGAGCAATGTGAACAGCTCAGGAGCGCCCTCGCGGCGCTCCACTGGCGCACCCTTTCCTATCCCGACTCATACCCCGACGACGAGAGCCCTTCAGGCCATGCAACCCGAACAATTCTCCAGCGCCGTGCTGGACTGGTACGACCGTCATGGCCGACATGACCTGCCCTGGCAACAAGACATCACGCCGTATCGGGTCTGGGTATCGGAAATCATGCTGCAGCAGACCCAGGTCAGCACCGTTCTGAATTACTTCGACCGCTTCATGGAGGCCCTGCCGACCGTGCAGGCGCTGGCTGAGGCACCGGAAGACGAAGTGCTGCACCTATGGACCGGGCTGGGCTACTACACCCGCGCCCGCAACTTGCAGAAGACCGCAAAAATCGTGGTTGCCGATCACGATGGCGAGTTTCCCCGCGACGTCGAAAAACTCATCCTGCTGCCCGGTATCGGTCTATCCACCGCAGGCGCAATCGCCAGCCTGAGCATGGGTCTTCGCGCGCCGATCCTCGACGGCAACGTCAAACGCGTGCTGGCGCGCTTTACCGCGCAGGAGGGCTATCCCGGCGAACCCAAGGTGGCCAAACAGCTGTGGGCCACAGCTGAACGCTTCACACCGCATAGCCGGGTCAACAACTATACCCAGGCCATGATGGACCTCGGTGCCACGCTCTGTACCCGCAGCAAACCCAGCTGCCTGCTCTGCCCGCTGGAACGCAGTTGCGAGGCGCACATGCTGGGCCTGGAAACGCGCTACCCGATCCCCAAGCCGCGCAAGACCGTGCCGCAGAAACGCACGCTCATGCCGATGCTCGCCAACGAAGACGGCGCGATCCTGCTTTATCGTCGCCCTTCCAGCGGCTTGTGGGGCGGCCTGTGGAGCCTGCCGGAACTGGATGACTTCGATGACCTTCAGCACCTGGCCACCCAACACGCGCTGCAACTGGGCGAGCATCATGAACTGCCGGGGCTGATCCACACTTTCAGCCACTTCCAGTTGAGCATCGAACCCTGGCTGGTCAAGGTCCAGGAGTCCGCCGATCACGTGGCCGAGGCCGACTGGCTCTGGTATAACCTCGCCACCCCGCCACGCCTGGGCCTAGCTGCCCCGGTGAAAAAGCTGCTCAAACGCGCAGCCGACGTATTGAACGCAGGAGAGTCGTCATGACCCGCACCGTAATGTGCCGCAAGTACAAAGAAGAACTGCCCGGCCTGGAACGCGCCCCATACCCTGGCGCCAAGGGCGAAGACATTTTCAATCACGTCTCGCAAAAAGCCTGGGCCGACTGGCAGAAACACCAAACCCTGCTGATCAACGAGCGCCGCCTGAATATGATGAACGCTGAAGACCGGAAATTCCTCCAGACCGAGATGGACAAGTTTCTCTCCGGCGAAGAATACGCCCAGGCCGAAGGCTACGTACCCCCCGAAAAATAAAGCGTTTCACGCAGTGAAGGTCGTAAGCGTCGGTAATAATTCAAATTTTTTAAAAAACACGCTTGACGACCTCCTGAAAAACACGTCTAATGCGCCCCGTTGCCCAGATAGCTCAGTCGGTAGAGCAGGGGATTGAAAATCCCCGTGTCGGCGGTTCGATTCCGTCTCTGGGCACCACCTTTCGTTTTCAGGTGATGCCAAGCACACCTGAAAGCACACAAAAAGCCCGCCTCGTGCGGGCTTTTTGTTGTCTGGTTTTTTTGAATGACAGACGTGTCTGCACCCTGCGCGCGCAGAAGAGACCAGTAGAATCAGACTACTGCACGTGTCGCCTCTTCCTGCACCGCACGTCTGCCGCCATCCGGCTTATTCGCTTGCCCGCATTTCGCAGCGCGTGACAAGGTAGCCAAGCCTCGGCAAACCAAAACCCGCTAATTTCAAAGGCTCCAAGCGCGACGCCTCAAGCGGAAAATAATCATTATTTACGACGCAAGGACGACACCCTAATATGGTGTCACCTATAAGGATTATAGGCAGCATGAAAAACAGGCAGCCCTTGTGGAGCAAGCAGCAACTTGAGGATCTTGTTCATGTCCTGGCAAGAGATTCCTCCAAAGTCGTCTTTCGCGAGCATTGCCTGGAGCGCCTCTATGAGCGCGGCATAACCGCCACGGAGGCCCTGAGATGCCTGCGTCGAGGAGCAATCATCCGAGGGCCTACGTACAGCGAGAGGCATGGCAACTTCGAGTTCCGGATGAGCGAGCTCGCGCCGAGAGATGTTGTCTGCATGGTAGTAGCCGTCAATCCAAGTCCTGAGCCTGACGAGCTTTTCGCAATTACGGTGTGGGAGGTATGAAAATGTACAAATATAAAGGCAGTGGACTGGACGGCATCTTCTTGAAAAATGGCTATACGATCCTCGAAACGCCATACGGCGAGGGTGTGAAGATCGAAGATATCGACGGACTTCATCGAGCGATAGCTGTGGATATCATTGGCCAGAAAACGCCAATGACCGGGCGTCAGTTTCGCTTTTTGAGAAAGGAGCAGGATCTCATTCAGGAGGAGGCTGCAGCCATTTTCCGGGTCGATGTGCAGACCATTGCCAACTGGGAAAAGCGCGAATCTCAAGAAATACCGGGACCAGCTGACGTTGCCATGAGGGCTTTTTACGCTGCCTATATCCACGCCAATTTTG
The DNA here is from genome assembly GCF_032587875.1 of Pseudomonas syringae group sp. 243L2. Lineage (NCBI taxonomy): Bacteria > Pseudomonadati > Pseudomonadota > Gammaproteobacteria > Pseudomonadales > Pseudomonadaceae > Pseudomonas > Pseudomonas syringae group sp. 243L2. The sequence continues at coordinate 61,864 of NZ_JAWHPL010000022.1, forward strand.
GTCCGATCATCTTCGAACGAAATGCACAACCCCACGAAGGAGCCGCGTTCGAATTGGACGGAACACAGTGGAAAGAGTCCGAGCTGAAAGTCGCTTGACTCAGAGGGTGATTAGTCTGGCGGCATGTAAAGGTGCCGTTCAAGGCAACACTTGAGAAGATCACAACGGCCTTCTGCTACTCATACCAGCCATCCAGAGCCCTGCCAACCCATCCCGTTGAACTAATTTTCCCTCCCCACCATCGAAGCCATACATTTGCTTCCACAAGGAAAATTACGTGCTCAAGTTTACTGCCTCCGCCCTCATCATCGCCGCCACTCTGGGTCTGGCTGCCTGCGACAGCAAATCCGAACAGAAAGCACAGGACGCTCAGGCTCATCAGGAGAAATCCCAGGAGAAGATGGAGTCTGCCCAGGACAAAGTGAACGAGGCTGCCAAAGAGAACACCGAAGCGGCCAAGGATAAAGCTGCGTCCAAGGAAGCGGCTGCCGAAGAATCGAAGACCTTCGTGCCGACGTCCGAAGTGACCAACACCATCCAGCCGGAAAAAAAGTGAAAACAGTGAATACTCTTCACAAAGTTTTCACAGCGGCCGCGTCATTGTAGAGCTGCTCCCAAGTGTGAATCCTTAAGCCCGCTCCCCCATCGCGGGCTTTTCTTTGTCCGGAATTTGACGGGCAGACCGCTTTTCCAGATATCTGTGCACTTATAGTCAATGTATTTTTCTTTGACCAAAAACTGCACTTTTTTGACGCCAATAAATCTCTTCATTTATCCAGTCGATTGTTGCGATGAACCGTTCATGTCGCCGCTTTTCGAGCCGATACTCTAATCACAGCAAGTCCACAAACACACCAAGGGGCAGGTTATGTTCGGAAACAAGAACAAAGCTGAACTGACAGCCATGAAGGCCGAGGTAGATGGACTCAAAGGACTGACAAGCGCACTGGAAAAATCAATGGCGGTGGTCGAGCTGGGTCTCGACGGCAAGATCCTTCGTGCCAACGATAACTTCCTTGCAGCGATGGGCTACCGGGCCGATGAGCTGGCCAGCAAGACGCACCGCGACTTTTGCGAGCCGGAGATGCTCCGCAGCCGTGAATACGCGGACCTGTGGGCGTCTCTGAAGGCTGGCAAGTTCATCTCCGGCACCTTCAAGCGCATCGATAAGAGTGGCCGTAGCGTCTGGCTGGAGGCAAGCTACAACCCGGTGACCGATACGCAGGGCAAAGTCTTCAAGGTGGTCAAATATGCTCTGGACGTCACCAAACGCGTAATGCTCGAAAACGAGACCAACAGCAAGCTGGCAGCAGTAGACCGGGCCATGGCTATTTGCGAATTCGAGCCCAATGGCAATGTGATAACCGCCAACAGTAATTTCCTGAACGTCATGGGTTACGCACTGAACGAGATCAAAGGTAAACACCACAGATCATTCTGCGAACCGGCACTGACCAACAGCCCGGAATATGCCGAATTCTGGCGCAAGTTGAATCAGGGCGAGTTCATTGGCGATCAGTTCAAACGCCTCGGCAAACATGGCCGGGTTGTCTGGCTGGAAGCAACGTATAACCCGGTTTTTGATGTCGACGGCAAGCTCTACAAGATCGTCAAGTTTGCCAGTGACATTACCCAGCGTGTCGAAAAGCAGGAAGCCGATGCGCATGGTGCGTCGCGTGCCTACCATATCTCGGCAGAAACCGAGAAAGTGGCCGAACAGGGAACCCTGGTCATTCAGGAAACCGCTCGGGAAATGCGCCAGATTGCCGAAAACATCGGCGCGTCGGCGAAGCTGGTGAGCCAACTGGGCGATCGCTCCGAGCAGATCACCGCCATCGTCAATACCATCCGCGGCATCGCCGACCAGACCAACCTGCTGGCGCTCAACGCTGCCATCGAAGCGGCACGGGCGGGTGATCAGGGTCGCGGGTTTGCCGTGGTGGCAGACGAAGTCCGGCAACTGGCCGGACGTACCAGCGGCTCTACCACCGAGATTGCCGAAATGATCGGCAAGATTCTCGCCGAAACACGTGAAGCGGTGGCGAGCATGGATGCCACGCAGGAAGGCGCCATTCGAGGTGTGACACTGGCCGATCAGGCCGGACAGGTCATCGTGCAGATCCGCGACGGCGCAAGCGATGCGGTCGAGGCCGTGAACATGTTCGCCACGCGCATGGATGAAGCCGAAGCGTTTGCAAAGCCGGGCAAGCGATGACGATCGTGTAACACCCAGCACATCAAAACCCGCGTCCTGCGGGTTTTTTATTGTCCAGAGATTACGGCCAAGCCTTGGTTATCCAGCCCGTCTGCGCTTCAATAGCGGCCATCGCATTTCACGCCAGCCAAAGGACCGCTCATGGCCTCGCCAGACAAGCAGCAAAAACGTGCCAAGCGCGCAAAAATCAAGGCCAAGCAGAACCGTTCGGGCAAGGGCACAACCAGCCTTGTCCATCCGGTGTTTGCCTCTGCGCTGGTCAATCTGCCGTTTGATGACGTCGAACTTGATCTAAACACGTTCGACTTCAAAGACATCGTAGAGAACGGCTTCGACCCGGCCGACTATGATGATCTCTTCGTGGCCATGAAAGCCGCCGAAGCCATCAGCCAACTGGCGCTGTGCGTCGTCTTCCTGCAGTACCCGGTGCTGGCACTGGTCGTTTCCGAAGAGGACGAAGACCCTGCCACGGACTTCATGATGGGCCTGCTTATCGTGTACCGCGCCATGTACCACGATGAAGACGAAGACACGGCGATCGAATGGATCGAAAGCCCTGCCTTCCAGAAGGATTACACCCTGGCATCCGATCTGCTGATGAAACGAGACACCAAGGCCGCACGCTGATCGAAATCGTGCCGACGCAGAGCGTCAGCACGATAGTCAGCGGCCAATCAACCCAGCGCAGCAGCGCCTACACGCCCGGCTTTGCGGCGGCGCGAAACCAGCAGGCCAGCACTGATCACCAGCAGGCTTAGCAGGCCGGTGGCGATGATTTCGACGCGGTGCTCTTCCTGGATCAACATGATCGTCAGCACTGCAACGATGAATGCGATCACCGCCCAGGTCAGCCATGGGAACAACCACATCTTGAAGTCGATAGCCTCTCCCGCAGCAATGCGCTTCTGGCGCATCCGCAGTTGCGACACGGCAATCACCAGATACACCAGAAGGGCAATGGCACCGGAGCTGGCCAGCAGGAAATCAAACACGGCAGCCGGTGCAATGTAGTTGGCGAACACGGTCAGGAACGCCGCGGCAGTCGACATGATCACTGCCCAGTAAGGCGTGCCGCCCTTGCTGGTGCGTTTGGACAATGCTGGTGCATCGCCGCGCTTACCGAGCGAGAACAGCATGCGCGAAGCGGTATAGAGCGCCGAGTTCAGGCAACTGGTCACAGCAACCAGCACCACCAGATCGACAATCAGCTTGGCGTTCGGAATACCCATCGCATCAAGCACGGTCTGATACGAACCTACCTCGGCCAGGCGCGGATCGTTCCACGGCACCAGCGACACAACGATGAAGATCGAAACCAGATAGAACAGGAAGATCCGCCAGATCACCGAGTTGGTGGCCTTGGTGATCTGCTTGCCAGGGTTCTTGGACTCCGCCGCAGCAATGGTCACAATTTCGGTGCCCATAAACGAGAACATGGTTGTCAACATCGCCGCCAGCACCGCGCCCATGCCGTTTGGCAGGAAGCCACCGGTATCAAACAGATGGCTCACGCCACTGACGTTACTGGTTGGCAGCAGACCAAAAATCGCCGCAACACCCAGCACCACGAACGCGATGATCGCCACAACCTTGATCAGCGCAAACCAGAACTCGAATTCGCCGTAATTCTTCACACTGAACAGGTTGGTCGCGGTCAGCAGCAATGTGATGACCAGCGTGAACATCCAGATCGCGATCTTCGGGAACCAGGCATGCAGAATGGTCGCGGCGGCATTGGCCTCCAGCGGGATCACCAGCACCCAGAACCACCAGTACAACCAGCCGATGGTGAAGCCGGCCCAGTGCCCGATAGCGCGGTCGGCATAGGTTGAGAACGAACCGGTGTCTGGCGAGGCAACGGCCATTTCGGCCAGCATACGCATCACCAGCACCACCAGCGTACCCGCAGCGGCATAGGCCAGCAGCACGGCAGGGCCTGCCTCGGCAATCGCGTGGCCGGAGCCGACGAATAGACCGGCACCAATCACGCCGGCAATCGACAGCATCGTAATGTGTCGCGGTTTCAGCCCTTGTTCGAGCTCGGAAGAGTTAGCGGTACTGCTCATAAAACCACCTGTGCAAGACGAGCGAGGCACACCGAAGCGTTACGTAAAAAGAAAGCTACGGTGCCGTTCTTTATTATTGACGCAAGAATTGCGCCAAAATATTTCGAAAACGACGTCGCTTAGAGAATACGAGGCCTGTGGCTTAGCCCGTGAAGCATGCAGGGTGATGGCTTTTATACGCAGTCCGTAGGACTTGTTACCAAACGCCTCAGATTCGCCTACATGCACGCACCAAAAATGCCCCAAACCTTCCTCAAAGCGCAAACATGGTGCAGAAATCAGACCACCACTCAGCAAATGCTACTTCCAACACCAGGCCAAAGCTGGCAACATCGCGCCTTTTTCGCGCACGCCCCTGTTTTGCAGGGCATGGCGCTTGCCTTCATGCGACCGTCCGCTGCCCGGATGAGACAACCCGTCGAGCGCCTCCACGCTCGACACAATACGTCGATGGTTGTCCTTTAAACGCTGTGCTAGCTTGGCGTTCGCTGGCAGCCAGCGCGCACACTTCAACGAGGACCCCACATGGCCGAGGCCACGCCCGCCCTGGAAATCCGCAACCTGCACAAGCGCTACGATCAGCTTGAGGTGCTCAAAGGCATCTCGCTGACCGCTCGCGACGGCGATGTCATATCGATCCTCGGCTCATCCGGTTCCGGCAAGTCCACGCTGCTGCGCTGCATCAACCTGCTGGAAAACCCGCATCAGGGGCAGATTCTGGTGGCCGGTGAAGAGTTGAAGCTCAAGGCTGCGCGCAACGGCGACCTGATTGCCGCCGATAACCGGCAGATCAACCGCTTGCGCAGCCAGATCGGCTTCGTGTTCCAGAATTTCAACCTGTGGCCGCACATGAGCGTGCTCGATAACATCATCGAAGCCCCGCGTCGCGTGCTCGGTCAGAGCAAGGCCGAGGCCATTGCGGTGGCTGAAGAGTTGCTGGCCAAGGTCGGTATCGCCGACAAGCGACATGCCTACCCCGCGCAACTTTCCGGCGGACAGCAGCAACGCGCCGCCATTGCGCGTACGCTGGCCATGCAACCAAAGGTTATCCTGTTCGACGAGCCGACCTCGGCCCTCGACCCGGAGATGGTTCAGGAAGTACTCGGCGTCATCCGCGCACTGGCTGAAGAAGGCCGGACCATGCTGCTGGTGACCCACGAAATGAATTTTGCACGTCAGGTATCAACTGAAGTGGTGTTTTTGCATCAGGGAATGGTCGAAGAACAGGGCACACCGCAGCAAGTATTCGAAAACCCGCTGTCGGCAAGGTGCAAACAATTCATGTCGAGTCACCGCTAACGGAGCAACACCCATGCAGTCGTACAAAAAGATCTTGCTGATCGCAGCGGCCACCCTTGCCTTCAGCGGCAGTACCTTTGCTGAAACAATGAAAATGGGCATCGAAGGTGCCTACCCGCCGTTCAACAACAAGGACGCGAGTGGCCAGGTGGTGGGCTTTGACTATGAAATCGGCCAGGCCCTGTGCGCCAGGATGAAGGTCGAGTGCGAAGCGGTGACGTCAGACTGGGACGGCATCATCCCGGCGTTAATGGCCAACAAGTTCGACTTCCTGATCTCGTCGCTGTCGATCACCGAAGAACGCAAGCAGGTGGTCGATTTCACCAACCCGTATTACTCGAACAAGCTGCAATTCATCGCGCCGAAAACTTCCTCGATCGACGTATCGAGCACTGAAAAAGCCAAAGAAAGCCTTGCCGGCAAGTCAGTGGGTGCACAGCGATCGACACTGGCCGCCACCTGGCTGGAAGACAAGCTCGGGATCATGGACGCCAAGCTCTATGACACTCAGGAAAACGCCTTCCTCGACCTGTCCTCCGGTCGCGTCGACGCCATGCTGGCCGACAAATACGTCAGCTTCGAGTGGCTGAAAAGCGAAGCGGGTCAGAACTTCGAGTTCAAGGGCGAACCTGTCGTTGAAGACGACAAGATCGGCATCGCCGTGCGCAAGGGTGATGATGCCCTGCGCGAGCGCTTGAACGCGGCCCTGAAAGAAATCATCGCTGATGGCACCTACAAGAAGATCAACGACAAGTATTTCCCTTTCAGCATCCTCTGATTCACCTGACCGCGTCGCCGCCGCTTCCTGTAGAAGCGCGGCGACCGGCCCTGACAAAGCCTGCCCATGAACATTGATCTCCACGGATTCGGCCCGGCCCTTGCGGCTGGCGCGCTGATGACGGTCCAGCTTGCACTCTCGGCCCTGTGCCTGGGGCTGATACTCGGACTGCTCGGCGCCTTGGCCAAGACCTCGCCCTACAAGCCGCTGCAATGGCTGGGCAGTACCTACTCGACCCTGGTACGCGGCATTCCCGAACTGCTTTGGGTGTTGCTGATTTACTTCGGCACCGTCAACGGCATGCGCGCTCTGGGCAAACTGTTCGACATTCCTGACCTGGCCCTGAGCGCCTTCGCTGCCGGGGTCATCGCCCTGGGCATTTGCTTTGGTGCCTACGCGACCGAAGTGTTTCGCGGCGCGATTCTGGCCATCCCCAAAGGTCATCGTGAAGCCGGGCTGGCGCTGGGCATGTCACGCTCGCGCATCCTCTTCAAGCTGGTGCTGCCGCAGATGTGGCGCATCGCCCTGCCCGGCCTGGGCAATCTGTTCATGATTCTGATGAAAGACACCGCGCTGGTCTCGGTGATCGGCCTGGAAGAAATCATGCGCCACGCGCAGATCGCCGTGGGCTTCACCAAGCAAGCGTTCACCTTCTACATGGTCGCGGCCTTCATGTACCTGGGGCTGACCGTGCTGGCCATGGCCGGCATGTACTTCCTGGAGAAGCGTGCCAGTCGCGGCTTTCTGAGGAGCGCGTCATGAACTGGGAAGTCATCATCAAGTGGCTGCCACGCCTGGCACAGGGCGCGACCCTGACCCTTGAGCTGGTGGCGATTGCCGTCATCGCCGGGCTGATCCTCGCCATCCCGATGGGCATCGCCCGTGCATCGCGTCACTGGCCGGTGCGCGCCCTGCCCTACGCCTACATCTTTTTCTTCCGCGGTACACCGCTGCTGGTGCAACTGTTTCTGGTCTATTACGGCCTGGCGCAGTTCGACGTGGTGCGTCAGGGGCCGCTGTGGCCGTACCTGCGCGACCCTTTCTGGTGTGCGGTTGTCACCATGACCCTGCACACCGCCGCCTACATCGCAGAAATCCTGCGTGGCGCCATTCAGGCCGTGCCGGTCGGTGAAGTCGAGGCTGCGCGGGCGCTGGGCATGTCGAAATGGAAAGCATTGTTCTACATCGTCCTGCCCCGCGCGGCACGTATCGGTCTGCCTGCGTACAGCAACGAAGTCATCCTGATGCTCAAGGCCAGTGCCCTGGCCAGCACCGTTACCCTGCTGGAGTTGACCGGCATGGCCCGCACGATCATCGCCCGCACCTACCTGCCGGTAGAAATTTTCTTCGCCGCCGGTATGTTCTACCTCGTGATGACGTTCGTGCTGGTACAAGGCTTCCGCCTGCTGGAAAAGCTATTGCGTGTAGACGCCAGTCAGGGGCGCTGATATGAAGGGTGCTGGCGTCGACCCAGTCAGCACCTTGCCCCGCGAGGCCGCCACTATGCCCACTGAACCTTGCTTGCAGGATGAACACCTCGGCAGCCACTTTCGTGCGCTGGACAGCTTTCTGTTCGCGCATCAGGCCTTGTGGCGGCCAAAACCGTTCACACACCTGCGTCTGCCGTGGGAAGACAAATACCCGGACCTCGCAAACTGGCTGCGGCAACGCACGCTGGAACAGGCCGAGGCCGCGCATAACCACCCGGAACAACTCGACGCGCCGTTTCCGTTCCCGCAACTGGCCGCCGAAGCCGTCGCCCTGAGCCACGTCGCTGAACTGCCTTCACATCCTCTGGAGCCAGTCGATGCGCGCATGAGTGTCGACGTTCCGGGGCGCAAATGGCAACAGATCGAAGCCTTCGCCAGCCATCTGGACATGCGTGATGCCACCACTCACTGGCTGGACTGGTGCGCAGGCAAAGGCCACCTGGGGCGTCGCCTGACCGGGCGCGGTCAGCGTCTGACCTGCCTGGAGCACGACCCGGCGCTGATCGAAACAGGCCTGGCACTGAGTACGCGGCAAGGCATCGACGCCAGGCATGTGCAGCAGGATGTCATGGCCGACGACGCCTGGCGCTGCCTGCAACCCGAGCACACGCCTGTGGCGCTGCATGCCTGCGGCGACCTGCACATCCAGTTGATGGAGCTGGCAAGCCAGACCGGCTGCCGGCACATGGCAATCGCGCCATGCTGCTACAACCGCACCCGGCACGACCTTTATAGGCCGCTGTCCAGCGACGGCAAGGCATCGGGTTTAAAGCTGTCGCGAGACGAACTCGGCCTGCCACTCAGCGAAACCGTGACGGCTGGCGCTCGCGTGCGTCGTCAACGCGACATCTCAATGGCCCGCCGTCTGGGCTTCGACCTGCTGCAGCGCAGCTTGCGCGGCATTGACGATTACTTGCCCACGCCCTCGCTGCCGACTTCCTGGCTGGACGCGTCCTACGCGGACTACTGCAATCATCTGGCGCGACTGAAGAATCTACCGGCACCGGGCCAGCAGGACTGGGCTTCTCTGGAAGCCGCTGGCTGGAAAAGGCTGGCCGAAGTGCGCAACCTGGAACTGATCCGCGACCTGTTTCGGCGTCCGCTGGAGATGTGGCTGGTGCTCGACAGGGCAATGTATGTCCACGAGCAGGGCTACAGCGTCAGCGTTGGCACTTTCTGTGACAGCCGGATTACACCACGCAACCTGCTGATTCTGGCTCGAAAATCGTGACCTAAATCGGTTGAGCAACCTGTGGATAAGTCTGTTGATGAAAATGTGGATGAGTGCGTTAAAGCTTGGCGCGCCAGTTACTAAAGCCCCTTATTTTTTCCCGCAATCCTTTGCGTACCCCGCAAAAACAATGCCTTGCGGCGCATCAGGCCAATGTGCGCACATTTGGTAACGCGCGTATTTTTTTATCAAGCAATTGTGCATAAAGATTTGGTAAAGGCTCTGGAACAAGCCTTTTATCTGGCTCAATCGTGCACACGCAAGTGCCTGTGCACGACTTGTTTAGTGCGAGGTTTCAGACCTCTTCGACACACTCCAGCGAGCGCTCGACCATGACTTTGGCCATTTCCAGCATGTGCATGGAGGCAAACGCCAGGTCGCGTTGCGCACCGGCCAATTCATCGCCCAGTTCGTGGGCAGTAGCCGATGCACAACGCAGGAAATCCAGCGCATGCACCAAGGTTGCTTCCAGGCTGATGAAGTCGAACTTGCTGTCGTGGGGCTCTTTGTCAGTGCGGGGGATTGGCAGGTAACACGCCATGGCGCGCTTGACGACCGCCTTGTCGAAGATTGGCGCGGTGCTGGACTGTTTGGGTGGGTCGGGGGTTATTTTGACCATGCTTAGCTCTCTCCTCAATGGAACTGCCACTGGGGTCGCGACTAAACGAGTGAGGTGGCAGCTGTGCGAAGGTTAGTCGACCGGGAGCTAAGACCGGCGCACCCGAAGGTGCCCTCGCGCACAGCCGCCATAAAGTGCAGGAAGAAGACCTGACCAAAACAGCGACGCGATACGCCTTAACTCAAATCCGGGCGACTAAACCCGATCGCTGATATGCAGCGACGGGCGGAGATTAGAAGCACACATCGAGAGGCGCAAGCGGTCGGGGATTCTCTCGGAAATGTCCTTCAAAAGAAAGAGACCAAGCCTGCAAAAACCGGCCTGAAAGCGTTGCAAAAGATGATCTCTGCACACAATTGCCGAAGCCCGTAGGAGCGGACTTGTCCGCGAAGAATTAACAGACGACGCGGTACTCACGTCACAGCCCAACCGCTAAAACTGATCATCCTTCAACCGCGCAAACGGCACACTGCGGTTCTGCAACTTGCGCAACGTCAGCTTGTACGCACTGGACTTGATCTGACTGCCCATCGGCGTCTCTTCCAGCAAGATCCGACCCGACGCAAAGGCACAGCCCGTGCTCATCATCTTGTACTTGAGCAGATACAGCCCCGGGTCCATCTTGGCGAACGTAAACACCGCACCGGCCGGTACAAACGCATGCCGAAACGCCCTGCGCCCCACCGCATCCGTGACCTTGGCATACACCGCCGACTCGCCGGCCGAGTTATCCACCGTGATCTGCGACCAGCCGTTGTCCTTGAGCAACGGCATATCTTTCACGTAACCCGCCTTTTCCGGCCAGGGTGCGCCCATCGGATCCAGCACGGGCACCTCACACTCCGACGTTACCGCATCAACCGGCTTGGCCGGGCTGGCCACAGGCTCTTCAACCGGTGCGGCGGGCGCTGGCTTGACCCACGTCTGCGCCACCGGCTCGGCTGGCACAAACGCCTTGCCAGCATCCGGGTCATAACCCATCCACGCCCCGGCTGCGCAAAACACCACAAACACCAGCGCCCAACGCCACGCACTGCGACGACGCTTGTCACTGGAAGGCGATGAGAAGGAAGGAGAAGCCTTGGGAGCCGAGCCCGTCCGAGCCGCCCGAGAGGGCGTTGCAGTGGCAGTAGCAGAGTTTGCGGCGTACACATTCACCGCCTGCCCACCCGCCGCCCGCGCCTGCTTGCGCCGCAACGCGTCCATACGAGCCTTGTGCTCATCGGCAGCAAGCTGCGCATCATAAGCCGCACGCCGCGAAGGGTCCGCCAGCACATCATGAGACGCGTTGACCACGCCCATCATGTCCGAGGCGTAAGGGTCGGGATTCCTGTCCGGGTGCAGCTTCTGCGCCAGCTTGCGATAAGCCTTCTTGATCTGCTCAGGAGAGGCATCGCGAGCAACACTCAGCAGCTCGTAATGCGTGGGCGTTCTCTGCATTGCACTTGCTGTCCATGGCTGACTGCCATTTTGATACAGATGTATCGGCCAAAAAGCCCATATCTCCAGTGCAAATGCAACGCAACAAGAACCAGCCCACAAGAAAATGCCCGAATCCAGAGGATCCGGGCATTTCTTGAAACATCGACGAAGCCTTCGTGAGCGTCCAGACGCACATTCATGCGATTCAGACAGCAATCCTCAGCCCCACCTTGCGCAAGACCCGACAGGCCAGACGCAACTACAGATATCCTTCAACAACTCCTCAGCGAATGACCAGCCTGCGGCAAACAAAACCCCAAACCCGGTTACGATCCATCGCATTACTCATCAGATAGTCCTTTATCTGCTGGCTGAAAAGCTAACGCCCCGTGCTGCTGACTCAGTAGCCTGGGCCGTTGAGAACAAGCCTATGCAAAGCCTTCCCGCCCCGCAACAGCCCGAAAATGGCGGGGTCGGATGGGTGTCTGTTCATACGCCAAATCGCCATCAACGCTGGGCGCATTGGTTTGCGCGACCAGGTTAAAAATCCAGCGTTCTGTCAGGCACAAGCTGTGCGTGCCAGAGGCGAAATCAGCGTTCAAATACGCAGTGCTCACACACATCAAGCAGACCATTCCGCCAAAACCAACAGAAACGTCCTGCACCACCACCCGCCCGCATCCCACCCAAAGCGCCAATGGTCGATTTTTTTCAACTGAATCAGACAGCTAGGCTTTACAAGCGCATCAGAAGCTATATACTCGCAGCCCATTACGCCGGTATAGCTCAGTTGGTAGAGCAACTGACTTGTAATCAGTAGGTCCCGGGTTCGACTCCTGGTGCCGGCACCATATAAATCAAGGGCTTGCAGCGATGCAGGCCCTTGTTTTTTTCCCCAGACGTAATAAGCCACGTAACAAGGCCAAAGATCGGGCCTGTCTTACGCGCTCCACGTCGAGCTCCAACCGCAGCTACAGACGCTCATGAGCAGTAGCGCGAGACCCTGGCCAACCGCTCGGTACAGGGGGCCCCGCTCAAAATCTGAGGGGGGTCAGAAAAAAGGTAATATTAGTAATACGTCTCGGGAAAATTGGCTGCAGCCCTTGCAGGCCGTGGCTTTCAGCGTTTTCGGGCAAAGGTAATATTGAAGCGATACAAAGGCGATAATATTACCTTTTACTAAAGCTATATTTTCATTTCCTAAAACCCAATGAATCCGGGGGTTTCAGGAAAATATTACCTTTCATATTGCTTCATATTACCTTTCGATGTAATACGCGCAGCCCAGTAAAACCGTGGCCTCCAGCCTAGGTTCGTGGGTCATATAGCTAATATCGCTCTTTTTGAAAACACCCTCCCATACCTGAGCTTCGATCTCATTTAAAACGGCTTTTTTTCAAAACGCCGACTGCAGCGGACTAAGGTCTTCAGGTCGTCACCAGCACGTGTAACCGTGTGCAACGTCCAAAGCATCCTGAGTGCGGCTATAGCCCCCGTCCTGCGTGCGTTGTAGAGGTTTGACGTGATCTGGCTATCGATGCCCTGATGCGCCGCTTCAGGACTGGTGTCGATTTGGAAAACCACCCTCCTCCTCGGTTTTCCAACTTTTCACCCAAGCGGGCCGGGCCCCTGAGGTTTGCCACCATCTGTACCGCTCCGTCGCTCACTGTGTAAGGCGCTGACATTTTTCTGCATAAGCTTGCACGTTGTGCAATTGCCGCTCCCCTGCGCAACCACACGGCTGGCCTGGGCTGGGGTAGTGCTTTCATCGCATCTGGATTCGCACAAAAAACGGACGTGGAGCCCGTCGGCGGGAGGGGGATAAGTGCTTTTCCTTCAATTTTTTTATTTCTAATACGATTTCCGGCCAGGCTGATCAGGGCCACCAATCGCAAATTTTTACACCCGAAATTGCCACTCTCCTGCTTTCGACGATTACTGGGCATTCATACAAAAATTTTGCTCAGGCATGCATAATGAACGTCCGAATCCTTGGCCGCCTCTCTGAGTCGGGGCTACTGCTACCGTTTTACTCATTCAGGATCCCCACGGGATTCTCTAATCCAGCAGCTGCTCATATCGAACAAGATTTCTCGTCAGGTAGGCTGATGGACGTCAGGGCACCATATATCTATGTGGCGCAGATCGACAGCGACAGCATGAGGGGAATCGGAATATTTGATGCCGACTTGATCGCTGTTGATAGGTCGCTAAAAGCTGGTCACAAAAGCATCGTCATTGCTGCCGTGAATGGTGAGCCAATGTGCAAGCGTTTGTGCATCAAGGGTGACGACGTCAGTCTGCAGTCGGAGAACCCGAGCTATGCCGCCAAGTACATTCTGAAAGGTGAAGAGTTGATGTTTGGGGGGTAGTACGACATAGGGTACGCACCTTTGAAACCCCAGCCCGAACCTATCTTTTGGTTGATCAATTGCAGCTTCTATGCGAGCTGTGAACGAGTTTTTCGCCCAGATCTGGCCAGAGGTTTAAGCGACAACGATTGCTGCGTCGTCGCTCGAAGCCACGACGCCAAGAAGCACGTCAAAATGTGTGCACCGTATTATCAGATCAAGCACTCGCTTCGACAGAAAGGGATCATGGCCTTTAGCAGCAACTACGCATTTTAGTAGCTTAGGCGGAATGCTTCTGAGCCACCCTGATTCTGTCGACGTTCTGGGGGCCATGGCCTTGACGAAATCGTATGCGCACGGTCAATGGCCATAGCTCCGTGTTATAGTTAATTCCTATAAGGACTAGGGGTAAGTGACGACAACTGCATTGATCCGCCTGGTTGTTCCGCTATGCGATAGTGTTCTGAGGAGGCACGCGCTGGCATGGCCTGCTGTAATTCTCTACGAAATCCATCCCATTTAGATTTCAGGCTCTGAATGCTACTCATAAGTTGATCTGAGGTTGTGCTTGATATGGCTGATATGTCTCCCCTCACGCTCCTATCATGAATATCTACCGCGTCGAGCACCGTCTGTGTATTTCGAAAGAGGGTGTTATGGCGATCTCTTAGATCTGCAGGTGCACTGTTGCTACTAATGAAGCTGTGTACATCTCTGGGCAGGCCTGCCACTTCACTCAGTTCATGCCTTGCATTAATTAATTGATCGGGTGTTATGCCATTATTATCGCCAGAGCTGCTGTTGGCTCGATCTGGAGAATGTACCTGATTAGCCATACTGGACCCACGTACACACATATTTCCCATTTATATAAAGCCTCTTAAGATGAAAGCATGGTCGACTGCTAGTGAGTGGCGCTTGAGGTGCATTCGGTTCCACTGTCCTATCCAACTCTCGTAAGGGACTCTAAAAAACCTAGGGTTATGGTGCAATACCCGCCTGATGTAGCTTAGCGGTCGGTTTTACGATACATGTCCTTCGCCTTCGCTGGATACGCCAGGAAAAGTCAAGCGTCTCCTGATTGAGATGGGGTCAGGTTGTACCCTGGAAAAGAATGGTTCCCAAATTGGCTGGGAAGCTGGTTGACTGTTCCGCATCTAGAACACTTGTTAGTGGTATGGCGTAAAGGGTTGACTTTCCATTGAAGTGGATGGTGGAGAGCAACCAGTTGGGCCAAGAGCGGCGCATTCAGATTTTTATATGCAGCTCACCGCGTGCTCGAACAGGTGCCGGATCAACCGAGATATATTCATAAATAGTAACTATGGGTTTCGGCGCATTTTTTACTACTTTTAAAAAATCTTCAGCACGACCCCACCAATCATTAATTTTAAAATCGACACCGTCGTAAGAAAGAAAGTATCCATAATCAGATTTTTGATGCGAGTTGACAGGTGAAAAAACAACGGCAGCGGCACACCGGCCAATACCGGCAACGTCGTGTCGATCTCGCCGTCTGGCCCCATCACCTGCAGGTCGACCGAGAAGCGCGGTCGGAAGTCGTCACACAGACCGGCGCTGGCCGGCGCATCCGCCACGGCTACGACCTTGGCGAAGCGCGGCAAGTGATAGCCACCAGTGAGTTCAGGGAATTGCCGCTCTACGCTGCGCTTGATTGCGTCGTCCATTTGATAGCCATCTGCGTGCCGGCCAGCGTCACGTTCGTGATCCGCTCGCCCTGATTGATTGATACGCCTGGTCGCAAGCCCGGTAGGGCCGCGATCATTGCGCTCTGACTGCCCTGGTAACCGTCGAAAAGGTTAACCGGCAACTGCAACGGCGACCGAGCGCCGTAGAAACTGTCAGCCCAGGCACCAACGTAGATCTCGCCGTCGCCCTGTTGCTGCCAGATAAAGTCCTTGATGCCAAACACCCGCGCCATGCTGTCCAGTGCCTGGTAACCAGCGGCCAGGTTGTAGAAAAACGGCGTCTTGGTGCGTGTATAAGCCTGATCCGGTACCTGAAAGCGCAGCCCGGTCTTGCCGCCGATATCGGCCAGCACAGCGCGCAGATCCACGTGGCGCAGGTTCATGGGCAACGGGTTGGCCAGCACCGCGGCTAACTCGCTGCAAAGCACCACCTGCTCGATGCCATTGGTGGCGGTGCAGCGTTCGACGTAGCCAATGAAATGACGCTGCAGAACGGCTTCGTTGTAGCCGATATCGAACGTGACCAAACCTTTGACGGTAACGCCCGCCTTGATCGTGAACGTGGCGCGGCCCGGACTCTTGAGGTCAAGACGGACATCGTCGTTGACCAACGGCATGACCGTGCCGCCGATCGTCAGCACCTTGTGCAGCTTCATGCTCACCTCAAGCGTAGGGGCATCACCGACACGGCAGGTACTAGGGCAGATAAGCAAGAGGCGAGCGGTCACAGGGACGGAGCGATGATGGATGTCTACGATCTCAGCATCCCACTTGTTAACGCCTCACGGACGTAGACCTACTGTATGCGTACCTGAAGGATGTTCTCATGCGCTTGCCGACGCGCCGAACGAGCGAGATTGATCAGTTGCTGCCGTCTATTTTGAAGACTGAGTAAGACGGAATGTCGGGAGGAATAGCGCCTGCCTGCATGTTATGGAACCGAATGGCTCATCCGGACACCCACATATCGATTTTAGGGTACTTGGCCAGTTTCTTGGTCGAAGAGCCACGTCGAAAGCAATCTGAGGCACATATGAAGATAAATATAGCAACATCATCGATAGCTATTTTACATCATCAGGAAAACCATGCTCCAAAGGCATCAAGCGCGCCTCAACCTGAGCATGCGCAAACAAATCAACAGATGCCTTTGGACTTAGCTTTAAGGCCTAAGACACGCGGGATACATCCGTTTCTAGCCCTGATGCTGGGTGACAAAGGCTGCGTATCTTCTTCAAATGTAAATCTAGAAGATGATTCTACGACACAGGTTAACTTAGAAGATTTTGCAGTAGCATCCAGAGATGTTAATCGAAACAATATCTGCGCAGGTCTTTCTACCGAATGGCTTGTAATGAGCAACAGCGGCGACGCTCAATCGCGCATGGACCACCTTGACCATAATGGAGAAGGGCAAAGTAACGGAGCACAGAGGCATCAGGTTTATGACAATGCATTAGCCTCGGCACTTTCAAATGATGACGAAGCCCCGTTTTTCACGGCCAGCACCGCTGTCATCGAGGATGCAGGTTTCTCATTGCGCAGAGAACCTAAAACTGCTCGAGCATCAGGTGGTAGTGCGCAATTAGCCCAAACATTAGCAAACGATTTGGCTCAGACAGGTAGAAAGCATTTGCTAAGCTTACGCTTTGCGAGCGTTCAAGGCCATGCAATAGCTTGTTCTTGTGAAGGAAGTAGGTTCAAGTTGTTCGACCCCAATCTTGGTGAGTTTCAATCATCTCGTAGTGAAGCCCCACAGATGCTTAAAGCTTTGATCGATCACTATAACAACTTGAATTACGATGTATATTGCGTAAACGAGTTTAGAGTTTCGTAGCGTTGAGTTAGTAGATTTTCGTCCTGATCTACGGGCAAAGCTATGCTGGTCAGTGGAACCGTTTTCAGTCGAAAATTGAACAGCATCAGATACTACTAGTTGCTTTCGATTGATCCCTAATCAGTATTTCAAAAAAGGGATGATGCCCGACAGCACACACGCTAATAGGAGCTGCAGACTCGTTGTGCCCTATCCCGTCACTTTGCCCAGTGGTACCTCTGGCGTCCAGCAGACGCCAAAAAAAAGCCCGCCAGAGCGGGCTTTCTTGTGAGATCGATTGAACATAAGACCTGTTATGAGAACTTAACGGCGCGAGCTTAATGTGTAGGTAAACAACTCTGCGTCATGCGCTGTGGTTCATCCAACGAACGCCATGGGGATGAGCGCTTATCCGCCCTTGGCGTCACGGCTGGATTGTGTCGGGTTGCGACTCCGCGACTGCCGGGCTTATCGATTCCCGGCGCAGTAATGTCCAATCAATTAGGGATTCAATCGTTGGGCCGAGCGCCAATCCCAAGTCGCTAAGCGCATACTCGACGCGTGGCGGCACTTGCGGGTAAATGGTGCGCGTGAGGATGCCATCTTTTTCAAGCTCTTTCAGTTGCTGAATAAGCATCTTCTGATTCACCCCCTCGACACGTCTACCTAGCTCAGAAAAGCGCAGTGGCTCTTTGGCAGCGAAAAGTTGGACGATTATTGCGATTTTCCACTTACCTTCCAAAATCCGTAGCGCTTCCCCAGTCGCTGCTGCCCAAATAAGCTGCTGTCTAGGGTTGTCGCATTGCCAATCGCGCTCTGCCATAGGGTGCCCTGCTCAATCAATACTTACTTTTTGGTTACCTACCCACTTTTCAGTAGGTACTTGACGACTAGTTTATATATCAACATTCTGGCTACCGAGCAATAGATATCAGATAGGCGAACTTATGAAGATCGGAATTCTCGGCACAGGCAACATTGGTAAATCTCTCGTCAAAAAACTAAGCCAGGCTGGACACATTGTGAAGGTGGCCAACTCGCGCGGCCCGGACACGATCGAAGCTGACTTACTGTCTTGGGGAGCGCGGGCAGTGACAACAGACGAAGCTTTGACCGATGTAGAGTGCGTCATATTATCGATCCCCCTCAATCGTATCCCCGATGTCGCAACGCAAATCGGCCGCCTTCCAGAAAGTACAGTGATCGTAGACACCTCGAACTATTACCCGTTTCGAGACAATAAAATCGAAGCGATTGAAAATGGACAGGTGGAGAGTCTGTGGGTTGCCGAGCAACTTGATCGCCCAATTGCCAAAGCTTGGAATGCCATTGGTTCTGCATCCCTCGCCAAGAAGGGTAAGCCTGCCGGTGCACCCGATCGCATAGCCATTCCAATTGCAGCCGACCGTGATCACGACAAAGAGTTTGTGAAGATTCTGGTTAACGACACCGGTTTAGACGCGTTCGACGCAGGCTCGCTAGCACAAAGCTGGCGCCAGCAACCTGGAGCTCCAGTTTACTGCACTGATTTAACCTATGGCGAAATCGCAACAGCCCTCGAGTCGGCAGAGCGAGAGAGGTTGCCCAAGCGCCGAGATCTGGGTGTTGCCGTAATGCAAGAAAGGCTTGGCGATGGGACTGCTAACCCTGATGAAGACTGGGGTGTACGCCTAGTACGTGCTATCAACATCTGAGTGATATTGCAGCTATCGGAACCTGCCGAACGCGGCTTTCCATCACGTAATAAGGACTAGAAACCCTATGCAGTACAGCGTTTCTACCACGTTGCCACGTAATAAGAAAATCTCTAACCGATTGATATTACTGCTAAAAGCATCTTCGTTGTAATCAGTAGGTCCCGGGTTCGACTCCTGGTGCCGGCACCATATAAAAGAAGGGCTTGCAGCGATGCAGGCCCTTTTTTGTGCTGCATATATAACTAAATTGCTCGCCCCTCCCTGAATACCCGCACATCAGTTACTTTTTGCCTCGCAGAGCTATAGCTGGGGAAACGCGGGATGAGGCAGATCGGGCATCTCCATGCACACATTGACCGATTGCTCAGATTTGAGTAGCCCACCGGTGTCTGGATATATACGGAGTCCGTATCTCAGGTGATTCGAAAGCTTTCTCGATTCGTCTTGATTTACGGGTGTTCAGATGCCGCCAATGGTTCCGGCCGTGCCGGTTGATGGGTTTACCCTAAGGGCATCCGTGCCCCCCCTTCACTGGGGGGTTTGTTTTTTCAGCGCTTGCCAAGCTTCAAGTTGTTCCCCTTATGCCCTCTGACGGGCTGCCCCCTCGCTCGTTTCAAAAACAGCTTCCAAGCCGTTATCTTGTCTTCTTTCTTGAAATTCACCGGCTCATTTTCGGCGTGCTCATCACGCACGTAGACGCTTTCGATGAATAACTTGACCGTATTCTTGTGATCGTCTTTTCTGACGTTGAAGTAAATCTCGTACTTGGTATGGGCATCGTAACCAGGAAGGATTTCTCCCAGCTCAAGGGTCAGAAAATTTTCCTTACCTGTGAAAAAACATCTCCGATCCTTAAAAGTACCAGTGCCGCATTTGGTAACAAGTGAAGCTTGAAGTCGGAGCTACCCATTCATAAGCGATCGATGGGCGGCTAAGCGCCCAAGATATCAAGTGTCCGCTGTGGGTTCGAAGTGTTTAAAAACGCTGGCCTTGGCGAAGCTTTACAAGGCTATGGTGTATTGTCGGACACTAGGACTGGATCGATTCCAAGAGGATGAAAATGACGTTGACTGTCGAGAGGTTGGCCAGGATAGCAATGGCCAATCCATTAAACGCTGAACTCATCTTACGCTTACCTTCACTCGGCTTGAATCAATGCATGCTCACTGCCGGCTGCCTGTTCCAAGCCGTCTGGAATCATCAGTCTCACCTGCCGTCAGCCTGGGGGGTGAAGGATTACGACGTTTTTTACTTCGACAATGATCTGTCTTGGGAGGCAGAGAATGAGGTCATCAACTCTGTTCGGTGTCTCTTCCAAGACCTCGAAGTTAACATTGAGATCAAAAATCAGGCTCGCGTTCATTTGTGGTACAGCAAGCGGTTTGGCGGGAATTACCCCCAGCTTCAGTCGGCTAAAGACGGGATTGATCGCTACCTGATTGCCGGTACCTGCATAGGTTTGGATGTTGAAACTAGCGAAGTCTATGCTCCCAATGGCTTGGCCGACACCGAGCAAGGGCTACTTCGTATCAATCCAAAGAATCCCAAGCCAGATCTGTTCTATCAGAAGGCGAAAAGTTATCAAGCTCGCTGGCCCTGGCTCAGCATCGTAGACCCCCAAGGTTGAATCGAAACGCGCGGAGTATGCCGATGAAGGCATTTATGGGGGATGAGAGCCGATTGCTGTCTATCCCTATGGCTGCAAACGGCATCGGGTTTGTAAAAGCACAACAGCGAACATTTGTGATTTATGAGGAGTTCATCGCAAGGATTACCCATGAAGCGCTTCACCCAAGGCGAACATTGACGTCAGAGCACTTTGCTTCCGGAAAGCCTCGACGACTATGTCAGCGATATCAGCCTAACCCCCATCCAGCGTCGCCTGCGCGCCTGGAGAGCACATATCCACAACCATTAAGCACATGGTTCGCGATTTCATACTCACGCAACTCAGCCATAGCCCGCTCACAAATGACCTGCGGCCTGCACTCGATCAACCAGGCGACGGCATTGATGAATTGCCCATGCGAAAACACTGCGATGTTCTGGGCGGGATGGTCTGTGAGTCGAGCCAGGAAAGTCTGGGCTCTGGTTATAAATTCTGAAAAAGACTCAGCGCCTGCGCCATCCGTAAACGCCGGGTCTGACCTGACCCAATAAGCGTCTACCCAATCCTTTCTCTGAGCAACGGTCGTGTTGGCACACCGCGCGGGTTCGAGGTAGGTGAATTCCTGAATAGGCCAGGTTTCAAAAGGGGTGTCAGGGTAGGTAGCTACGGTCGCCATCGCGGTTGCCTGCGCTCGGGAAAACGGCGAAGCGATAATCAGGTCCGGCGCATGTGTGAATGATCGGGCCACTAGTTGCGCTTGTTCTACACCCTTCAGTGTGAGGGGAATAGTCGCGTGATCCACACTGGCTTCGCCTGCGTTGGCAGCGCTTTGTCCGTGACGAATTAGTCTGACCTGCTTCATTAATCAGAGACTCGTGTGAGGGGTAGAGACTGAGCTCATTCCAGCGTACGCCCTCTTCTGGCAAAAACCATCAACATCAGGGGCGCCGCATACATGGGGCGGATTACCACTCGCGCGGCGCAATCATTTCCTCAATGTCTGCGTCGGTGAAACCATAAGCGTCTGCTATCCGTACGAAATCCTCAGCAATGGTTTCGCGGGCGAAGGTTTCGATCTCACTGCCGTTCTCTTCGAACACCTCCTCCAGCTCGTTGATTTGCTCTGTCGCTTTGTGAGTCAGAGCATACAGCGCATCCAGGTCGGAAGGCTTTTGCCGCTCGATTTCGTGACACAGGTTGACCAGCACGTCTTCGCACATTTTCACAACGGCATCGGGGAAATACTCGTCCTGATACATGCCTTTCAAGAAGGTGTGTTTGGCCATGGTTTCATTGGTCAACTGCATGGGTGTCCCTCGTCGATGTACAGTGAGCGCTCAGTGAGTCCAATTGAGGTGACAATCTGAGATGCATTACAAGATTATTGCCCACTCTGCGGGCTGGGCGTATACGGCGGCGGAGCCAGGACTGATAGCCTACAAGACAGTGGTCACTTATAACTCCGTTGTGAGCAGCGAAGATCAGGTTTTTTAGCCATGCACGAACCCCTTGATTACAAAATAATGGATAGCATCGTCGTCTGTATCCACGATACCGCAGGCTTTGGAAGGAAGGCATTTGAAAGCTTCAGCTTGGCGACCGATGTCGCGAGGGACATGGGTGTAGATGGCGACGATTCAAATGATCTGATGGTCGAGTTCTTCGAAAGGTTCTCTATCGATCTTAACGATTACGACCCTTATCGGTACTTTTTGGAAGAAGGTTTCAACTTCTTTTCCTTCAGGCGCGCCAAAGACAGACGCGGAAACATACCGCTGAGAGTGGGCATGTTGTATTTAGCCTTGAAAGCGAGACGTTGGGATACACAAGCATTTGAACAAGCCACATTCAGCGATGCTCCACTGTATGAGCGCACAGAAGATATTCCGATTGATGGCTACAAGATAAAGAGCCGTTGATCTTGCCTACGTGATCCGCTTGGTATGCATGTCATACCCCAAGGCCTTACGAAAAGTGGATGCGCTCGGTGATGACGTCAGATTGCAGCAATCCACATAATTCAAACCTCCTTTCAGCGTGACGGAGGTTTCCCGTACGCGTGGCCTTGAGCAGGCCGCGACCTACCAAGCTCCCGAGGCAAAGCTCATAAGGCAGCTCTGGCATTGGGCATAAAAGCAGGTGTCGACCAGTAGCATCAACAACGACTGGACCAATTCGAGAAGCTCGACTATTGGTGCCGGCACCATACAAAATAAGTGCTTTCAGCCTACAAGCCCTTTTTTCGCATCAGATTTAGCAACGCACATTTAGATCTTCATTACGAACGAACCAAAACAGACCACTCCTCCCGCTATGCCCCGCCACGCGTAAGAAGTTTCCGATTTCCTCAGATATCTCCGCTCACGTCTCAAAATCCTATAGCTATTTCGCAGCCCCTCGTAGTAGCGTTGCGCCTCTATTGACTATCGATAGGACTGAGGGCTCACGAGCCCGGCACGGAGCAATAAAAATGGATTTTCTTGAAGCACTCAATTCCCTTTCCGCAAAAGTCCGCCAGCAAGCTGCGTCCATACGCACCGAAGAGGCTACCAAAACGGCTCTGGTCATGCCGTTTATCCATACCGTGCTGGGCTACGATGTATTCGATCCTTCTGAGGTTGTGCCGGAATACACGTGCGATGTAGGCACCAAGAAAGGCGAGAAGATTGACTATGCCATCGTTAAAGAGGGCAATATTCAGATCCTCATAGAGACCAAGAAAATCGGCGAGCCGCTGAACATCAATCATGCCAGCCAGCTGTTCCGTTATTTCCATGTGACAACTGCAAGGATTTCGATCCTCACCAATGGCCGGGTCTACAAGTTTTTTACAGACCTGGACGCGCCTAACAAGATGGATGAAAAACCATTTCTTGAACTGGACCTGTTGGCGATTGATGACCATGCCATTCCGGAATTACAGAAGCTGACCAAGTCGTCCTTCGACGTTGAGTCAATTCTCAATGCCGCTGGTGAGTTGAAGTACGTAGGTCAGATCAAGCGTGTGATTGCGGCCCAGTTCAGTCAGCCGGACGATGATTTCGTCCGTTATTTCGCGTCACGCATTTATGAGGGCGCAATCACTCAGAAGGTACGTGAGCAGTTCACGATTCTGACCAAAAAGGCCACCTCGCAATTTCTGAACGATCAGGTCAACGACCGGTTGAAGCTGGCAATGAGCGGAGTTCAGGCACCCACGGTGGCCGAAACCATCATCGAAAATAACACTCAGCCTGAAAAGGAAGAGCCGTTAGACGACCGGATCGTAACGACGGTGGAAGAAATGGAAGGCTTCCATATCGTCAAGTCGATTATCCGCACTGTGGTTGAAGCGAAACGTATTGCTCATCGTGATACACAAAGTTATTTCGGCATTCTTCTGGATGACAACAACCGAAAACCCATCACTCGCCTGCATTTCAATCGCGCTCAGAAATACATCGGTATTTTTGAAAAGGACAAGGGCGAGACCCGCCACCCGATCGCTTCCCTGGACGATATTTACGGTTTTGCCGATGCCCTAAAGGACACTGTATTGAGCTACGCAGAGTCCTGAAGAAGCATTAATACCGTTAAGGGCGCGCGCGGCAATGCGCGCCTTGCAAGTACGTCGGAATATTTACGCCCCCCGACCTCCCCTCAAGCTCTCCCCCTCCCCGTCGATACCCTCCTTACACCCCGCAATCATGGATCGATGAAATGGTTATCTCACTAACCCCCGGCAACAACACCTCTCCCACCATCACTCTGCCCAACTCCGGCATCACGCTAACGCCGCAGCCGCTCACCGACGCGCAGAAAGAAGCGCTGAAGAACGCTGCCGCCAACACGCCTGCCGTTGTTTACCACCCGAGTACCGAAGTGCCTGCAACCACTGAGCCGATGGAAGCAGTCGATACCTGGATAGGCCGTTCGCAGTCGCCTGACTTCCCGCAGAAAGCGGCGCAGCACAGTAACTCTACAGAGGCGTTGAAGACTTCGTATGAAGCGTTCAAGTCGACGCTGGCGTCTGTCTATCCGGATCTGGCCAGCAAGAAGTTTGGCTTCACGATTGAGGCAAACGGCAATCTGAAGGCGACCAACAGTTCCGGTGAGTTGAGCGATGCGGACACTCAGCAATTAAACACGCTGCTGAATGCGTCCAGTGGGCTGAAAGCTGCAGCCGCCACCTACCGGGAGACGGCTATCGATATGGTCGATGCCGATTCACCGTGGAGCGGCAGTTATCTGGGACGGTACAACCTGACAAAGGAGAACTTCGCCAGCTCGCTGGATCTGGGCGCGTTGTTTATTCCCAAGACGTCGACGCCATCGAAAGATCAGATCGACGGCATGTTCTTCAATCAACTGGCGTACAAAGGTGAGCTGCACACCCAGGAAACGGAAGCGGCGATGCTCGCTGCACGTGCGGCCAAAAAGGCCGCCACTGAGGGTTGATCAACACCAGTCAGCGACTCGTCAGCCGTTGCGGGCGGACATCCACGCTTGTCTACCGCAACCACGAAGACCACAACCTCTTGGTCAATAACCTGATAAACCAGCCGATAGCCGCTACTGCGCAGTTTGATTTTGTAGCAGTCAGGCAATGCATGCAGACGATTGGCTTCAACACGCGGAGCAACCAGAATCGTAGCCAGCTTTTTCTTGAGCTGCTGACGCACGGTATCTCCTAATTTGTGCCATTCCTTTAGAGCCCGCGCATCGAATTCGAGGTTATAGGTCATCCAGTGAAACCTTGACCCGCTGCGGAGCTGCAAGGCGCTCGCGCACAGTTGCCAACAGCGCTTCGTCTTCCTCTGTCATCAGAACCGTCTTGAAGGGTAGCTGACCACGCTCAGCTACGTACTGCAGGGTTTGGCGCAGCAACTCCGAGGGGGTGACTCCAAGCTTTTCCAGCTCGAGGTAAGCACGCGCTTTGAGATCGTCGTCGATACGAACGTTGATAGACGCCATGTGGGCATCCTCCAGTGTAATGACATTTGTATTTACAGTGAGGCAAAGTGGCCATTTTTGCAAGCAGCTGTAAAGATCATTTAGATCCCTACGCTCTCGCTGATCAGCTCGAGCTGCGCGTACAGCCAAAAACGTGACAACTGCGGATTAATATTCCAACCCGTCAGCACATCGGCAGACGTTGCGGGCGGAGGTAGTAGTTGTCGAACTCGCCGCTCTCAACGAGCTGAAAACCGTGGCGAATGTAGAAGCGGTTTGAGTCGCTGTCTTTCAAGGCGCCTACCCGTACTGTCGAGGCGGTTGCGTCTGCTTGTGCGAACACCTGCCGAAGCACGGCAGCACCAATGCCCTGCCCTTGAAAGGCGGGCTTGATGTATAGGTGATCCAGCAACAGGCCATCGCTGGTCGGTTTGACGACCATAAAGCCGACCTTACTGCCGTCTACCTGGATGTAGTGTGTGCATGGCGCAGAAAACCCTTCACGAAAACGCTCTCGGGCGCGCACCGGGTCGAACCGACCAACGCGCTCGAGGCTTTCGCGCATGGCTTCGATACGTATGGCCACCAAGGTTTCGAAGTCTTCGGGTTGGACCATTACCAGGGTAATGTCGGGCTCGGTCTTGCGGGTCAACGGCATTCGGGTCGCCCTCTGTTTATCGGGAATATCACTGGGCTCGTGGTTTTGGCAACAGATTAGTGCCCGGTCGGCCTCTACGTCAGATGTTCGAAGTGGCTGTTTACAGCCCCCGCGCCGACCACTCCTCCCGCGTCATCTCCCAGACTTCCACTTCGAACCGCCCGCTGACGAACTCACCCTCGTGCGTGCTCACTATGCGCATGCCTTCGTTGATTGAAATACGCCGCGAGGCTTCATTCGGGGCGGCTTTGGGTACCTGCATCACGGGCATGCCCATTACTTCGAACCACTGTCGATTGACCACATGGCAGGCCTCTTTCATGTAGCCGTTACCTTGCCAGTCCGGGTGTAGCCAGAAGCCGCGGTTGTTGCCGCGGTGGGTCATGAGGGTAATGCTGCCGATGATCTCCTGGGGCGCGCTGTGTAGGCGGATCATCCAGTGCCACTCGGTGCCGCTTGCGATGGCTGGCAGCGCAACGTCCTGAATGTAGTGCAGCGCACCGTCCTCAGGGTAAGGCCAGGGGACGCGGTTGTTCAGGTACTGCACGATTTCCCATAGCGGGAAACGCTGCTGGACAGCTGGCGCATCCTCTAGCTTGAGGGGCGTCAGCAGTAGGCGGTCTGTGTACAGCGTGGGGGTGTTAGTCATGACTATGTCCCTCTCCGTCGAACAGTGCTCACAGGATGAACGGTCCCGTATGCCGGGGATTAAGTCGAACTGCTTGATGCACAAGGGAGTCTATCCAGCATCTTTTACAAATCGGTAACGCCAGTGCCCAGAATCATTACGGATCAGACACCCCAAAGCGTGGTGGATGAGCAGCAGGTCAAATTGTTTGGCTCGCCCAAGGAACGGCTGGATTTCTATCGACGCGAAATTCATTACGAAACCACCAATCTGTCCAACCGCACCAACGCCTATTTATCAGCACAGTCGTTTCTGGTGATTGCTTACGCGTCGTCCATGGCGAACATGAACACTGAATGGGGCGCGATGTTCACGCTGGTGGTGCCGCCGATGCTGGCCTTGCTGGGGCTGCTCAGCACGCTGTTCGCCTGGCCGGGGATTCGGGCGGCTTGCGACATCATCCAGCACTGGCATCACAAACAGTCTCAGTTGCTGCTCAGCGAGCCCGTCATCGGGCTGACCTATGACGACTCACCGCTGTTCAGCGACTGGGAATCCAGCGAAACAGGGCCGAAAAAGTCCTTGCTGTTCTCCAAGCGCAGTCCTTGGCTGTTCAGCTTTTTCTGGATATTCCTCGGCGGCTTCGCGGTGTTTGTGCAGTTGATTGCGGATTGAGGCGGCCTTTTTTGCCAGGCCGCCTCCCTCACATCAAAAAACGTTGATCGGGTAGTCGACGAAGATACGCGTCTCGTTGCCTTCGCTGTTGTACGCCAACGCATCATCCGAGACACGCAGGAATGAGTTGCGCAGGCGGATCGAGAGGTCCTTGGCCGGGCCGCTCTGAACCACGTAGGTCAGCTGACTGAAGATCTCGCGTTCGGTGCCATCGCCGCTTCCAGGCGTGCCGTCGTCGATATTGTCGCCGCGTACATAAGCCGCTTTGTAGCTCAGACCGGGCAGGACCAGGCCGGACAGGTCGACGCCGTAGGCAGCCTGCCAGGAGCGCTCGTCCTTGCCGTTGAAGTCGGACCAGTAGGAGTTGGCGAGGTAGATGGTGTTGCCGCCATCACCAAAGCCGCCATCGTTGCGATAGCCACCGTAGGCGTAGCCCATGTCGCCGGTGCTGCGCTGGTGTGCGAGGGTGAAGGAGTGGATGCCCACAGCCCAGGTCGCGGCCAGGCTCCAGATTTTGTTGTCACGCGCATCGCTGGTGGTGAAGTCCTTGTCCAGCTTGGTCTTGTAGCCGTTGAAGTCGAAGGTCAGCGACTGATCTTGCGGCAGAGCAAAGACGTAGTTCAGGTTGACGTACTGCTTCTTGAGCACGTCTTCGTTGTCGGAGGCGTAGAAAGCTGCACTGAATGCATCGGTGAACTTGTAGCTGGCACCGTAGACGTTGATGCTTTTCAGATCACCGCTGTCGCGACCCTCAGCACTTTTACGCGCCTCCTGGGTGAAACGCCCGGCAACCACTTCAAGCCCGTCGATCTCTTTAGAGGTGATCATGGTGCCGGTGTAGCTTTCCGGCAGCAGACGGGAATTGTCATAACTGAGCACCGGCAACTGAGGCATCTGGTCGCCGTACTTGATAACAGTATTGGAGATACGGGCCTTTACCGCCGCACCTGCACGGGACAGGTCATCGGCAGCAGCGCCGCTGTCACCTTGCTTGAAAAAGTCGATGCCGCCATTGCCGCTGCGACCCTTGCCGCCATCCAGACGGATGCCGTACAGGGCAAAGGCATCAACGCCGACGCCCACAGTGCCCTGAGTGAAACCGGACGCGAAGTTGCCCATGAAAGCCTGGCCCCATTCGGACTTGTCTTCACGGTCGTTCTTGTAGTCGCGATTGATGTAGGCGTTACGCAGATTGACGATCAGCCTGCTGTCTTCGACGAAACCCTTTGAGTCTGCTTGCCCTTCGGCCATGGCCTGACTGGCGCTGATGATGCCCAAAGCGAGCATGCCCATACGTTTGTTAAGCATCTTGTCTTCCTTTTCTGCGAATTGACACGCGCTGCAGCGACAGCCAATGGCTATCGGGGCCTCCAGCCTCTGAACAAGCAGTATAGAAGGCGACACGAATTCATCGCAGTGGACTGCTGATGCACGTACAGGATTGAGCCGCAGACGGTGGGACGCGAATCCTAGTCCCGACGCATGGGGGTGTCAAACACGCAGATGGCCGGCCTAGAGCGGCTCAGCCAAGTTTGCTGGAGCAATCAACACGCTCGGTCAACACGCGGAGCAACGCTTCGAGCTCGGCCTCGTTGAACAGGCCTGCCGGGTAACGCTGTAACAACATTGCGCGAACATCCGGTCTGGATTTCGCGGGCCTGGTCGTCCTTAACCAATCCGCCACTAGCTGGCGGGCCTCGTTACTGAGAGAAGCAGAAAAACCACGAGCACGCTGCTGGTTCATACCTGCGTTCATAACGAAAACCTCTTGATTTCATGAGGGGCTAAATCTACTCACGCCATATGACAGTCAAGCTAAGAAAACGAACGTTTACCAACCTGCTTCAGAGGTAGCGCTCTGCGCATCTGTTACAGGATGTTACTCGACAGGTAAAAACAAAAAGCCCATCGGGTGATGGGCTTGATACAGCAAGAACGGGACCAGTTGCCCCTTATCGGATGTTACTAGTTATTTCTAACTAGGCCTTGTGAGGGGCCGGTTGCTGCTGCGTCAGGCAGTGAATATTGCCGCCACCGAGCAGTAATTCGCGGCCAGGTGCCATCACCACTTCGTGCTCTGGAAACAGTGTTTGCAGGAGCTCACGGGCCTTTTCGTCCATCGGATCGTCGAAACTCGGCGCAATGATGCCGCCATTGACGATCAGGAAGTTCACATAGGACCCGGCCAAACGCACTGAAGGGTTGCGTTCCTGACTGCCGTGCACCTGATCGACGCCTGCACATTCTTCTTCTGTGGCGAACAATGGTCCGGGAATCGGCATTTTATGAACGATAAACGCGCGCCCCTTTGCATCCAGTGTGTTTTCCAAAATACCCAGCGCCGCATGGCAACGTGAATAGTTGGGGTCTTCGGGATCATCGGTCCAGGCCAGTAACACCTCACCCGGACGAATGTAGCAACAGAAGTTATCCACATGCCCATCGGTTTCATCGTTGAACAGACCATCTGGCAGCCAGACAACTTTATCCACAGCCAGATAATCACCGAGGATTGCTTCGATCTGTTCGCGGGTCAGGTGCGGGTTGCGGTTGCGATTGAGCAGGCACTCTTCGGTGGTAATCAGCGTGCCTTCGCCGTCGACGTGAATCGAGCCGCCTTCCAGCACGAAGCCTTCGGTGACGTAACGCGGGCAGCGCTCGATTTCCAGTACCTTGCTGCCCAGCTGAGAGTCCAGGTTCCACGGCGCATACAACCCGCCGTCGAAGCCACCCCAGGCATTGAATTCCCAGTTCACACCGCGCACTTCGCCACGCTCGTTGATGACGAACGTCGGGCCGCTATCGCGCACCCAGGCGTCGTTGCTGCTCATTTCCACAACCCGGATGTTCGGCATGTCCAACCGCGCACGAGCGTTGTCGTACTGCGCGGCAGACACGGCCACGGTAACCGGCTCAAAGCGGGCGATGGCCTTGGCGATCGCAACGTGGGCGGCCTGGGCGGGCTTGCCGCCCAGGCGCCAGTTGTCCGGGCGCTCGGGCCAGACCATCCAGACCTGGGTTTGCGGTGCCCATTCGGCCGGCATGTGGAAACCGTCGGCGCGTGGCGTGCTATTGAGCGTGGTCATGGCGATCAGGACTCCAGCGAACCGTCGAGGGTCTTCACCGCGCCGTACAGGTTAGGGCGGCGATCACGGAACGTACCCCACGCGCTACGGATGTGCTCCAGCTCGTCCAGGTCGAAGCTATGGACCAGCACGCCTTCTTCGGTTTCGTTGAGCTCGGCGACTTTCTCACCAAACTGGTTGGCAATGAACGACGAGCCGTAGAAGGTGATGTCGTAGCCATCCTGCTCTTCGTTGCCGATACGGTTGCTGGCGATCAGCGGCATCAGGTTCGCGCCGGCATGGCCTTGCTGCACGCGCTGCCAGTGATCGCGCGAGCTGATGGTTTTGTCGTGTGGCTCGCTGCCGATGGCTGTCGGGTAGAACAGAATTTCTGCGCCCTGCAACGCCATGCTGCGTGCGCACTCCGGGAACCACTGGTCCCAGCAGATGCCAACGCCGATTTTCGCGTAGCGGGTCTGCCAGACCTTGAAGCCGGTGTCGCCCGGGTTGAAGTAGTACTTTTCGTGGTAGCCGGGGCCGTCCGGGATGTGGCTCTTGCGGTAGATGCCCAGGTTGGTGCCGTCTGCGTCGATGATCGCAATGGTATTGAAACGTGCACGGCCGGCCAGCTCGAAGAAGCTGATCGGCAGTACAACTTGCAGCTCTTTGGCGAGCTTCTGGAAATGCTTGATTGCGACGTTGGATTCGATAGTAGTCGCCAACTGCAGATAGTCCGGGTTCGGCTTCTGGCAGAAGTACGGGGTTTCAAACAGTTCCTGAATCAGGATGATCTGTGCGCCCTTGGCGGCAGCTTCACGCACCAGCTTTTCAGCGGTCTCGATGTTGGCTTCCAGATCCCAGGAACAGGCCATCTGGGTAGCAGCGACAGAAACGATACGGCTCATGAAAATATCTCCAGGGGCGGATGCAAGGACTTATCACCATAGCAGACAGGCGATGAAGATTATGAATGCCTTTATAACGGATATAAATCGGCATTAAAAGCTAAAATTTTGTTACGTTCATCATATTTTGTTATTTTTGCCGATATTAATCGACTTAAAATCCATCACAGTGCCCATTCCCCAAGCTGGGTGTGACGCGGAGCGTCACGAACGGCATTCCCACGCTGGAGCGTGCGGAACGATGGGCCCCCGGGCACCACCTATCGTACCCATTCCCTCGCTGGTACATGCGGAACGATGGGTGCCCGGGCACCACCTATCGTGGCCATTCCACCGCTGGTGCGTGCGGAACGATGGGTGCCCAGGCGCCACCTATCGTACCCATGCTCCGCGTGGGTATGCCGTTCTGGACGCTCTGCGTCCTCTATTCCAGTTCGTGGAGCACCTTCGATACGTTGTCGACGAAAAAGTCCACGCTTTGGCGGGTGGTGCACATCGGAGGTTTGATTTTCAGGATGTTCAGGTAGTCGCCGGTCGGCTGCATGAAGATGCCCAGTTCACGCAGGCGCTCGCAAAGCTGCGCGGTTTCTTCTGTGGCAGGTTCCAGGGTCTGGCGGTCGCGGACCAACTCCATGCCCAGATAAAAACCCATGCCATGCACCGCGCCTACCAGCGGATGTTTGTCGGCCAGGGCCTGCAGCCGCGCCTTGAAGTGATCGCCCACGAGTCTGGCATTGTCCCAGAGCCTTTCCTCCTCCATGACGTCCAGCACTGCCATGCCGATCCGGCAACTGACCGGGCTGCCACCGGATGAGGAGAAGAAATAGCCCTCGGCCTCCAGCGCCTCGGCGATCTCACGACGGGTGATGACCGCGCCCAACGGATGGCCGTTGCCCATGCCCTTGGCCATGCTGATGATATCCGGCACCACGCCCTGCTCTTCGAAGCCCCAAAAGTAATGACCCAGACGGCCATAACCCACCTGCACCTCATCGGCAATGCATACACCACCCGCAGCGCGAATCTTCTGATACACCTGTTGCAGATAGCCGGCAGGCAAGGAAATCCCGCCTGCATTGCCATACACCGGCTCGCAGATGAAGCCCGCCACCTGCCGTTGCTGCTCTGCCAGCGTGACGAGTACCTTATCGATACTGCGCACATACTCCAGCGCACTGTCAGCGCCACGAAACGGCCCGCGATAGGTATTGGGTGCGGTGACCGGATGCACCCAGTCCGGGCGGGTGCTGAGTGCCTGCGGGTTGTCGGCAATCGAGGTGGAAATGGCGTCGGTCGCCACCGACCAGCCGTGATACGCCTCCAGCACACTCAGCATGTCGCGGCCGCCGCTGTAGGCCCAGGCCAGCCTGATTGCCAGGTCGTTGGCCTCGGTGCCGCTGTTGACCAGAAACACGCGGTCCATGCCCTTGGGTGCCAGCTCGAGCAAACGCTCAGAGAACTCGGCAATCGCCGCGTAATGAAAGCGCGAGTTGGTGTTGAGCAGCGACCACTGACGAGCCGCTTCATGGGCCATGCGCGGGTGGCCGTGGCCGAGGACCGCGACGTTATTGAGCATGTCCAGATAGGAACGGCCCTGCATGTCGATCAGGTGATTGCGCCAGCCACGCTCGATCTGCGGCGGAGCCTGATAGTAGTGTTTTTGCGAGCGGGCGAAGCTGGCATCACGCCGCGCCAGCAATTGCGCCGCGTCTGCGGGCGCTGGCGCGTCACAATCAAAACCGAGCAAGGCCGATGGCGACGGGCACACTGTGCGCCAGGCTGCCGCCCAGGCAGGTGTGGTGAACAGCGGCGGGCTGAGGTCTGCCATGGTGCACAGTTGCAGCAACAGCGAACCACCGCCCTGCCCGATCAACGCGCCTGCTGATACTTGATCAGCCAGTGAAGCATCCGGCAGCACGCCCCACAGCTTCAGACTTATGCCTTCCCCGACCAGCAGCAATGCCGCATCCGCGGTCAACCGCAGAGTGCCGTTGAACGGCGCATGCAGCGCCGTTTCGGCGGGCACATGCAGTTCAACGTGCAGGGCGAAGGTTTCGGGCTCCTTAGCGCTGTCAGGCAAGGTGCGCGACAGACGGTATTCCCCAAAGCGGCTGGCTGCCAGGCCATCGTCACCCGCAGCCTGGGAGAGCAGGTATTCATCAATGCCACTTTGCTCCCAGTTGCCTGCTACAAAGTGCTCACTGAGCACACCCAGATCCACCACTGTCGGCTTGAGCCCCTGCAGAGCGGGCAGCATAGGCTGGTAAGCGGGCTGTCCGGCAGGCGGAAACTCCACACCCACGGCCTGCAGAATCGCCGCTTCCATCAGCGCCATCGGCACCGAAGTGGCGACGTCGAAGATGTTCCATTCCCCGGCAAGGTTGGCCTGGATGTACGCGTTGTCCGGCTCGATGCTGGCCTGCTGTTCGCTGCTGAGCACCAGCACTGCGGATCGAGCGACAATCAGCGGCCAGAGCGCCTGCAATTCTTCGGTCTTCAGCGGATTGAGGGCGTGGTAGGCGCGAATGGCTGGCAGGATGTACAGCGGGTCGCCGTCGGCATGGTGCAGCAGCGCCGCGCAGGTCACCGACAGGTCGGCCACTCGCCAGGTGCTGACCAGATCGCCGAAGTCGATCAACCCCTGCAATTGCCATTGGCGCTGTGCATCACGCAGCCAGACCACGTTGTGCTCGGTGATGTCCAGATGCACCGCCTGTATCGGCAGCGCTGCTATCAATGGCAACAAACGACGATGAGCCTGTTCACCGGCCTCGATGACACAGGCGCGAGCGTCGGCGTCCTTGATCACCGGCAGCAGGTGCTTGATCAGCGCATGAGCGTGGCGCGGGTCCCATTGCAGAATGCGCTCCAGGCCCGGATGCTCGAAACCTGCCAGTGCCATGTCTACCCTCGCACACAGCTCGCCCAACCCGACCACCACCTCATGGCCCAGATGCCCGGCGTGCCCCAATGACTGCCCATCAATGAATTCAAGCAAGCGCACGTGAACCGCCTGCCCGTCGATCCTGATGGATAACAATTGCTCGCCGTCATTGGCGCCAACCACGCCGGGCACGCCAACGGCACTGTGGCTGCTCAGGTGTTGCAGCGCCGCGTGCTGGGCGTTCAGTTCAGTGGTCGAATAGGCCCCGTGGCAGATTTTCAGCACATAACGCCGCGTGTCGGTTTCAAGCAGAAAGTTGCGATCCTGCTGGCTGCCCAGCGTTTTCAGCGTGCCGCTCAAGCCGTAATGCTGCGCGAGCAATTGCAGCGCCTGATCCACGCTCACCTCGGGACAAGGCAGACTGGACCGGCGGATGAGCGTGGCAAGCGGCATGGAGAACCTCGATCTTGTTGGAAGGCCCGGGCTCGACGAGCAAGGCGTCATGGGCAGTCGCGCAACTATAAGGGCATTGACGGGGGATTGCTCTGCACTCCCCATCAGCACGAGTACTTCAGTGTTGGAAGCCCGCCAGAGTTTTATTCAACCGCCTGCTCGGGTTTAATGGCCTTATCTCGCCATATGCGCTCAAGCGCTATGCTGCTATTACGTCAAAACACACAAGAAGGTCAGTTAATGCGAATACTCGTTACCGGGGGCGCAGGTTTCATTGGTTCTGCACTGATCCGCCACCTGATAAACAACACCGAACACGAAGTGCTGAACTTCGACAAACTGACCTACGCGGGCAATCTTGAATCGCTGCAGTCAATTGCGACCGACACGCGCTATGAGTTCGTTCAGGCCGATATCTGCGATCAGGCCAGCGTCAGCGCGGTGCTGGAACGGTTTGCACCACAGGCGATCATGCACCTGGCGGCCGAGTCCCACGTCGACCGTTCCATTGATGGCCCGGCCGAGTTCATTCAGACCAACATCGTCGGTACCTATAGCCTGCTGGAAGCCACGCGCGCTTACTGGCTGAAACTGCCGGAAGCTGAACGTCAGGCGTTCCGTTTTCACCATATCTCTACCGATGAGGTGTATGGCGACCTGCACGGCGTCGATGATCTGTTTACCGAAACCACGCCGTATGCGCCCAGCTCGCCCTACTCGGCGAGCAAGGCGGCGTCGGATCATCTGGTGCGCGCCTGGCATCGCACCTACGGCCTGCCTGTCGTGGTAACCAACTGTTCCAACAACTACGGGCCGTTCCACTTTCCCGAAAAGCTCATCCCGCTGGTGATTCTCAACGCCCTGGCGGGCAAGCCGCTGCCGGTGTACGGCAATGGCCTGCAAGTGCGCGACTGGCTGTATGTCGAGGATCACGCACGAGCACTGCTCAAGGTCGTGACCGAAGGCAAAGTCGGCGAGACCTACAACATCGGCGGTCATAACGAGCAGAAAAACATCGACGTCGTTCGCGGTATCTGTGCGCTGCTCGATGAGCTGGCCCCGCAGCACCCGACGGGCGTCGCGCAATACAGCGACCTGATCACCTACGTGGTTGACCGCCCGGGCCACGACCAGCGCTATGCCATCGATGCCAGCAAAATCGACAACGACCTGGGCTGGACGCCCGAAGAGACCTTCGAGTCCGGGCTGCGCAAGACGGTGCAGTGGTATCTGGACAACCTGGACTGGTGCCGCAGGGTTCAGGACGGCAGTTATCAGGGCGAACGACTGGGTTTCACCGACCCAAAGGACCTGATTGCCTGATCACCCTACTTTTCGGCAGACGCGCGTGAGTGCAGACTGTCGAGCTGCCACCATTTATTGAAGATTGCAGGGGAAGCCACGTGAACGTAGTAGCGACAAAATTGCCGGAAGTCCTGATTCTGGAACCCAAGGTATTCGGTGATGAACGAGGCTTCTTCTATGAAAGCTTCAACGCCAGGGCTTTTCAGGCTGCTACTGGCCTGACCCGTGAGTTCGTGCAGGACAACCACTCGCGTTCGCAGCAAGGCGTGCTGCGCGGCCTGCATTACCAGATCGAAAACGCCCAGGGCAAACTGGTGCGCGTCACCGTTGGCAAGGTGCTGGATGTGGCCGTAGACATTCGCCGCAGTTCGCCGAACTTCGGTCAGTGGGTCGGCGTCGAGCTGTCTGCCGAGAACGCCCGTCAGCTGTGGGTGCCGGAAGGTTTTGCGCATGGCTTCGTAGTACTCAGCGAGCATGCCGAGTTTCTCTACAAGACCACCGACTACTACACGCCGTCAGCTGAGCGTTGCATCGCCTGGAACGATGCGGATCTGGCCATCGACTGGCAGTTCGACGGCCAGCCCAGCCTGTCGGCCAAGGATCAGCAAGGCAAGTGTCTGAAAGAAGCCGATCTGTTTCCCTGAACACATGACCACAGGCCACCCGGCGCAATGTCCGGGTGCCTGACGAGTCGGCGGCGGGCATAATACGCGCCTGATGCCCACGTCAGGATCGACCGGGTGTTTCTGTTGCCTGTACCGGCCTTGTCGCTGGCAGGCATCGCCAACCCTTCGGCGACGGCCAATCGATGACCATGACTTCTGCTGCTCTGCCGCCCCGCCCTCGCTGGCGCAGCCTTGCCCTTCTGGCACTGTGCCTGGCGCCGCTGCTGTGGCCGCTGGAGCATCTGGCCGAACGTTATTACCGCAGCGTGCTGGCCAACCAGAACCGCCAGACCCTGGACCTGTACGTCGCCAATCTGCTCGGCACCCTGCACCGTTATGAAACCCTGCCGCAGATTCTCGGCGACCTGCCCGCCTTGCGCGGCGCACTGGCCGCACCGAGCGACGTCACCACCCTGAAAAACGCCAATCTTTTGCTCAGCGAGATAACGCACCAGACCGGTGCCGACGTCATGTACCTGATGGACGCCAACGGCCTGACCCTGGCCGCTTCGAACTCGGAGCAGAAGGACAGCTTCATCGGCCGAAACTTTTCCTTCAGACCCTATTTCATCGATGCGCTGGCAGGCAGAACCGGGCGTTTCTTCGGCCTTGGCACCACGTCGGCCAAGCGTGGCTACTTCTTCGCAGGCCCGGTGCGCGACGGTGATCGGGTGATCGGCGTGCTGGTGATCAAAGTCGACCTGGACCACACCGAAACACTGTGGGGCAAGACGCCCGAGCAACTGCTGCTGACCGATCAGAACGGCGTGGTAATCCTGACCTCCAACCCGGAGTGGCGCTTTCGGGCGACCCGCGACCTGACCGATGACGAGAAAAAGGCCATTGTCGCGATCCAGTCCTACCCGACCCGCGACCCGCGGCCTCTGAGGATTGATGAGCACGCCTGGCTGACCCAGACCCAGGCCATCGAAGAAACCGGCTGGAACGTGAACATTCTCGCGCCTCGCGCCCTTGTTGACCGTCAGGTACGCACGGTGGTGGCGATTGGCGGCGCAGCGCTTCTGGTGCTGATGTTGTTGCTGGGCCTGATGATGCAGCGTCGCCGCCATTATCTGGACCGCATCGCCTTCGAGGCCAAGGCACGTCGCGAGCTGGAAATGCGCGTTATAGAACGCACCAGCGATCTGGAAGGGCTCAACAGTCGTCTGCGCCAGGAAGTGCTGGAGCGCGAACAGGCGCAGCAGGAACTGGTGCAGGCTCAGGACGAACTGGTGCAGACCAGCAAGCTGACCGCGCTGGGCACCATGTCAGCGAGCATCAGCCACGAATTGAATCAGCCCTTGGCCGCCATCCGCAGTTACGCCGAAAACGCCGAAGTGCTGCTTGATCATCAGCGCACCGAAGACGCACGCGGCAACCTCAAGCTGATCAGCGAGCTGACCGGGCGCATGGCCTCGATCATTGCTCACTTGCGCGCGTTCGCCCGCCGAGACCGGCACGCCCCTGAAAGCGTGGCGCTACAACCGGCGCTGGACGATGCGCTGGCGTTGCTGGCCAAGCGGCGGCGCGCCATGGAAGTCGAGCTGATCCGAGACCTGCCGGACGCAACGCTGTGGGTACAGGCCGGTGAAACCCGTCTGCGTCAGGTGCTCGGCAATCTGATCGCCAACGCGCTGGACGCACTCACCGAAAAAGGCCCGCCGCGCAGGCTGTGGATAAGTGCCGAGCAAACTGCCGAGGGCGTCAATCTGTACATTCGTGACAACGGCCCCGGATTTTCTCAGGAAGCACTGGCGCGGGCCCGCGAGCCATTCTTCACGACCAAGACCCGTACCCAGGGCCTTGGCCTGGGTCTGGCCATCTGCGATACGCTGATGCGCGCGCTGGGTGGCGAATTGCTGTTCGCCAACCATCCGAGCGGCGGCGCAGTGCTTACCCTGCGCCTGCGTGCCGGCGCTTCCGGGGCCAATCTTCAACCGCCAGAGGACCTTTCCGCATGAGTTCGGACACAGCCATCGACAGCCAGATTCAGGTGGTGCTGATCGACGACGACTCGCACCTGCGTCAGGCACTTCGCCAGACCCTGGACCTGGCTGGACTGAACGTTCTGTCGCTGTCCGAGGCAACCGGGCTGGCCGAACGCATCGGCCGCGACTGGCCTGGCGTGGTGGTCAGCGATATCCGTATGCAGGGCATGGATGGCCTGGAACTGCTCGACCAGCTTCACGCGCAGGACCCCGACCTTCCAGTGCTGCTGATCACCGGTCACGGCGATGTGCCGCTGGCGGTCAAAGCCATGCGCGCCGGAGCCTATGATTTTCTGGAAAAGCCCTTCGCCAGCGATGCCATGCTCGACAGCGTGCGCCGGGCTCTGGCGCTACGCCGTCTGGTACTGGATAACCGCAGCCTGCGCCTGGCCCTGAGCGATCGCCAGCAATTGAGCACACGGCTGATCGGTCAGTCACCGTCGATCCTGCGTCTGCGTGAACAGATCGGAGCCTTGGCCGGGACTCGCGCTGATGTGTTGATCCTCGGCGAAACCGGTGCGGGCAAAGAAGTGGTGGCGCGCGCTCTGCACGATCTGTCCAACCGTCGCAGCGGCCCGTTCGTGGCGATCAACGCCGGCGCGCTGGCTGAATCGGTGGTGGAAAGCGAGTTGTTCGGTCATGAACCCGGTGCCTTTACCGGCGCGCAGAAGCGACGTATCGGCAAGTTCGAGTTTGCCAACGGCGGCACGCTGTTCCTCGATGAAATTGAAAGCATGAGCCTGGATGTCCAGGTCAAACTGCTGCGCCTGTTGCAGGAACGCGTGGTCGAGCGAATGGGCAGCAATCAGCAGATCCCGCTGGATATCCGCATCATTGCGGCGACCAAGGAGGACCTGCGTCAGGCAGCTGATCAGGGCCGCTTCCGGGCGGACTTGTATTACCGGTTGAACGTGGCCTCGCTGCGTATCCCGCCGTTGCGCGAACGTGGCGAAGACGCGCTGATGCTGTTCGAGCATTACGCTGATGCTGCGAGCATGCGCCACGGCATTCCCAAGCACGAACTCAAGCCCGGCCAACGCGCGCTGTTGCTGCGTCATAACTGGCCGGGCAACGTCCGGGAACTGCAAAACGCCGCCGAACGCTTTGCGCTGGGTCTCGAGCTGGAGCTGGAGGGCGGCGATGCAGAGCAGGCGCCACCGCCGGGCGGCGGCTTGAGTGATCAGGTGGAAAGCTTCGAACGGGCCTTGATCGCCGCCGAGCTGGCTCGCCCGCACAGCTCGGTTCGCAGCCTGGCGGAAGCGCTGGGTGTGCCGCGCAAAACCCTGCACGACAAACTGCGTAAACACGGCCTGACGTTTGGCGACAGCAGCGGAGCTTCCGATGACAACGATTGAGCCTGAGCATGACGCAGCCCGCGAGCTGGAACATGTGCTGCATCACGACATTCCGCTGACCCGCGAAATGGGCATGCGCGTGATTGACTGGCACAACCAGACACTGCGCCTGCACCTGCCACTGGCACCCAACGTCAATCACAAGAACACGCTGTTCGGCGGCAGCCTGTATTGCGGCGCAGTGCTGGCGGGCTGGGGCTGGCTGCACCTGCGGCTACGCGAGGCCGGGATCAGCGATGGGCATATTGTGATTCAGGACGGGCAGATCAGTTATCCACTGCCGGTACGCACCGACGCCATCGCCCGCTGTGAGGCGCCAGAGCTGGCGCTGTGGGACAAGTTCATCACCACCTACCAACGCCGAGGCCGCGCCCGCATGACCCTGCACACCAGCATTACCGCGCAGGACAGCGAAGAACAGGCTGTTCGTTTTGTCGGGCAGTTTGTATTGCACCGGTGAAGCTGCGCGCAGTGGATGCACTGGACGCAGACCTGTGGGAGCGAACTTGTTCGCGAAGGCGTCGTTTCAAGCACTGGATTTGCTGTGGATTCACCGGCCCTTTCGCGAGCAAGCGAAGCGTCGCCCGGTTCGCTTCTACGCTCGCCGGGCAGAGGCCTTGAAGCCGGCCTCAGGACTGCGCAAGCACCAGCAGTTTGTCGCGCCATTCGGCGTTGGCAGGCAACGCCAGGAAGAACGGGTTGAGCAGCGATTCGCGTGCCGGGTAGCTGAACGGTTTGCCGTCCAGCTGCAGCACTTCGCCACCAGCGCCTTCAAGCACGCCTTGCGCCGCAGCGGTGTCCCATTGCGAAGTCGGGGCCAGTCGCGGGTAGCAATCGGCAGCACCTTCGGCCAGCAGGCAGAATTTCAATGAGCTGCCGATATTGGTCAGCTGCAAATGCCCAAGCCCGCTCGACAGGCCAGCCAGCAAATGCTCCTGCTCCGGACTGGAATGGCGGCGGCTGGCGACTACGGTAAAGGTCTGCCCTTCGCCCGGCTGAGTGCGCACGGCAATCGGCTGGAGGTGGTCGATGTCATCGCTGCGCCAGGCACCCAGCCCTGCACCGCCGAAGTAACAACGGTTGTTGGTGGGCATCGACACCACACCGAACACCACACGACCGTGCTCAATCAGCGCGACGTTGACGGTGAACTCCTCACTGCCGGAGATAAACTCCTTGGTACCATCCAGCGGATCGACCAGCCACCAGCGCTCCCATTTCGCCCGCTCGCTGAACGGGATGTCGGCGTCTTCTTCAGAGAGCACATGAATGCCTGGATCAAGCGCCTGCAAACCCTCGACCAAAACCTGATGGGCTGCCAGGTCGGCGGCGGTCACTGGCGAGTCGTCGGTCTTGGTGGTGACGGTGACATTGGCTCGCCAGAACGGCAGGATCACCTCGCCCGCCAGGCGGACCAGTTCAATCACCGGGGCGAGCAGCGGATGTGGCAGGTTTTGTAACGAATCGGTCATGGCTGGAACAATCCACGCTGGGTTAGCAGGTCACGGGTCAGGTACAGCGCCGCAAGCGCCCTGCCTTCACTGAACTGAGCATTCTGCGCAAGACTCGACAGCTCGCGCAGGTTGATCCGGTCGACCCGGATTGGCTCGGGCTCGTCGCCTTCCAGCCGCTCTTCATAAAGGTCAGTGGCGAGGACCACCTGAATTTTCTGGCTCATGTAACCGGGGGACAGCGACAGTTCAGTCAACAATTCCAGTTGCCGGGCACCAAAACCGGCTTCTTCCTTGAGTTCGCGGTTGGCGGCTGCCAGCACGTCTTCGCCGGGCTCGATCAGCCCCTTGGGCAGGGACAGCTCGTAGGCATCGGTACCACCGCAATATTCTTCGATCAATACCGCGTGGTCGGCATCGAGCATGGCCACGATCATCACCGCGCCGGGCCCCGTCCCCCGGCTGGCCAGACGCTCGTAGGTCCGCTCGACGCCATTGGCAAAGCGCAGTTGCAGCTCTTCAACGCGGAACAGACGACTACTGGCGACAATTGCACGGGCAAGTACGGTAGGTTTCTGACGCATGACAGGCTCCTTTACATGAACGAGGTACTATACCGAGCTTTTCCCGATGTCTGTGTCGGATATGCTTACCCGCACTCAACCCCTGACGAGGCCTTAATGCTTTCCATGCCCTGGAGCGAAATCGATACCGTCCTGCTGGATATGGACGGCACGTTGCTCGACCTGCATTACGACGAACACTTCTGGATGCAACACCTGCCGCAGCGCTACGCCGAACTGCACGGCGTCAGTTTCGCCATGGCCTGGCTGGAGTTAAAGCCGCTGTTCGAAAACAACGCGGGCACGCTCAATTGGTACTGCCTGGATTTCTGGAGCGCCGAGCTTAAACTGTCGGTTCGCGACCTGAAACGCGAAATTGCGCACATGATTGCACTGCGCCCGGACGCCGAGACCTTTCTCGCCGCCATCAAGCAGGCGGGCAAACGGGTGATCATGATCACCAACGCGCACCGC
The DNA here is from genome assembly GCF_032587875.1 of Pseudomonas syringae group sp. 243L2. Classification (NCBI taxonomy): domain Bacteria; kingdom Pseudomonadati; phylum Pseudomonadota; class Gammaproteobacteria; order Pseudomonadales; family Pseudomonadaceae; genus Pseudomonas; species Pseudomonas syringae group sp. 243L2. The sequence continues at coordinate 104,167 of NZ_JAWHPL010000022.1, forward strand.
GATTCGTTGTCGCTGAAGATGGAGCGAATCGAGCTGGCGCCTTATTTCGAGCGCCTGATCAGCTCTCACGATTACGGCTTCCCCAAAGAGAGCCAGCATTTCTGGGACGCCTTGAAGGCCGACACCGCGTTTGACCCGGCACGCAGCCTGTTTATCGACGACACCTTGCCGATCCTGCGCAGCGCCCGCCACTTTGGTGTAGCCCATTTGCTGGCCGTCAGCCAGCCCAACAGCCAGAAAGGCCCGAAAGACACCGAAGAGTTCGCTGCGGTGGACGATTATCGGGAGCTGATCAAGGGCGTGCTCCATCCTTCAGCCTGAACGCGTAGAATCGGCCGTCTGGACGGCCCAGCGGAGTGAATATGGACATCAAGCAACTTAAGTTTCTGATCGCCCTCGATGAAACGAGGCACTTCGGCCATGCGGCTGCGCGTTGCAATATCACCCAGCCCACCTTGTCGATGCGTCTGCGCAATCTGGAAGAAGAACTCGGTTTGCCCCTGGTCAATCGGGGCCAGCGTTTTGAAGGCTTCACTGCGCCAGGCGAACGCGTGTTGGCCTGGGCACGCACGGTACTGGCAGCCTACGACGGCCTGCAGGCTGAAGCGGCTGCCTGCCGGGGGCACTTGGTCGGCACACTGCGCTTGGGTGTAGTGCCGCTGTCGAGCTTCGATCCGCTGCCATTGCTGCACCGGCTGCACCAGATGCACCCCAACCTGCGCTTCGAGCTGTCGTCACTGAGTTCCGAGCAGGTGCTGGAACAACTGGCGAGCAATCGTATCGATCTGGGCGTTTCGTACCTGGAACGGCTGGACACCGAACGCTTCGACTCGCTGACCCTGGACGACACGCGCATGGGGCTGCTGTATGACCGTCGGCACTTTACCTTTGGTGACGAACCGTTGAGCTGGGCCGATCTGGTCGAATTGCCGCTGGGCACTCTGACCAGCGGCATGCATTTTCGCCAATCGATCGATCACAACTTCCACAGCCGTGGCCTTCAGCCCAATCCGTTGATCCAGACCGATGCCGTTCATCAGTTGCTGCAGGCCGTCCATGGCGGTTTTTGCTGCGCGATCATGCCGCTGGATGGCGGCCTGGAAACGCTCACCGAGCATTTGCGCCTGCACCCGATCGCCGACGCCCGTACGCTGGCCCGGCTGGGGTTGATCATGCGCCGCAGTGCACCGCGCTCGGCACTGGCTGAAGCCTGCTTTGCACTGGTAGCAGAAATGCCGCGCTAGAGCGTTGATCGACGTCATCTATCGGCACATCAGCACTAGCGATTAGACGATTTACCAGAACGGGCCTAGTCTTGCAGATGTCATTCTGCCGGTATTTCAGCCCATGCCCGTTACGCGCAAGGTCAGCTCGGCGTCCTTTGCTACGCCAGCCCCCGAAGCAAGCCAGTCTTACAGCTACTCGAACCTCGAGGGCACGGACTCTGCACGTAACGAACTTGCCGAAGAAGTGGCGCTGGCGATTGCCTACAACGGCATCAGCCAGGCAGTCATGCTGGTCAGCCCCACCGATCTGGAAGACTTTATCGTTGGCTTCAGCCTGGGCAGCGGCATCATTGCCTCGCACGACGAAATCTACGACTTCAAAATCAGCGGTTGCGGCTCGGCGATGCAGGCCGAAGTCGAAATCGCCAGCCGTGCCTTCTGGGAACTCAAGCAACAGCGTCGGCAACTGGCAGGCACCAGCGGTTGCGGGCTCTGTGGCGTTGAAGCGGTAGAGCAGGCTCTGCCAGAACTGAACGTGTTGCCCGGCGCACCCTTGCCGCCGATTGAGTGGCTGGAAGGCTTGCGTCAGCGCATCGGTGAGTTCCAGCCGCTTGGCCGCCATTGTGGCGCTGTGCATGCTGCGGTGTTCATGGACGGTAACGGCCAGTTGTTGCTGGGACGTGAAGACATTGGCCGCCACAACGCGCTGGACAAGCTGATCGGCGCATTGATCCGTCAGGACATCCCCTTGGCAGGCGGCGTCGCCATCGTGACCAGCCGCTGCAGCCTGGAACTGATTCAGAAAGTATTGCGCGCAGGCATCCAGACCCTGGTCAGCCTGTCGTCGCCCACCGGCCTGGCCCTGCAATGGGCCCGCCGCCACAACCTCAATTTAATTCACCTGCCGCAGCACAGTGCGCCGCGGGTCTATAGCCCTGCGATGGAGATTCAAGCGTGAGCACTCATCATCAAGCCGACAAGACACCTATCCCCCGCTACAAGCCATACAAAGGTGCGGCAGGCGGCTGGGGCGCACTGATCAGCGTGACGCAACACTGGCTGGGCAGTGACAACGCGCTGAAGAACCTGCGCATGATGCTCAAGACCAACCAGAATGGCGGCTTCGACTGCCCTGGCTGCGCGTGGGGCGATTCGCCGGAAAGCGGCATGGTCAAGTTCTGCGAGAACGGCGCCAAGGCGGTCAACTGGGAAGCCACCAAACGCCGTGTCGATCCGGCCTTCTTCGCCCGCTACAGCGTCAGTGCATTGCTGGAGCAGAGCGACTACTGGCTTGAGTATCAGGGCCGCCTGACCGAGCCTCTGGCCTACGATGCCGAAACCGACCGTTACAAGCCAATCAGCTGGGACAACGCATTCGCGCTGATCGCCAAGCACCTGAAGAACCTGCCCAGCCCGAACATGGCCGAGTTCTACACCTCGGGTCGCGCCAGCAACGAAGCGGCGTACCTGTATCAGTTGTTCGTGCGCGCCTATGGCACCAACAACTTCCCGGACTGCTCGAACATGTGCCACGAAGCCAGTGGTGTAGCGCTGTCGCAAAGCGTCGGCGTGGGCAAGGGCACCGTGACGTTCGAAGACTTCGAACACGCCGACGCCATCTTCGTCCTCGGCCAGAACCCCGGCACCAACCACCCGCGCATGCTGGAACCCCTGCGTGAAGCGGTACAACGCGGCGCGCAGGTGGTGTGCGTCAACCCGTTGAAAGAGCGTGGTCTGGAGCGTTTCCAGCATCCGCAACACCCGGTCGAAATGCTCACCAACGGCGACCGCCCGACCAACACCGCTTACTTCCGCCCTGCCCTGGGTGGCGACATGGCGCTGTTGCGCGGCATGGCCAAGTTCCTGCTGCAATGGGAGCGCGAGGCGCAGCTGGCGAATGAGCCGTCGGTCTTTGATCACGCGTTCCTCAACGAACACACCGAAGGCGTGCTTGAATACCTGGCCGCCATCGATGACACGTCCTGGGACGAGATTGTCGAGCAGTCCGGCCTGCCGCTGACTGACATCGAACAGTCGGCACGCATGTACGCCAAGGGCAAGAACGTCATCATGTGCTGGGCAATGGGTATCACCCAGCACCGCCATTCGGTTGCGACCATTCAGGAAATCGCCAACCTGATGCTGCTGCGCGGCAACATTGGCCGTCCAGGCGCAGGCCTGTGCCCGGTGCGCGGTCACAGTAACGTGCAGGGTGACCGCACCATGGGCATCAACGAGCGCCCACCGGTGTTCCTGCTCGATGCTCTGGAAAAACGCTTCCAGTTCAAAGTGCCCCGCGAAAATGGCCACAACGTGGTCGAAGCCATTCACGCCATGGCCGAAGGTCGCGCCAAGGTGTTCATCGCGCTGGGCGGCAACTTCGCCCAGGCAACACCGGACAGCCATCGCACTGCAGAAGCCCTCAGCAACTGCGACCTGACCGTGCAGATCAGCACCAAACTGAACCGCAGCCACCTGTTCCACGGCAAGGACGCGCTGATCCTGCCGTGCTTCGGCCGTACCGACATCGACATCCAGGCCAACGGCCCACAAGCCGTGACCGTGGAAGATTCGTTCAGCATGGTCCACGCGTCCAACGGACAGTTGAAGCCGTCGTCGAAGCAGATGCGTTCCGAGCCTGCGATCATCGCCGGTATCGCCAACGCAACACTGGGCAAGGCACCTGTGGACTGGTTGTGGCTGGTCGAAGACTACGACCGCATTCGCGACCTGATCGCCGACACCATCCCCGGTTTCAAGGACTTCAACGAGCGCGTTAAACACCCCGGTGGTTTCTACCTGGGCAACGCCGCCGGTGCCCGCCGCTGGAACACAGCCTCGACGCGCGCCAACTTCAAATCCAACGCGTTGCCGCTGAGCCTGATCCATGAAGACATCAGCTCGACCGGGCAGATTCCCGACCTGATCATGCAATCGATGCGCTCGCACGATCAGTACAACACCACTATCTATGGCCTGGACGACCGTTATCGCGGTGTCAAAGGCCAGCGTGATGTGCTGTTCGTCAACGAAGCCGACATCATTCGTCTGGGCTTTCAGCCGGGTCAGAAAGCTGACGTGATCTCAATCTGGAGCGACAACCGCGAGCGCCGCGTCAAAGGCTTCACCCTGCTGGCGTTCGACATTCCGGCCGGTCAGGCTGCGGCCTACTACCCAGAGGTCAACCCGCTGGTACCGCTGGAAAGCGTTGGCGATGGCAGCAGCACGCCGACGTCGAAGTTCGTGGCCATTCGTCTCGAGCGATCGGCAGAGTCGGCCCGCATCATCTGACGTTCATAAAAGACGCCCACAAAAAAGGCCCGTTTCGCTGGAAACGGGCCTTTCACAAGTAACCTCAGACTCTCTTTTCCGACTTAAGTTCCTTAGCCAAAACAATAACTTAGCAGTTTGTGTGGCAATCGTGTTACTCGTCGGAATTGCATTGCTACATTCTTCACTTGACACCAAGATCGCGCCGTCATCCCTATGAGATTCCATACATGAAGTATTCCTCGATACTGTTGTTGTCTCTTGCCTTGATCAGCGGTGCAGCCTCTGCAGGCAACCTCGAATCAGGCGCAGGCGGAGCATTGGGTGGGGTACTCGGCTCGGTCGTCGGTCAACAGCTCGGCGGCAGCACCGGTTCAGCGATTGGCGCTGGCCTGGGTGGCGCAGCCGGCGGTGCGGTCGGTGCAGACCGTCGCAACCGTACAGAAGCAGCCATTGGCGGCGGTCTGGGCGCAGCAGGCGGTAACGTTGTAGGCCGCAGCGTTGGCGGCAGCACCGGCAGCCTGATCGGCTCGGCGGTAGGCGGCGGCGGTGGTGCCGCACTCGGCAACTACATGGGCAACGAAAGCCGCAGCGATGATCGTCGTTATCGCGGTGGCCGTGATGATCGCCGCTACTATCGCGATCATGACCGTCGTCCGAAGCACCACGGCCATCGTCGTCATCGCGACTGATACAGCCGTTATTTACTGATGAATCAAAACCGGCCGCTCTTGAGCGGCCGGTTTTGTTTTAAAGCATCGCCTGCACCCATGCCCTCACCTGCGCATACGGATAATCCTCCAGCAAGGCAAAACCGCTGGTGGCGCGAGCCTTGAGTTTGGTGAACAAAGGCACGCTGATGCCGCACAGAAAGCGCGTCAGGCATTCGGCGCTGGGCGGCTGACCAGTGAAGTCCTGGTGCTTGTGGATAAAATCACCGCACACCTGCTGAAAGTCCCGGTTATCCAGAGGTTCCAGCGCAGGTGGCTGTGGAAGATGGGCGATCTGGCCGTGGCAGACCGAGCAATGGCCGCATTGCTCGGGCGCGTTGTAATCGCCGAAGTAGCGTGCCAACCGATGAGTCAGGCACTGATCACTGGAGAACACCTCAAGCATTGCATGAATGCGCGCAACTTCAGTGGCCTCGTGGTGGGCGAAATAATCGTGCAGCTCGACGCTCAGCGCCTGCGGGTCAAAGTTACTGCGCAACACGCTGTAGACCTCGGTCATCTGCTTACTTTCCAGCTCGATCCAGCCCTTTTCCTGAAGGTAATCCAGCGCCTTGACCACCCGCCCACGCTCGGCACCGTATTGCTGGTACATCGCGTCGAAGTTGACCGTGGCCCAGGTACGCGCCCGGCTGGACGTATCGATCAACGCCTGAACGAATTCGCGCCGCTCACCCTCGAAACGCGCCATCAGGTCGTGCGGTTGAAGCAGAAACTTGAAGCGGTACTCGGCGAAGTAAGCGTAACGCGGTGCGATGATTCCGCGCAGTTCCAGCTGCACCAGCAGGGTCTTCAACGGTAGCTGACGGATATTGCTGAGATCAGCCAGCGGCCCGAGCAGAAACTCCCACTGCCCGTCATGGCGTGCATCGAGCAAATCCTCCAGCACACGGGCAATCCCCTCGCGCTCCGGCGTGTCGCCATACACAAAATTTTCCAGCACATTGAGGCTGTCGCGGTTGGCCAGCACCAGACAATCCGAGGCACCACCATCGCGCCCTGCCCGGCCGATTTCCTGGCTGTAGTTCTCGATGGATTTGGGCAGGTCGAAATGCACCACATTACGGATGTCGCTTTTGTCGATACCCATTCCGAACGCAATGGTCGCCACGATGCAGTTCAGGCTGCCGCCCATGAAACGCTTCTGAATCGACTCGCGCTGATCATTAGGCAGCCCGGCATGGTAAGCACTGGCAGGCAGACCATTCTGTTCAAGGTGCACCGCGACATGCTCGGCGGTCTTTTGCAGCGTCACGTATACGATTGTCGGTTGCCCGCGCCGCTCATTGAGCCACTCGACCAGCAGCCGCCTTTTGTCACGCCCGCTGACCGGCTTGACCCACAGGTGCAGGTTGGCGCGGTAGAAGCCGGTGGTGATGACATCCTCCGGGGTAATGGCGAATTTGTCCTGCATGTCAGTAATGACCTGCGGTGTCGCGGTCGCCGTCAGCAGCAGTGCCTGAGGGATGTTGAATTCGCGCTGGTAGTCCGGCAGCTTCAGATAATCAGGCCGGAAGTTATGCCCCCACTCCGAAATACAGTGCGCCTCGTCGACCACCAGCAATGAAATCGGCACCTGGGCGATGAAGTTGCGGAAACGTTCGTTCTTCAGGCGCTCGACCGAGATCATCAGGATCTTCAGCTCTCCGGAACGCGCGCGAGCCATGACGTCGGCGACATCATCGCGGCTTTGCGCCGAATCAATGCTTGCTGCGGCAATGCCGTGGCGGTGCAAAAAGGCAAGCTGATCCTGGATCAGCGCCAGCAACGGCGAAACCACCAGCGTCAGATTGGGCAGCAGTAGCGCAGGCAATTGGTAACATAGCGACTTGCCTGAGCCCGTCGGGAAAATTGCCGCAGCCGAGCGTCCGGCCAGCACGGCGCTGATCGCTGCCTCCTGGCCTGGCCGGAACTGCGTGTAACCAAAAACCTGCTCAAGACGCTGGTGCATTCGCGGTTCATCCATCAGTCAAACAAAACGGTCCCAACCTTAGCGCGACAGGCCAAATGCATACACCACCAAAGCGTTACAGAAACACGGCGCGTGGCCGATAACGTTGAGATTTCATGCCTACTGCGTCAGCAGGCGCGGCGCTCACCTTCATACCGCTTGATCTGGAGCAGGAATGGATTCCACACAGCAACCCGAAGACGACGGGATCATCCGCATTCAGCGCCTTGTGCCGGGCCAGGTCGATGTCGTTCTGGGCGCGCATCCAAGCCGTAAACTTAGCGCTCGACCGGGCAAGTTGCGGCCCTACTGGCTATGGTTGGCAGGCCTTATCGTTGCGGGTTGCCTGGCCGGGCTGGTCGTGTCTCATGGGCGAAGCCCGAAGTTGGCACTGGCACCACCTGTCGAGCGACCTGCACCTGAACCAGAGACCACCGTGATCGACAGCGAACCGACAATGGTGGCAAGCCCCGCACCCGCGCCGTCGATCCATGCGCCTGACCTGTTACCTGTCGCCGCAACCCGGGAACAGCCAGCCGCCGTGCAGCCGCTGGATAACTGCATGAAAAGCGGCAATGTCATCGATGAGAGCGTATTGAACTGTCGCTTTGGCCAGGTTCCTCGACCCGCTCAGGCAGAACCGGCGAAAGGCATGGTGTCCGCAGACTACATGGCTGACTTCAAAGCCAACGCTGCTCGCAACCCTGCTCGCTCGGCCCGGCCCTACAGCGTTGCGACGGCCTCCATCCGTGAATGGGACGGCAGAAACCGCTATCGGGCGCAGTGGCGGGTTTACGGCAACAGCATCGACGGCGACAGCGTCTGCGAAAACTTCGCCATTCGCTCATTCGAACGGCGCGAGTGTCGCAAGGCTGCGCAGGTCAACTTCAAGGAGGAATGCCGGGAGTGGACCAAACGTGCTGCCCGAAATCGCGACGAGGACAGTAAAAATGCCGAGCAGCGTTATTGTGAAGTGGCGGCGACTTTCTCGCCTTAGCAACACATTGAACCCCTCTGGAGCAACTGTTTCGCCGCTAAAACCGGTTTTTGATGCGTACGTTCACGGCCATCCACATACAAAACCTTACACATGTATAGCCAAAGGCTTACACGCAATAGGGAAGGTTGGCTATTTTTCACCTGCTATCAGCGCCGTAAGATTGGATCCAACAACTGGCGAACAAGGAGTTCGCCAGGATCAGGGACGATCGACCATCGCCGGGAAGGCAGCCGACAGGGAGTTGGAATGGTCTTGGTACAAACCCGCTTCGGCGGGTTTTTTATTGCCTGCGATTTTTGCTGTCGGCGAACCTGCAGATGCAAAATCTTTCCTGACGCCAGAATCCCTGCCCCTCACCCCGCTGTTCGAGCGTGAACCCGAAAGGTATAGCGAAAGGCTTACACGCGATGGGGAAACTTGGCTATTTCCGAACCTGCACGCGGCGCATAAGATTGGATCCATCAAGTGGTGAACAGGGAGTTCACCAGGATCAAGGATGATCGACCATCGCCTGGGAGGCGTCCGACAGGAAGTCGGGATGGTCTTGGAAAAACCCGCTTCGGCGGGTTTTTTATTTGCTGCAAGAAAATCCGGGGACGTTTATCAGCAAGCACCTTCCTCCTTGCGCTCGGCAAGAATCGGTGTGCGTTTCACTCACTCTCCTGTTGCCACCTGAACCACTCGTGGTGCCATCATCCCTCATCCGAGAAATATCCGCTCACAAGACGGCATCGTGATTTTATCGTCTTGAAGACGCAAACAGCGGGCAAATAAGTTCATCTTTTTAAGCTTAATTGCGTTCGAAATCGGATCCAGATAACGCTCCAAAGCCCTTATAAATCAAGGCTTACGGCTATATTACTGCTGCAATATTAACCAGTAGTGGCTCATAGCAATCATTGCTTACTGTAACAAAACCGAGAAAATATCCACCGTCTGTAGGAACTTTCCTACTGAAAATAGTGCCATAGACCACACTGCTGGCTAGACGACATCTATATGCCAGCACCAAATCCTTCCTCATAGTGGCGGTGCGTTTTGCTTTACGCACATGGCAAAACCACTTCATGAGCAGGTGTGCAGTCGAGAAATTCGCAACTCTTCCCCGTCCCCGGTCTGATCCGGGAAGCGGTCGTGAAGGGTTCAAGGACGATGTACCGATGACTCAGACGTTCGATATAGAAGCATTGATCAAGCTGCGCAAGCAGACGCGCGCTATTTCCGACGCGCTCAAGGTGCAGGCGTCCGACTACCTGTCGACCCTCGCGTTGCTGATACGCCCGCAGACATTCTTCGGTGAATACCTGCAGGGCGCGCAACGCAGCAGCGGTCGAGAAACTCAGCACCATTTCAAGGAGCTCAAGGAGCTCTATGACCGCATTGCATCGGCAGAGCCGTTCAAGCTGGTCAATGAACTGGAAGTGCCGCTCAACCTGATCAGTACGACGCCCGAGCTGTTCCCGCTCGAATACGACATGGTGCTGTCACAAAGCGGGCAGACCATACGCATCACCAGCCCGGTGCGCTGGGTGGTGGGCTTCAACTCCTTCGATCTGGCGCAGTTTCGCAAGGTAATCAAGGACCCGAATCGCAGTAGCGCCGAGCTGTATCGCTACGCTGTGCATTATCTGGTCCTGTTCTATTGCCTGAGCAAGTCACCGGGCATGAGCCGCCTGTTCGAAGGGTTGCGCTTCCCGGTCAGTTTCGAGCGCTTGAAAGACTTCGGCGATCTGCCGTTCTGCGTGATCAGTTCACCGGTGCGCTCCGAGCTGCCGGATGAGTCGGTCATTCGCAACAGCACGCAGATTGCAGGCAATACAAGCTTCGAAGAATTGGTCGGGCACGAAAATATTCTGGAAATGAACGATGAAATCCGTCAGCGCCTTTTGCTGACGATTGAAGGACTCTAATCGCGCCTGGCCTGTCCAGGCCCGGTACGCAAACGACTTGCAGCGAGTTGCTCGCACAGGAGATGACGATGGCGAAGAAGGAAAGTACCCAGCACAAACTTGACCGCGTTCGCGCGCCTCGGGTCCATATCACTTACGACGTTGATATCGGCGACGCTCAGGAAAAGAAAGAGCTGCCATTCGTTGTAGGCGTTCTCGGCGATTTCTCCGGCAACCCCCTGGAGCCGCTGCCCAAGCTCAAGGATCGCAAGTTCATCTTCATCGATCGCGACAACTTCAACGGCGTCCTTAAAGGCATCAAGCCGCGCCTGGCGTATCGCGTCGACAACACCCTGGCCAAGAACGGTACTCAGCTTGGCGTCGAATTGAACTTCAATGCCCTGGAAGACTTCGAGCCGCAGAACGTCGTGCGTCAGGTCGAGCCGCTGCGCAAGCTGCTGGAAGTGCGCAACAAGCTGGCTGACCTGCGTAACAAGATGGGTGGCAACGACAAGCTTGAAGAACTGCTGATGGACGTGTTGCAGAACACTGAAAAGCTGAAAACCCTGGGCAAGGAGTTCGGCCGTGAAGCCGCCGTTCCTGCCACCGACAGCAAAGAGTAAGGAGGAGCCTGACGATGACCGATAAGCAACCCGTGACTCAGCAGGAAAGCGCTCTGGTTGAAGTTGAAAACTTCGCCCCGCAATCCTCCCTGCTCGACAGCATCATTTCCGAAAGCCGCGTTGCGCGCTCAGAGACCGAGCGCACTCGTACCCGCGATCTGATCGGCGAACTCGTGGCCCAGGTGCTGGAAGGCGAGATGACGCCGAGCAAAGACCTGATCGCCGTGCTCGACGCGCGTATTGCCGAGATCGATTCGATGCTCTCCGAGCAGATGAACGAAATCATGCACGCCCGTGAGTTCCAGCAGCTGGAAGCGTCCTGGCGCGGCCTGAAGTATCAGGTTGACCAGACCGAGACCAGCACCACGCTGAAGATTCACCTGCTCAATGCGTCGAAAAAAGACCTCGTGCGTGACCTCAAGGCCTCGTCCGAATTCGACCAAAGCGCACTGTTCAAGAAGATCTACGAAGAAGAGTACGGCACCTTCGGTGGTGCACCGTTCGGTATGTTGCTGGGTGACTACGAGTTCAACCGCAGCCCGGAAGACATGTACCTGCTCGAGGAGATCTCCCACGTTGCAGCCGCCGCCCACGCGCCGTTCATTTCCGCGGCATCGGCTGAGCTGTTCGGTTGGGACTCGTTCACCGACATGGCCGGCCCTCGCGACCTGGCGAAGATCTTCGATACGGTCGAATACGCCAAGTGGAAGTCGTTCCGCGCCTCTGAAGACTCCCGCTATGTCGGCCTGACTCTGCCGCACGTGCTGGGTCGCCTGCCATATGGCCCGGATACCACGCCTGTCGAAGAATTCAACTTTGTCGAAAGCGTCGACGGCCGTGACCACAACAAGTACTTGTGGATGAACGCTGCCTACGCACTGGGCACTCGCGTGACCGATGCATTCTCCCGCTACGGCTGGTGTGTGGCGATCCGCGGCGTGGAAGGCGGCGGTCTGGTCGAAGGCCTGCCGACCCACACCTTCAAGACCGATGACGGCGAAATCGCGCTGAAATGCCCGACTGAAATTGCCATCACCGACCGTCGCGAAAAAGAGCTGTCGGACCTGGGGTTCATTCCTCTGGTGCACTGCAAAGGTACCGACTACGCCGCATTCTTCGGCACTCAGTCGACCCAGAAGCAGAAGCAGTACAACACCGACATTGCCAACGCCAACGCGCGTCTTTCGGCGCAACTGCAATACATCTTCGCGACCTCGCGTATCGCTCACTACATGAAAGCGATCATGCGCGACAAGATCGGCAGTTTTGCATCGCGCAAGGATGTCGAGTTGTTCCTCAACAAGTGGCTGTCCAGCTACGTGTTGCTGGATGACACCGCCAGTCAGGAAGCCAAGGCCAAGTTCCCGTTGCGCGAAGCGCGTGCCGAAGTGTTTGAAGTGCCTGGCAAGCCTGGCGTCTACAAGGCCGTGACTTACCTGCGTCCGCATTACCAACTGGATGAACTGACCGCATCGTTGCGTCTGGTCGCCGAATTGCCGCAATCGACTCGCGGCTGATCCATCACTTAGCCAGGGAGGCAACATGAGTAGTCAACACAAGCTGTTGCCTTCATTGCTGGATCGGTTGCTCGACGATCGTCCGCATCAGTCCGTGGAATCGTCATCGCAACGGTTGAGTTCGCTGGCCGATTACAAGGCCAGCATCGTTCGTGACCTGGAGATTCTGGTGAACACTCGCCAGTCTCTGGTCGCTAACGAGCTGGAGGGTTTCGCCAATCTGAGCGGCACCATCCTCGATTACGGTATGCCCGACTTCACCAGTAGAAGCGTGCTCGACCCACAGGACCGTCTTTTGATTCAGCGCCAGCTGGAGAAGGCAATTTCTGTCGGTGACCGACGTTTCCGCAGCGTGAAAGTCCAGTTGCTTGCACAACAGACCGGCCAGCGCATGCTGACTTTTCGTGTGGACGCAGTACTGCGTCTGCAGGACATTTCGCGTCAGGTTTCTTTTGACGCCGTGCTGCAGGTCAACACTCAGGAATACAAAGTGCAGAACCTCAACTGATGCTCGACGATCTGCTGCCCTATTACGAGAAGGAACTCTCGCACCTGCGCTTTCTGGGCCAGGAATTTGCCGCTCAATATCCGAAGATCGCTTCGCGATTACTGATTGAGGGCGACAACTGCGAAGACCCGCACACCGAGCGCCTTATCGAGGCGTTCTCGTTCCTGTCGGCGCGCGTACACAAGAAACTCGACGATGAGTTTCCTGAAATCGTCGAGTCGTTTCTGGAGGTGCTGTACCCGCACTACCTGCGTCCTACCCCTTCGATGTCCATCGTCGAGTTCAACATGGGCAAGCAGGAAAAAGTCACCGAATCCTATCGTGTAGCCCGGCACACCGAGCTGCACGCCACACCGATAGACGGAATAGTGTGCAAGTTTCGTACGTGCTACCCGGTCGAACTGTGGCCGGTGGCAGTGCAAAGCGCTTCGTTCATTGAAATGGAGCGTTCGGCGTTCAACGGCCACAGTGCAGACCTGATTGCGCGCTTGCGCATCGGCCTGGGTGCGACCTCCGACGTCCTGTTCGGCAAGATGGAGCTGGACCGACTGCGCTTTTTCCTTGATGGCGAAAGCACGCTTATGCATCAACTGTATGAGCTGCTGTTCAACAACCTGGCCAAAGCGACCCTGTCGTTCGAAGACGAAGGGCGCATTCGTGAAGTGGTGCTGCCCGCCGACGCCCTGAAGTCTGTCGGTTATGGTCTGGATGAAGGGCTGGTGGATTACTCGGAGCGTTCGTTTCTGGGTTATCGACTGCTGCACGAATACTTCACCTTCCCTGACAAGTTCATGTTCTTCGACCTGTCAGGCTTTGCCCGTATTCTGGCTGGCAAAGAAATCGCCAAAGTGGAAATCAATTTCTACTTTTCCGACTACGACCTGACGGATCGTCTGGCACGCCTGACCCAGAACATCGGCCGTAACAATTTCAAGCTCAACTGCACGCCCATCATCAACCTGTTCCGCCAGCAGGCCGAGCCGATCAAGCTGACCCACGTCCAGCATGAATACGCGGTAACACCGGATGTGCGCCTGCAAAGCTCTGCCGAGGTGGTCTCTATCGATCGCGTGCGGCGGGTGAAGAAGATCAATGGCAACGATCAGGTCGGCACCTGCCATCCGTTCTTTGAACCACGCGGCGATCAAGGCCCCGGTCAGAGTTTCTGGATAGCCCGGCGACGTCCGACGCAGAGCCGACAAAGCGATGGCTCGAACATGTTCATCCGCGTCGTGGATCGGGATCTGGAATTGATTGATTCCAACAACGACACACTCAGTATCCGCCTGACGTGCAGCAACCGCGATTTACCACTGATGCTGCCTTTTGGCGGCGAGCGCGGGGACTTCAACATTCCCTCCAACTCGGTGATCAAGGATATCCGCTGCCTGCGCAAACCGACGGCAACGGTGCGCGTGCCGCTGGGCAACGGCGTGATCTGGCGGCTCATCTCGCACCTGTCGCTGAACCACATGTCGCTGGTTTCGAAGGGGCGCGAAGTGCTGTTGGAACTGCTGTCGCTTTACAACTACCGCAACGTGTCGGCGATTCGCAAACAGATCAACGGGATCGTTTCGGTGAGCAGCGAGCCGGTCGTGGCACGCATCGGCCATCCGCGGCCGAACTTTGTGCGCGGCGTCGGCATTACGCTGAAATTCGATGAGAGCCAGTACACCGGCAGCGGCGTGTTCCTGTTCGGCATGGTCCTTGACCACTTCTTTGGTCAGTACTGCTCGATGAACAGCTTTACCCAATTAACCCTTCGCACCGTGCAGCGCGAAAAGAGAGTGGTCCAATGGCCCCCGCGAACAGGCGATCAACCCCTGGTCTGATTGACCAGGCAAGGGCTGAGCCGCACCGATTCGAATTTTTTCAGTTGGTGCGTTTGCTTCGCCTGCATTACAGCAGGAATGGGCGCATGGACCTGGAAACCAGGCCGCATGAGGACCCTCTGCGCTTTCGTTCGCAGCTGTCGCTGAACTTTCCGGCCAGTGAAGTCAGCGACCTGCAGTTCGAACGCGAAGGCAAGCTCTCGGCGGCCGGTTTGCCGCTGTCCGAGGTGCAGGTCACGTTCATGGGCCTGGTCGGCCCATCAGGCGTGCTGCCGCGCCCGTACACCGAGCTGCTCATCGATAGGCATATTCAGTACCGAGACGACGCTGCGCATGCGTTTCTGGATATTTTTTCGCATCGCATGACCACGCTGTTTTACGAGGCCTGGCAGAAGTACAAGTTTTACATCGAGTACGAGCGTAACGGCACGTCGAACTTTGATCGTTATTTGCTCAACCTAGTGGGTTTCGGCCCCGAAGCCTTGAAGCAAAAGTTCGACAAGGGCGAGTCGCCATTGCGTCGCGAACTGTTCAGCTACTTCTCGGGGATGTTCGCCCAGAAGCCGCGCAACGCCCTGAACCTTGAAGTCATGCTGAGTTTTTATTTCTCGCTGCCGTTCAAGATCCAGCAGTTCGCCGGGCGCTGGCTGAAGCTCGACAGCAGCCAGTGCACGCAGCTGGGCCGCAAGAACGCCATGCTGGGGCAAAGCGCCGTGGCTGGCAATCGCGTCTGGGATTACCAGTCGTGCGTGCGTATCGAAATGGGGCCTCTGGAACTGGCTGACTACCAGCGCTTTCAGCCGGGCACCGAGGATTACCAGAAGCTTGTTGAACTGGTGCGTTTTTACATCGGCGCCGAACTGGACTTCCAGATTGCGCCGAAGCTCAAGCGCGAAGCTGTACCCGTGGCCCGCCTGGGTCGCCAAGGCAATGTATCGCTGGGCTGGCTTGGCTGGCTCAAACGCCCCGGTGTCGACGTGGAGCCCTCCCGTTGCGCTGTTTTCCATATTCCTTTTGATGGGGTCTCCCTGTGAACCTGAAGTCCCTGTTCGCCAAGCTGAACGAAACGAGCCGCACTGCCACTGAAAGCGCTGCTGCGCTGTGCCTGTCGGAGAACCACTACGACGTTGAAGTCGAGCACTTGCTGCTGCAATTGCTCGACAACAACGATAACGACCTGCCGGTGATCCTGCGCCACTACGACGTAGTGCCTGATCGCCTGCAAGCACAGCTGGTCACCGCGCTGGGGACGTTCAAGAAAGGCAACACACGGACGCCTGCGCTCTCGCCGCACATCACGCGCATGATCGAGCAGGCCTGGGTACTGGCGTCGATCGAATTCGGTCAGTCGCAGATCCGCACCGGCCACCTGATTCAGGCCTTGCT
The DNA here is from genome assembly GCF_032587875.1 of Pseudomonas syringae group sp. 243L2. Lineage (NCBI taxonomy): Bacteria > Pseudomonadati > Pseudomonadota > Gammaproteobacteria > Pseudomonadales > Pseudomonadaceae > Pseudomonas > Pseudomonas syringae group sp. 243L2. Next base: position 120,097 of record NZ_JAWHPL010000022.1, read on the forward strand.
GGATGACGATGCCCTGCGCCGCGTGGTCATCGGTTCGGCGCCGGAACTGGAGAAAATCAACGCTGACGACCTGCGCCTGAACATGAGCGCGCTGGTCGAAGGCAGCCCGGAGACCAAACTGAGCAAGCCGCTGGCCAACGCCGACGCAAGCACGGGCGCAACCACCAAGGGCAACGGCAAAACCCCTGCCCTGGACCAGTACACCGTCAACCTGACCCAGAGCGCCCGCGATGGTCGTATCGATCCGGTACTGGGACGCGAGTTCGAAGTGCGGCAGATGGTCGACATCCTGACCCGCCGCCGTCAGAACAACCCGATCCTGACCGGTGAAGCGGGTGTGGGTAAAACAGCCGTGGTTGAAGGTCTGGCGCTGCGCATCGTGCAGGGCGACGTGCCTTCGGTGCTCAAGGGCGTCGCCATTCACACCCTGGATCTGGGCCTGTTGCAGGCCGGTGCAGGGGTCAAAGGCGAGTTCGAAAACCGCCTCAAGTCGGTCATCGAAGAAACCAAGCGCAGCCTGCACCCGATCATTCTGTTCATCGACGAAGCCCACACGCTGATCGGCTCGGGTGGCCAGGCCGGGCAGAACGACGCAGCGAACCTGCTCAAGCCTGCCTTGGCGCGTGGCGAGCTGCGCACCATCGCCGCCACCACATGGGCAGAATACAAAAAGTATTTCGAAAAAGACGCCGCATTGGCTCGTCGTTTCCAGGTCGTGAAAGTCGAAGAGCCTGGCGAAGACAAGGCCATCCACATGCTTCGTGGGCTGCTGGCGAAGATGCAGGAGCATCACAAGGTCACCGTGATGGACGAAGCGCTGGTGCAGGCCGTACGCCTTTCCAATCGTTACATCACTGGCCGCCAGTTGCCCGACAAGGCGGTCAGCGTGCTCGACACCGCTTGCGCACGCGTTGCCCTGGGCCAATCGGCACAGCCGGGAGCGCTGGAAGACTGCAAGCGTCACATCGACAACCTGAATGCAGAAATCACCGTACTGGAGCAGGAAACCGCCAAGGGCAGCGACCACGCTCGCCGTTTGACGGCCCTGCACGAAGAGCTGAAAGCCGAACAGGAAACCCGCGAGTCGCTGGAGCAACAGTGGAAGCGCGAGCTGGAACTGGTCGAAAAGCTTGGCGCACTCAGCGTTCCGGAAGACGGCGCGCCTGATGCTGAGCAGATCGCTGCAGTGCGTGCCGAACTGGCCAGTGTGCAGGGCGAGCAACCGCTGGTCCACGCGCTGGTAGACGGCGGCACCATCGGTGAAGTGATTTCCGGCTGGACCGGCATTCCGCTGGGCAAGATGCTGCGCGACGAGATCGATACCGTACAAAGCCTGCCCGCGCTGCTGGGCGAACGCGTGCTGGGTCAGGATCATGCGCTTGAAGAGATCGGCAAGCGCATCAAGATTTCCCGCGCGCGCATGGAAGACCCGAACAAGCCGATCGGTGTGTTCCTGCTGCTCGGCCCGAGCGGTGTCGGCAAGACCGAAACTGCGCTGGCGCTGGCTGACACACTGTATGGCGGCGAGCGTAACGTCATCACCATCAACATGTCCGAATACCAGGAAGCCCACACGGTCTCCAGCCTCAAAGGCTCTCCGCCGGGCTACGTCGGTTACGGCGAAGGTGGCGTGCTGACCGAAGCCGTGCGCCGCAAGCCTTACAGCGTGGTACTGCTCGACGAGGTGGAGAAAGCCCACCCGGATGTGCTTGAGCTGTTTTTCCAGGTCTTCGACAAAGGCGTGCTGGACGATGGCGAAGGTCGCGAGATCAACTTCCGCAACACCGTGATCATCCTCACCTCCAACACCGGTACTGATCGCATCATGCAGTGGTGCCTGAACACCGAGCAGAAGCCGACCCCCGATGACATCGTGGAAGGCCTGCGCGACGAGCTGAATCAGGTGTTCAAACCGGCGTTCCTCGGTCGCTTGACCATCGTGCCGTACTACCCGGTTCAAGACGCGATTCTGGAACGCATCGTCGGCCTGAAACTGGAGCGCATCCGCAAGCGTTTCGAGCGCAATCACCAGGCGGTACTGCGTTACGACGAAGCGCTGATCAAGGCCATCGCTTCGCGTTGCACGGAAGTCGACAGCGGCGCACGCAACATCGACAACATCCTGTCCAAAACCCTCATGCCGGAACTCGCCCAGCGAGTGCTGGAGCGGATGGCACAGGACAAGCCGATTCAGAGCCTGACCATCGATCTGGGCAGCGATGGCGACTTCGCTTACACACTGACCTGATCGATCACCCCATAGGTAAGACGTGATGAATAAAAGACTTCAAGGCAATTGTTCCTCGAAGCCAGCCTTGGCAAGGTGCCTGGCTGTTCTGGCAATGATGCTGGCTCTGTCCGCCTGTGGCGTGACGGACCGTGTCGCCAAGCGCATGGATGACACCTGGGCTGGCGACATGATGTTTGGTGACAACGAAAAGGTCATCCTGACGACTGACGGCGGTAATCAGCTCAACCCTGACGAGTACGGCAAACCGCTCTCGGTGGTGGTGCGCGTTTATCAACTGTCCTCTCTGGAGCGCTTCGAGTCAATCAACGCCGACACCCTCTGGGATGATCCGCAAAAGGCTCTGGGCAACACACTGGTCGAAAGCAGAGAGCTGATTCTGTTGCCTGGCATAGGCGAGACCGATCAATGGCCGCTGAACCCGAATGCCTCGTATGTGGGCATCGCGGCGTTCTTCCGCACCGACGTCGACAGCCGCTGGAAGGTCGCGTTCGACGCCAACACGCTGCGCAAGGACGGTATCTGGTTCTCGTCCGACGGTGTGCGCGTGCTGGTGGACAACAACTACATCCTCGCCGTTCGTGGCGTGGATGTGCTGAACAGGCTCAAGACTGAAGAGCAGTTCACTAAATCCAATTCGATGCCCGAACAACCCGCCGGCAAAGGTATTACCGAGCGTGTGCAGGACGCCGCTGTCCAGCAGGTTCAGGACTCGGCCGGCAGTGCTGCGAAAAAGGCAGCGGACTCACAATTCAATTCTCTGTTGGAAGGCGCCAAATGAGTAAACAAAGCCGCGTGATGTGGTCGGAAGGCATGTTCCTTTTGCCACAACATTTCCAATATCAGGATGAGTTTCACCAGCATCAGCTTGCTGAGTCGACACTGCGTTCCACGCCTTTCCATTGGGGCGTGCAAACGCTGGAAGTCGACGTCGAGGCATTGGCCACAGGCTCGTTGCAACTGAAGCGCCTGAAGCTGGTGTTCCCTGACGGCAGCCTTTACGACGCGCCGCAGCACGACCCGCTGCCCGCCGCCCGCGACCTGAAAAATCTGATCAAGGGTGGAGAAATCAAGGTCTATGCGGCGCTCAAGCTGCCCGAGCCCTTTGGCCTGAACTACGTTGAAGATGGCCAGGAACAGAAGAGCGCCCGGCGCTTTCGCAAACAGTTCGACACCCTGCCTGACCTCAACGAAGGCGATCTGGAAAACGAGATCACCAGCCTGCGTCTGAACGTCGTGATGCTGGTCGATGGCGACACTCTGGATGGCTACAGTTATTGCCCGATTGCCCGACTGGCACGCAATAGCATCGGCGGTTTCAACCTTGACGCGCATTTTGTGCACCCTACGTTGCACGTGGGCACCCACGAGACGCTGGTTGGCCTTGGCAGACGCCTGATCAGCGTGCTGCAAGCCAAGAGCAAGGCACTTTCAGGCCGCCGCCGCGAGCGTGCCGACCAGATCGCCGAGTTCGGTTCCAGCGACGTTACGTTGTTCTGGCTGCTGAATACGGTCAACCGCGCCTACCCGCAACTGGCCCACCTGCTGGCGCACCCACGCCTGCATCCAGAGCGGCTGTATCTGTTTCTCGCGGAACTGGCGGGCGGTTTGCTGACGTTCTCGCTGGACACCCAGCTCACTGACATCCCCGATTACGATCATCAGGACCCGGCGGCCTCGCTGGTGAAGCTCGACGAACTGGTTCGTCTGCTGCTTGAGAACGTGATTCCGAACCAGTGCATCGTCATCAATCTGAGCCAGGTCCGGCCTTCGTACTGGCAGGGCCAATTGCTCGACCCACGCCTTACCGAAGCGGATTTCTATATTTCAGTGCATGCCGACATGCCCGGCTCCAGCCTGCTGGAACTGGTGCCGCGTGCGTTCAAGGTCGGCTCGCCGGAAGACATCGAGGTGGTCGTCAACAGCGCCATGCCGGGCGTCACCCTGAACCACTCGACACGCCTGCCAAACGCCATTCCGGTGCGCCTGGACAACCATTACTTCTCCATCGAGCCACATGGCCGGGTGTACGAACGCATGATGGAAGCCCAGGCCATTTCCTTCTACGCGCCCAGCGCGTTTACCAACCTCAAGCTTGAACTGTTGGCGGTGCTTAAATGACTGAAGCCGTGATGCAAGGTGCCGCTGCGGCCGCAACCGAAAAACCTACGCTCAAAGACCTGGTACGTGACTTCATCACCATGGCGCTGATTGTCCGTCGCGGCCGCCAGGCGATCTCGGTCACCGCGTTCGAAGCCAGCGTCGATACTTTCTTCGCCAACCTGGAGCGTCAGGCGCGCAGCGCCAATTACAGCGTCGAACAGGTAAAAGACGCGCAGTACGCACTGTGCGCATTCCTTGATGAGAGCGTGCTGCGTTCGGGCGACAACGATATGCGTCGCCACTTCGAAATGGAGCCGCTGCAGTTCCGTTATTTCGGCGTCCACCTGGCGGGCGAAGGCTTCTTCGAGAAAATCGAACTGCTGCGCGCCGACGTGAAAAAGAACCTGGATGTGCTTGAGGTGTACCACCTGTGCCTGGCGCTGGGTTTCGAAGGCAAGTTCGGCCTCGGCCAGAAAGACCAATTGCGCTATCTGGCCAACACGCTGGGCCAGGACATCGCACGCTACCGCAAGACGCCAAAGGCGCTGTCGCCTGACTGGGCATTGCCTGACCAAGTGTCGCAGATGCTTCGCCATGAAGTTCCGGTATGGCTTTACCTGGTGCTCATCGCCCTCGTGTGCCTGGGTGTCTATCTGACGCTTGACTGGTTGCTGGGCAAAGACGTGGCCGCATTGGCCGAACAAATCAGCCAACTGTTCAATGCTTGAGTCCCGATCAGGTAACCGAGTCAGGAAGACATGAAGACATTACTGCGCCTGTTAAAAAGTTTCTGGTTCCTGGTCCCGATACTGTGGCTGATCAGCCTGGCTGTCTGCTGGTTTTTCGCCCCCAGGATCAGTTGGCTGCAAGGCTATACGCTTGAAGCGATGGCGATCATCAGCGCCTTCTATCTGCTGTTGATCGTACTGCGCCAATACCGACGGATTCGTACCGAACACAACCTCGAAAATCTGGTTCAGATCGAAGTTGACCGCTCGCTGAAGTCGACCGGTGAGTTCCGTGATCAGCAAGTGCTGCGCGACCGCCTCAAGCATGCCATTGCCATGCTGCGCACCGATCGCTCGGCAGGCGGTGGCGGCTCCTCGGCGCTTTACGATCTGCCCTGGTATCTGGTCATCGGCATGTCGGCGGCAGGCAAGACCTCCTTGCTGACCCGCTCCGGCCTGTCGGCCAGCATTGCCAGTAGCGCCAATGACACGGAAAGCGGCACCCAGCATTGCGACTGGTACTTCAGCCCTGAAGCAGTGATGATCGACACCGCGGGTCGCTACCTGCGTGACGATCAGTCTGCCAGCGAATTCGCTGCGTTCCTGCGTATGCTCAAAAAGCAGCGCAGCAAGGCCGCCGTCAATGGTCTGGTGCTGGTGGTCAGCCTGCCAGAGCTATTGGCCGCCTCTGCCGCCGAGCGCAACGAGATGGGTGCGCGCCTGGTAACGCGCATCGAGGAATATACCGATTGCCTGGACGCCAACCCGCCTATTTATCTGATGCTGACCAAGACCGACCAACTGCCCGGCTTCAACCAGGCTTTCGACGGTATGGACCTGCATGAGCGCCAGCAGCCGCTGGGCATGACGTTCGGTCTGACAGAGATCACCACAGAAAGCCTGCGTTCGGTGCTCGATCGCAAACTGGCGAACCTGCAAGCGCATGTCAGTCGCCACGTCGATGCACAGATGATCGCGCTGGGTGCCGACGCCAACAGCGCCCTGCTCAACTTCCCCAACTACTTTGCCGAGCTGTCGGCGATACTCGAACAGTTCCTGCAGCATTTCGCGCGCAGTAACGTCAACGGTACCCAGTTGTTGCTGCGCGGCCTGTATTTCACCAGTGCCCTGCAAACCGACAAGCAGCTGACACCGGTGTATGAAGACGAGCTTTCAGAGTCGTTCGTCTTGCGGCCAGCGACCGCACCCGATGCGCTGGAAGAGGACGAACAACGGAAAATCAGTGATCGCAGTTACTTCATCACCGATACCTTCCGCCGCGTCATTTTCCCTGACCGTGACCTGACCCTGTACCAGTCACGTCATGGCCGCGACAAATCACTGGGGCCGATTGTCATCGCTCTGGCGCTGTTCGCCGGGCTGGCCTTCATCGGCTGGCAGGCCCTGTCGTTCCAGAAAAACCGCGAGTGGCTGGCCGCGATCAGCCAACAGTTGACCGAACTGGAACAGTCCCCGGACCGTGCCCAGCGCCTCGCCTCCGGCCAAGGCCTGGAATTGCTGCGCAACCAGCTGGCTGCCATCGAGAAATACCGCACCAAGGGCGTGCCTCTTCAGCTCAGTGGCGGCCTGTACCGTGGCGACGATATCTACTTCGCCACCCAGACTGCCTACCTGCAGCAACTGCGTACCCAGGCGCTGGAACCGATCACGCTGAAACTGCAATTGCAGATGCGTGAATTCAACGAGTTCGCCAAAACCATGGACCCGCAATATGGCTTCGGGGCTACACCCGCAGGGTCGGAAACCAAAACGGGCAAGGTACGCGCTCAAGGTCAGAAACTGCTAGACCGCGGCGCGCGCAACGTCGCTGCGGGCCGTCCGACCAGCCTGAGCAGCATCCCGCGCAGCACCGGCGAGGTTGCCAATCGACTGACCGGCGCAGCAAGAGGCACAGCCAGCCAGACGCGCAGCGAAGCGATTGCCGCGCTACGCAACCCGGCCACTGCCAACGATGCTGCCGAGCTTTCAGCCACAACAGGCGGCTTATCGTTGTCGGAAGAGATGCTCGGGCGACTCGATGAACGGCAAGTGGCGTCCATCATCGAGTCATACAACGCCCTCAAGCTCTATCTGATTCTGACTCAGCCGACCACGCATCCGGAAACCGAGTTCGTCAACGCAGCGTTGCCGGTGGCCTGGGCGGGCATTTCCAGCGAGACCAATCCGATCAGCGACGACGTCATCGAGGACAACTCGCCGGTCTACGTACAGCTGCTCAAGAATGGTGACGCGCCGGCCATGCCACGCAATGAGCAACTGATCGACGAGACCCGCAAGAGCCTGAAGTTTTTCATGATCTCCAGCTCGCTGGTGGACCGTGAATACCTGCGTCTGCAACTGGAATCCAGCCGTCAGTTCCCGGCAATCGGCCTGAATGATCTGGTGCCGATGCCGGGTCGACAGTTGCTCTACGGTTCGGAGGCTGTACCTGCGATTTTCACCCGCCAGGGCTGGGAAGAGTTCGTGAAACCCGAGCTGATCAAGCTGGTGTCCGGCAACCTGCGTAACGAGTCGGACTGGGTTCTGGATGGCGAAGGCGGCGACAGCGTGGTGCAGAAAGCCAACTTCGTCCGTGAATTCATGGCCCGTTACAAGCGCGATTACACGCAGGTCTGGTACACCATGATCGACAGCGTCGGTGTGCGCCGCTTCAGCGACATGGCCAACGCCACACAGCAGTTGTCATTGCTCAGCGACGTACGCAATTCGCCGGTCAAACTGCTGCTGTCTGCCGTCAACGACAACACGCAATGGGACGTGCCTGCACCTCGCGAAGCGCAACAGACCGGCGTCAAACGCGACGATGGCTTCTGGGGCAAGGTCAGCGGTATCTTCGACAACAAGGAAGCTGCAGCCAGCGTACTGATCTCGCCATTGCCTGCGGTGGATGACGGCAGTCTGGCCAAACGCTTCGAACCTGTATCAAGGGTTTTCGCAGCGCAGAATGCCGAGGGCGCTGACAGCACCATCATGGATCGCTACCTGGCAGCGCTGCGTAAACTCAAAGTGCGGATGAACAACATCCAGCGCTCGCAGGATGTCGGCAAGAGCAGCAAGCAGTTGATCGGCGAAACCCTTGAAGGGCAGCCGAGCGAAGTCACCAACGTGCGTAACTACGTTGAAACCACGGTCGATACCAGTCAGGGCGGGCTTTCCACCTCGCTGCAAAGCCTGTTCAGCCTGCCGATCCAGTTCGCCTGGGAAACGCTGCGCGATCCGGCCGGCGAACAGATCGCCAAAGCCTGGGCCAAACAGGTCGCCAAACCTTGGGAACAGGTCATGGCGCATCGTTACCCGATTGCTGCGGATAGCCGCAACGAGGCATCGGTGAAAGACCTGCAACGCTTCGTCGACCCGGAATCCGGCCTGCTACCGAACTTCAAGCGCAACGAAATCGGCAACCTGTCCGATGGCGAAGGCCTGGGTATGGGCAGCGGGTCCAAGGCTGCGCCGCTGGTCAATCCGAAAATGGTCAGCAACATTGACAAGGCCAGTTCGCTGGGCGAGGTCATCGCCAGCCTCTCGGATCGCGACAATGGTTTCGAGATCATGCTGGAGCCGTCGGCCTACTTCACTGACATTATCTTCACGCTGGATGGCCAGGAGCAGCATTACCGCAACGGCAAAACCAGCTGGAGCCGCTTCTCATGGCCGGGTACCACGACAGCACCGGGCGCACGCCTGGATGTGGTCACGCTGACCGGCGAGCGCATCACCGTGTTCGACTACACCGGGCGCTGGGGCCTGCTGCGCATGAACGACAGCGCACGGGTCGCCGACCTGGACGGCATTCAGCAGCGTTTCAGCTGGAACACGGCCAAGGGGCCGGTCAGTCTGGTGGTGCGCAACTATGGTGGCGTGAAGCTGACCGACCTGGCCAACGTCAAGGCGCTGAGCGCGCTTAACGCAACAGATGGGCGGACCAAGTGAGGATGCACATGCTCGATCTGGAGGGCGGTCGATGATTGGCTGCTTCGGAAAAGTGCCCGCGAGCGCAGATTTCGTCAGCCTGCATGGCGCCAGCGACGATGTCTGCGAGTTCGATGCCTGGCTGCAAGGCGCACTCGCCGACATGCAGCAGCGCGACGACTGGCGCACGTTGTTCGACCAGTTGCCCGTGTGTTTTTTCAGCTATCGGGCACGCAGCGGCAACTGGCTGGTGGGCGGTTTGATCAGCTCGCGGGACTCGAGTGCACGGCGTTATCCGTTCTTCATCTTTCAAACGGTGAAGTCCAGCGACGCCGGTGTGTTTGTGAACCCGTTTACCCTGAGCGAGCTGTTCGCCGGGCAGATCAAACCGCTGCTGCACATGGCCGCACAGGGCGAAGGCACCTCAGTGCTGTTCGAGCGCATCAGGGCCCTGCGCCCGCTGCAAGGACAGGACTTCGAACTGTTCCGGCGTGTGCATGAGAAGTTTCTGGTGAACTTCACTCTGCGTGACATTGCGACTTCGCTGGAAAGCTCATACCCCGAGTTCATTAGCAATGCCGTGCTCACCCGGCTGCAAGCGCTGGGTCGCCCGTCGTACAGGGCACCGATAGGTATTTCGCTGCCGCTGCCTGCCGAGCGAGGCTTGAAGAACCCGACAGCAGACCTGTGGGTCAATTGGCTGACACGCATTGACCCGAACAAGGCAGTGCCGCAAATCAGCATTCTGGCGGACGACTTCATGCGCCCCCGACTGTTCTGCTTCCCGTCGCGCAGCACCTCAGGCGTGTACCGCGTGGTGACGGGCGTGGGCGAGCATTCGGAGAACTATGACGTGCTGGCACCCTTTGACGCGTTCGACGAACACCACCGAGGCCATGTGTTTCCAGACATTGACCGCCCTCTTTATGACGTTATCGACCGCTTTGTCGATGTGCTGGATTTGAAGTCCGTATGAACAAGATCAAATACTACTTTTTGCGCTACCAGCCCTATGTTCTCGGGGTCTGTTTTTTTCTGTCGATCTTCATCATCTGGAGCATCGGCCGTGCCCTGGGCTTCAGTTCGATGAACAGTCTGCTGACGGGGATAGGCCTGTTCCTGCTGCTGTCGGCGGCGTATGTGCTGTTGCTGTATCGGGGCGTATCACAGCATCAGAACCTGGAGGGTCTGCTGCGTGATGACGCCGATCAGGCCGTGCTCAATGCCAGCCCGGCGGATCGCGAAGAGGTCAGCCTGCTGCGTGAGCGCTTGCTGCAAAGCATCGAACGGTTGCAGAGCAACAAGCCGAACGGCAGCAATGCCAAGGACGCGCTTTACGCCCTGCCCTGGTATCTGGTGGTGGGTCAGCCCGCTGCGGGCAAAAGCACCATGCTGTATCAGTCGGGCCTCAACTTCCCCTACGCCGAGCGCGAAGGCGCACGCGTCGCCGGGCTGGGCGGCACGCGCAATTGCGACTGGTTCTTCAGCTCGGAAGCCGTGCTGCTGGATACCGCTGGCCGCTACATGAATGATCAGCAGGAAGCCGGCAAATGGCGCGCCTTTCTGCAATTGCTGCGTCAGCATCGCCAGCGCAGACCGCTAAACGGCCTGATTGTCACGGTCAGCATTCATGACATTCTGCAATCCTCGGTGGAGGATCAGGAGCGCATCGCCAAACGTCTGCGCGAGCGAATCCAGGAAACCCACGCGCTGCTGGAAGTGCGTCTGCCGGTGTATCTGGTGTTCACCAAGTGTGACCTGGTACCGGGCTTTGTCCCCTTCTACCGCCAGCTGGATGATGTGGCGCGTGGCGAAGTGATGGGCAAGACCTTCCCGCACAAGGGCTTCGAGCAAGCTGACTGGGGCCAGCGCTTCGGTGTGGCGATGGACGAGCTGATCAATTACTGGAAAGAGATCGCCAACCAACAGCTGGTGCTTCAGGACATCCAGATCACGCGTCAGGACACCGCGGTGTATCGCTTCCCGCTGGAACTGGAAGCCTTGAAACCGCGCCTGCTGATGTTCGTCGATGCCCTGCTGCGCGCCAACCCGTATCAAAGTGCCGAGATGCTGCGCGGTTTCTACTTCACCAGCGCACTGGACGCCGATCAACCCGAGATGGGCGGACATACCCGTCAGGTGACCGAGCGCTTCCAGCTGGAAAGCGAGCAGGACCTGGTCGACGGCAATGCGCAGCCACACCCGCTGTTCATCAACAGCCTGTTCCGCAAGGTGATCATTCCCGACCAGCATCTGGTGGCGCTGTACACCACCAACCATCGCGAGCGTCGCCGCAAGGCCGCGTGGATTGGCGGCGCCAGTCTTGTTGCCCTGTTGATCTGCAGCCTGTGGGGCTGGTCGTACTGGAACAATAAAGACAACATCCAGTCCATTTCCACCGAGCTCGCTCAGGCAGCAGCCGATGACAGCAAAGCCACCGGTCAGTACACCGAATGGCAAACGCTGGATCGCATGCGCTTCTGGACCTCGCTTTATTACGACCGTCACCACGACGAAGGCGTACCGCTGCGCCTGCGCCTGGGTCTTTACCGGGGCTATGACGTCGAGCCGTTGCTGCGCACGCGCTACTTCAACCGTCTGGAAACGGTGATGCTCAAGCCGACCGCAGACAACCTGACGCGCTCGCTTTACCTGCTGACCACCATCAAGGTCTACCAGCGTAATGCCAAGGACCTGATGCCGGTCACCGGCGTCGACAGCGTCGAACCCAAGGCATTGCCGCCGGATAACCGCGCGCAGTCCATCGCGGCCTTCGGCAAGGCGACGCTGGATACTTACGTCATGTTGTCGCGAGCGCAGCGCGAGAAGGCTGACCCGGCCTTCCTGAAAGCGAAGATGCCTGATTACTGGTACCCGGCCATCGCGCGCCAGACCGGCAAGACCATCACTGCGAACGCCGAGGCAGGCTCCAATCAGGATTACGAGTACGCCAGCCGCCAGATCAACTTCTACAGCGATCAGATTCACGAACTGGACGTGCCGAGAATTCTCGACAACGCATTCCTGACATCCAGTTCGCGTAATTACATCAACAGCCTGTTGACGCAGTCGTTGAAGGCTATCGAAACCATCACGCTGGAATCGGACACCCTGTTTGCCTTTGGTCGTGCCGACTTCCAGAGCCTGAAAACCGAAGGTCAAAACCAGTTGAGTGCGATCGCCGGCAAGCTGTTGAGCACACCGAACATCGGCAAGATCGTGATTGCAGGTCACGCCGACCAGCTGGGCGACCCGCAAAGCAACATGCAGGTGTCCAAGCAGCGTGCACAGACCATCAAGACGTATCTGGTCGGCAAGGGCGTGCCCGCCGAGCTGGTGGACGCGGTCGGTGAAGGCAGCGAGAAACCCTTGGTCAAATGCGATATGCAGCAGCCGAGGGCTCAGTTGATTCAGTGCCTTGAGCCGAATCGACGCGTAGAGATCGAAGTGCGCGCGCTCAATTGATCGCGCAGTGCAAGCAAACCGAAGCCCGGGTTGTCCACATGAGACCAGGGCCGTGGCAAGAGAACCTTTCTTGATCGTTTCAAGAAGGTTAATCAAAAGGGTCGTGTTCTGTCTTTAGACACCACAACCTTAAATGAAGAAAGGAGACGCAGAAAATGGCATTTGACGCATACATCCAAATCGACGGCATCCCGGGCGAAGTTCTGGACGACAAGCACAAAGACTGGATCGAAGTGCTCGGCTACGAGTTCGGCGCTACCCAGGCCACCTCCGCCACCGCCAGCTCGTCGGGCGGTGCTTCGTCCGAGCGCGTTGCACTGAGCGACTTCAGTATCCGCAAATCTGTGGACAAGGCTTCTGCCAAGCTGTTCGAAGCGTGCTGCAAAGGCACTCACATCGCCAAGATCCAGCTGAACGTCAACCGTGCTGGCGGCGACAAGCTGACCTACCTGACCATCAACCTGGAAGAAGTCGTTGTGTCTTCCGTGAAGGCTGTAGCAGGCGGCAACCAGAAAGGCGAAGACAACGCCGTCAGCGATCTGCCGATTGAAGAAATCAGCTTCAACTTCGCTCGCATCAAGACTACCTACACCCAACAGAGCCGTTCCGATGGCCAGGGTGGCGGTAACGTCACTGGCGGCTGGGACCGCACTGCGAACAAAGTATTCGCATAAGTCTGTGACACCTCGGGTCGCGCAAGCGGCCCGTCTTCAGCACCGTGTCTGCCCAGGCACGGTGTTCTTTTATCCTCTGATCAGAGTTGACTATGTCTGAATTTCTCAACGAACTTTCGCTTGCCGATCTGACGGCGCCCATCAACGGGGGCAGCGGCGAAGACCTGAGCTTTTCCACCCTGTTCGATCAGGTCAAGGAAGCTCGTCGAGCAGACCCCGATTACCTCACCCAAGGTGACTGGCAAACCGATCTGAAGTCCTCGGACTGGGATCAGACCATCACGTTGGCCGCACAGGGCCTTGCTGAACAAAGCAAGGACCTGATGCTCGTCGCCTGGCTCAGTGAAGCCCTGGCGCACAAATACCACTTTGTCGGCATTACCTTCGGCCTGACCGTGGCCGAGCGGATCCTGCAAAATTTCTGGGACGATCTGTACCCGTCGCTGGAAGACGGCGTAGAAGAACGCGCCGCCCGCCTGGCCTGGCTGAAAACCACGCTGACCGAAGTCGTCGGCGGGCTGCCGATCACCCAGGGGCAGAACTTTGGCCTGTTGCGCTACGACGAGTCGCGCCACGTGGAAAACCTCGCCCTGCAAAACCCCAAGGCCATGCAGGCTGCTGTTGACGAAGGCAAGATCAACGCCGAAATCTTCCAGCGCTCCGTGGTACTGACCGACTCGGACCACCTGCGCCTCAAGGCCAGCGAAATCGCTGCCAGCCTGTACGCCTGCCAGCAGCTCCAGGCCACTGCCGATACCCTGTTCGGCCGCGACGCGCCCAGCCTCGTCACCCTGAGCGACATCCTGCAACGTGCCGGGCAACTGACCGAAAAGCTGCTCAAGGACCGAGGAATAGAACTGAGCCCTGCCCCGGCAGCCGCCGCTCAGACCGCACCCGAAATCGCCATCGACCAACCCGCAGGTGCCGCGATGACCCAGACCACCCAGGACAGCGCATCCGCACCACTGCGCACCACCCCGGCCACTCGCGACGAAGCCTTCACCATGCTCGCCGGTATTGCACAGTTCTTCAAAAACACCGAGCCGCAAAGCCCCGTCCCGTACCTCATCGAGCGCGCCATCAAGTGGGGCAACATGCCGCTGGAAGGCTGGCTGAACGACGTCATCAAAGACAGCAACGTCGTGGATAGCATTCGCGATGTGTTGGGCACGAAAGAGCCTAAGCAGTAAGGGCGATCTGGTGGATCGGTCTGTATGAAGGTGCGTACAGGCCGTCAGGAAATGCACCACAGGATGAGTCCGTCTGTATGACTGACGTGCTCTCGATTTACCCGTATTTTGCGTCTTACCCGGTGCAGCAAAAGGGAAAGACCATTCACATGACTCACACACATCAGGGACTAGAGAATGAGCACGTCAGACCCGGTAAAAGCAAAACAGCAGAAACGTATCCACCGGGTAAGGAAGGCAGACTCGCTGACTTTCTATCCAGAGACTCCCGTTCTCGATCCGACAATGATGAGAGCTCATTATTCAGCCTTCAAAGCCATCAACATAAAGCGCCTCATAACGCGCCATCGTATCAATGAGCCGCTGCCGCAGATACCCGTTCGCATGCCCCAAGGCTGCCAGAATCTGCGCCGACTCCACCAGATACGACGCTCGCTTTGCCTTCTTCCAGGTGGACGGCGCTGACTGGAGATTGGTGATGCGATCACACAACTTGACCGACGCAGCTTCTTTGGAATGCCTGGCGATCCCGGCGAAATAAAGCGCTTCGGAAAACGGCACGATCAGGTTCTTGCTCAGGCACGCCACGGCTGAGGCGACCTCCACACCGAACACTTCAGCCAACTCATCCTGAGTCACCGGCGTATCCTCCAGCACGTCGTGCAGTAACGCTGTGGGCAAGGCGATTTCAAGCGCGCCCACGGATTCTTCGCGATGGGCGAAGATCAACTCGTTGGCAACCATCGCCACGTGGGTGATGTAAGGAAGGTCCGAGCCTGTCATTTTTTGGCCGACGTGGGCTTGGGATGCGAATAGCCAGGCTTTGTTGAAGAGGTGTTGCGGGCATGATTTGGGCATTTGGGTCAGATTCCTTGTGACGCTATAAATATCCAGGGATCGCGGGCTGATCTCAAATAAAGTACGCGCGTTTCCCTATCAGCCGCCGATAGACTCGTCCAAAGGGTTCTGCAGCGGCGCACGCTCGAACAACTGTTGGGCCAGCCCCTGAATATGCTCGGACCATGCAACGTTCTTGACCCATTCCTCCGGCATACCCGACACCCCATACAAAGCGCCGGCGATTTGTCCGGCAGTGGCGGCTACGCTGTCGGCATCATCAGCCAAGTTGGAAGCCAGCAGGATCGCGTCTTTGAAATTGTCGGTATTCCATACAGCCCAAAGCGCTGCTTCGAGTGTGTCGATGACATAGCCTGAAGAGCGGATCTGGTCGCGGGTTTTTTCTTTGTATTCGCCTGCGTTGATGATCCATTAAAGCCCTTGGCAGTCTATATATTTTCTTGATCCTATGTTCGCAAAATGTATCGTATGAATTAAATTCAAAAACTCGTCGTCGAGCTTGATGACTGTATTACGACATTATTCGATACAGCACCTGATTCTGAATTTTATTTCAACTTAAATTAGCGCTGTGTCAGCAGCGATCATAAATAATCTCATCCATCTCATAGTACAGTGGTGCACGCTCAAACAACTGCTGAGCCAGAACTTGAATATGCTCGGACCATGCGACGTTCTTGACCCACTCCTCCGGCATGCCCGACACCCCATAAAGCGCGCCGGCGATTTGTCCGGCAGTGGCGGCTACGCTGTCGGCATCATCAGCCAGGTTGGAAGCCAGCAGAATGGCGTCTTTAAAATTGTCGGTATTCCATACAGCCCAAAGCGCTGCTTCCAGTGTGTCGATGACATAGCCTGAGGAGCGGATCTGGTCGCGGGTTTTTTCTTTGTACTCGCCAGCGTTGATGATCAATGCTCGCGGTCGTAATGGGCGAATCATCGGAGAAAGGGCTTCTTCTTTGTCCGCGCCGTTAAGGGCGAGATGCAACTGTGCGCCAAGCAGCTCGCAGAAACTTATAGCCTCCATTGCTCTATGTGTGCATCTGCTTTGTGCGGCGCTTTGCCGCCACGTAGCGAACAGCGAGTGCCTGCGAAATATTGCAGTAGGTGCTAATCTTATTATCGACCCGTTACCGGCAGTAGATGGATCGTCGTTGCCATACCAGCCATCTTTGCTTGCCAAGTGTCCTTCCAGAGCAGCACGAGTAGCGTTTCCGATATCGAAGCACTTACCGTTATGACTGTTCTCGCCGTTCTTATACCAACGACATAGCCTATCGGCGTAATCAAAAAAATCGAAATCACCTTTAGCAAGGTAGGTTTCCGCAAGACACAGCGCCATGCTGGTGTCATCGGTCCACTCCCCAGGATTAAGCTTGAAAGGACCTCCACCCACCATGTCATGGACATGGCTACGATCACGAGGCAAAAATTCCAGTGTTGTACCGACAGCATCACCTATGGCCAGCCCAAGCAGGCACCCTTTTGCACGATCCAGCGCCTGTGCTTCGGTGAGGGTACACGTCCGTGACGCTATCCAGCCGGGCTTCTCTACAGGCAATCTTGGTGCGTCAGCCTGCAGCATATAATCCATACGCTGGAGCAACTGCGCAGATGGCGGAGGCAGCAGGTGATCGTAGCGCTCAACATATCGATCGAGGATTTCGTTGGAGCTTCTCAAGTCGATCATGGGTCCTTCCAGAATAATTTCTCAAGGTGTAGAGCAGTATGGAAGCTGCTACCGGATGCCCGAGTCTATACCGCTTGTTAGCGGCTAAATAGCCATTCCCCGCTTTGCTCCTGGCTTCTGGATCAAAAGATCATCCCGCTCTCTCCTGCGGCATGTCATGGCGAAAGCATCCGCAGCCTTCTGGTCTGCATGAAAAAGATTGAAGCTGGCTTTGTCGATTTCGTAGTACTCCTCGTAATCGACCATCCGCTGCAGCTCGTAGCTTATTCAAGTACAGCTATCCATCGCCTATAAATAGATAATCCATTATTTCTTTTTGAGAGGGACCATGTATTTCAAATAACCTTGTTTTTCGAACAAAAGCTTTTGAGGAACAAACTCTGGATCTTGCTTGGCCTAGTACTCCAGCACGGTCTTGGATTCAGCCTTAGCCAACGGAGCAGGCTCATCAAACCGCAGCCAAGGCTGAGCCAAAAGCTTCGCTTATTACGCGCCAACCTATTCGTAAACTGCTTGTTCGAAATCTTCGCCTGAAGCTAGGTACTGCGCACTTCGATGCCATCCATGCGACCAATGAGGCCCTTTTTGACCTGTCAACGTATCCAGTACGTCACGATGGCGGTGAAGAGCAGTAGTACGAGTTGCTCCTAACATTTGGCCAGTTGCTGAGCTACAAGAGCAATGCGTTCCTAGATTATGTACGCTGAGCCACCGCTGGTGTCGGGGCCCGACGATTTCAGACTCTCACCAACGTGCGAGGCAGAGTGGCAAAGCCTTACTGAAAGATGCCGTATAGCACAGGACCGCTGTTTTCCCTCAAGCTCTGCCACCGGCCGCAATGGCCTGGAGAAAAGTGCTACTTTTGTGCATAGGTAGTGGCACTTTTGCTTTTTTGGATGGTCTGAAGGGCTGATTCGGTAGAAGCCCTGCGAAACGGCTGTAGTACGGCTCCTACGAATTTTTAGGAGACTTTACACTTCTCGAGTCGGCGTTAAGCGTAGAAAAATATTTCAAAACGAAATATTTTACAGACAGGCTGAAGGCATCAGCGTCGCACCTTTGGCCAGCATTTCTCCGCGGTAGCAGCCTTAGGTGCATTCAAGGATATCTATATGACCATGGATAAAGCCAAACCGGCACAGCTTGACCGCTGGCCTCAGGAACCTGGGTATCCCATCTTTTCCCTGCAGAGTCCGAGCTTCCATTGGGTATGTAGGTTCAGCGGACGACGTGATCTGGCAGCTACCGAGGCCTGCAAATGAATAAATTCTTGACCCCGCCTAGCTCCGCAAGCATGAGCTGCGAACGTAGCCAACCTGGGTTACTTGGTGTAGGCCATCGCCCTTTCGCGGGAGAGTCGGCCAGCAGCTTTTACATGCCGCTTCAGAACTTTGCAGGCACTTACGAAACTGATGACTACAGCGCGGCATTGTACATAGTCAACTTGCTATTGTCTAAAGATACAGAGCTTAGCCCTGAGGAATATAAAAATTTCGTTATTCAGTTGAGAGGGTATCTAAACACACTTAGAGAGTCGGCGAACGTCCCGATTGAGGCGCTGAGATCCCTCCAGCAGATGGCTGAAAGAATTCCAGAAATTGGTCCACTCATGTTTTCACTTGGTAATCTACCTGGAACAGTTGCTAGTGCTTCAGGCGCCATGATGGCTGCAGCCAAGGCCAGA
Organism: Pseudomonas syringae group sp. 243L2; assembly: GCF_032587875.1. Classification (NCBI taxonomy): domain Bacteria; kingdom Pseudomonadati; phylum Pseudomonadota; class Gammaproteobacteria; order Pseudomonadales; family Pseudomonadaceae; genus Pseudomonas; species Pseudomonas syringae group sp. 243L2. Next base: position 138,667 of record NZ_JAWHPL010000022.1, read on the forward strand.
AAAGTTACGGACTTGCTAGACTTGACTGCCGAGCAGAAAAGCAAGCTACATTCTTGGGCTAATACACGAGGAGCACCAGGCGCCAAATCAGCTCATAAGACGTTTAAAAACAGTATAAAGATTATTAAAAAAAATGGGAAATCCTTCTTTAAAATACCTGTTACTGCCGTTGCGCAGCACTACAAAATATTAGGGCAAGCCGGACAGCAGTTTGCTCACATCCCGCTAGTTGGTACCAGCGCATCATTGAATCAACGCGCGCACTTACACAGCAACGGCGCCACTGGAGCACTTAAGTTTATGGGCGGCAACACTGTAGGATTAATAATCGCTACGGTTCCCCAGGGAGTCCTAGACTATACAAGCTCCTCTAGTAAAAAAGAGTTTTACTCTAAAACTTTAGACAATCAACCTACAAACATTGCGTCGGTTGGTGCCGGTATAGTTGCAGGACATTTAGCCAGAGTAGCAATTACCTCAATAGCTGCTGCTGGCACCGGGATCGCAGCTACAGGAGCCGCGCCATTAATTGCTATCATTCTCGTCGGCTGGGGAGCAGGCTTAGCGGTACAATGGGCAATGGGGTACACGGGAGCTGATAAAGCGATTGGGAATAAATTAAAAGAAATGTTGATAGACAATGATTAATTCTGAAACAATAAAGACCGGCGGCTGGTCTGCTTTTTTTCTGCTGGCTTTATTCATGGCTTTCGGCACCCTCATGCTAGGCAATAACTGGTATATTTACTTTTTATTATTTTCTTCAATGCTTGCATGGACGCTATACATAGTCTACGTTTGCGAGAGCTACAGTACCTATATGTGGTCGCTGTTAGTTTCAAGCGTTGGAGGTTTTACATTGCCCGCGTGTGTTGTTGCATACGGTTTGGCTGCAGATGCGTCGCCCGACTCGAGTGTCTACCGTCTTCTGGCAGGTCTGGCGCCGGCTACACTAGCAGGCATTGTTTATACAGTTATAATTCATACCCGCCCAGCATACCAACCCTTTGAATATAAAGAAAATAGAATCCAGACGCGTCGAAACGTTAACCCGAAGTCCTCTATGAATTATAGTGTCCCTCTAATTAGTGGAATCACTACTCTCGCTGCCAGTATTTTCTTAAAATGGGCAGGAATGCTAACAGGCGCGCTCGTCGGCATGACTATCATGACAGGTGCAAGTATCTTTATATTGCTCTACGGTCGTCATGTCATCCGAGGTTTGCGAACACTCCGTATTCAAGAGCGAAATATGCCAACCCCATATACGTTCATGCAGCTCGATGAAATTCGCGAAGCACGCAGCAGGTGGTGGCTAGGCAGGTTATTCAAATGGGTAGCCTCCTGGCGCAAGCCGTCGGGAGCTTGATTTCCTGAAGAAATTACGGACAAACCGTCTCGGACGATTTGTCATAAGCTAAGGAGTAGTTGAAGCAATGGATTTTTCCTCTTTGTTTACGGCGCAAAATAGACGTCTATTCAAGCTCACAATGGCTCTCTCGGGTGGGCAGGAGCTTCTGCTTGAGTCATTTGTAGGACAAGAGGGGCTTTCAAGCGATTTCGGCTTTCAGCTAGACCTGATTTCTGATGATCCAGGCGTCAAGCTGAAGTCTGCCATCGGGCAGCCTGCGACAGTCGAGATCGAGCTCGCCACCGGAGGCAGTCGCTACATCAACGGCCATGTCTTTGGCTTCGGTGCCAATGGTAGCGACGGCGGCATGTCAAAATACTCGGCGTACATTGGCTCCTGGCTAGGTTTTCTTGAGCAGCGTTTCGATTCGCAAATCTATCAGGATCAAACGGTCGAGCAGGTGCTTACCAAGGTTTTCAGCCACTATGAAGGGCTTGCGAAATACGAATTTCGTGTCAACCGGGTCCTCAAACCGCACAGCTACATTACCCAATATAGAGAAAGTGACAGTCACTTCATCAGACGGTTGCTTGAGCATGAGGGATTGTTTTTCTATTTTGAGCACACCGCTGACAGCCATAAGCTCGTTATCATGGACGACTCGACCGTCCTGACGCCTCTGCCTGAGCAGCCACAAATACGCTTTCATACAGCATCTGTGACTGAAACCGCTGACTCGATCACAAGCTGGACCTCTGCTCGCGAGTTTCAGCCCAGCAAGATCTCAGTGCAAACCTTTGACTATCGGCAGCCGAATAACCGTATTCCCGTCACCATGAACAGCCTCAATCAGCAAGGAGACGTGCCGTCTTTCGAGCTGTACGACTACATGGGTCAGTACACCCATGGCACGCCAGCGGATGGTGAGATGTTGGTGCGCAATCGTATCGAAGCCCTGGAGCTTAAAGGCAAGACTTTCGTTGGCCTTAGTAATTGTCGTGCCCTGAGACCTGGCCACACTTTCGAGCTAACCCAGCATTACGAACACGACGCAGGCTCTGCTGAAGACCGCCAATTTCTTGTAATGAGCATTGAGCATCGAGGTAGCAATAATTACACCTCGGATAGCCAAGCCGGTTACGCCAATAAATTTTACAGCGTACGCAAAAAAATCAAATTCCGCCCTCAGATGGATCTGCTCAAGCCAGGCATTTCCGGCCCCCAAACCGCCATCGTCGTCGGCCCGCCCGGCGAAGAAATCTACACCGACGAAATGGGCCGGGTAAAAGTGCAGTTCCACTGGGACCGCTACGGCAAGTTTGACGACAAAAGCTCCTGCTGGGTCCGCGTCGCTCAATCCGGTGCAAGTGGCGGTTTTGGTAGCATCCAGATCCCGCGCGTCGGTGACGAGGTGGTGGTCGTTTTCCTTGATGGCAACCCCGACCGTCCGCTCGTCATGGGCAGTCTGTACAACAGCCAGAATACGCCGCCGTGGTCGTTGCCTGCCAACAAGACCCAAAGCGGTTTCCTGACGCGTTCGGCCAAGGGTGATGGCGGTACAGCCAACTTCTTCCGCTTCGAAGACAAGGCCGGTGCCGAACAGGTGATTGTGCATGCCGAGCGCAACATGGACACCGAGATCGAGCTGGATGAAAAGCACGAGGTGGGCAATAACCGCAAGGTGACTGTTGGCGGTACGAATACGGAGATCATCCAGAAAGATACTGTGACGAACGTGCAGCAGGGATCGTTTACGCTAAAGGTCGACAACCAGTTCATTCAGGTGGATGCCAAGCAGTACATCCTTCTCAAAGTGGGCGACAGCAGCATCTCGATCACTCCGGATGGCATCCAGATAAAAGGCAAGGTGATCAATGTTCTTGGCGAGAGCACCTTCGTCAAAGGTGACCGAGTCGATATCAACAAGTGAGAACGCAGGGCATGGAACGAACAAGTCTTTACGACCGTATTTCCGCAAAACGTATTGCGGATGAGGAGGCAGCACGCAAGGCGGCGCTGGAAGCTCCGGTCGTTGAAGCTGTCCCCGAGCCTGAGCCAGAACCGATCACGCCATTGCAGGACGTGCCCAGCAGTTTCAATTTTGGTGGCTTTAATCTGGCCTTTCCTGAGGGCGCCCTGTTTCGTGATGTCCAGGTTACGCTTGAGTACAAAGGCGAGCCGCTCATGTTGTCTGTCAAACGCAGAGACGTAATGCAGGGTGAGGCACTGGAAGCACTTTTCGAAAGCTCGGTGCAGACCTTTCGTGAGCGCGACCCTCAACTCCGTATTATTCGTCGGCGGGACTGCACCCTGGTGGGCTGCACTGCGAAAGCGCTGGATTTCCACTTCAAAGAGGGCAGCGCAGAACAACACGCACGTCTGGTAGGTGCGCTTGTTCCCCTTGCCGGAAAGGATGTGCTGCAGTGGTTGGAAATTTCTTGCCTGATCGATCCGACCAAACCGGACCTCAGCCTCTGGCTGGCGGATTTCGATAGCATGCTGGGCGGTCTCGCCGCACAGTGATTGTTTCTTTTTTGATTTCAGGAATTCTTATCACATGGACTACGAGTTGCACGAAGGCAGTATCAAGCTGCCAGAGGGATTTCAGGACCGCACAGTGAACATGTTCGTGATGGGCTCGACGCTGCCTGCCCCGCTGAGCATTACGGTCTCCAGAGACACTCTGCTACCTTCCGAGCACCTGAAAACCTATGTTGATCGCCAGGTCAAAATGCTTTCGTCCAAGCTACGCGGTTACACGCTGCTGAACAGAAAAGCAGTTTCGCTATCGACCGTGGCCCCTCTCGAAGGTATTCAGATCGACGCGTATTACATGACCGAAGGGCGTCCTTACTATCAACGTCAGGCGGCTTTTCTGATCGAGCCTGAGCGCGCGATCGTATTCTCGACGACGTCCCAGACGGACTTCAGTGTCGAGCAGACCCAGGATTGGGAAAACTTGTTGGCCAGTTTCCAGCCTCGCGTGTCTGATACCTCTCCAGCCAACGGTAGCGAACAGGAGTAACGCTCATGTTCGAGGCCGCGCGCTTTGGTGACGAAATATCGCATACCGGCGCCCTGGGGGGCTTCCTGATCGGGGCTGTGCTCGGTATTGCGCTCATTGCGACGGTAGCGATCGCAACCTTCACGTGCGGGTTCGGCGTGGCTCTTCTGGCAGGACTTGCAGCAGGCGTCGGAGGTAGCCTGCTCACCGCCGCAGGAGAGGCCATAGGGAGTATGTTTTCCTCCCCCTCCGGTACGATTCTCACGGCCTCGCCCAATGTGTACATCAACAACCGCAAGGCGGCGCATGTTGAAAAAAGTATCGGTGCCTGCGAGAAGCATCCGGGGCCGATCAGGATTGCCGAAGGCTCGACCAACGTCTTCATCAACAGCGTGGCGGCGGCGCGCAAGGGCGACAAACTCACCTGCGGCGCGACCATCTCCAGCGGCTCCAACAACGTGTTCATCGGCGGCGGCAGATACCGTTACCTGCCGGTAGACGATGAAATTCCTGGCTGGCTGCGCACCACCGTCGATGTGCTGATGGCGGTGGCCGGCGCGGCGGGCGGTATTGCCCAGCTGATCAAAGCCGGTACGCAGGCGGGCATGAAAGCCGTGCTGCCCTGCGCATTGAAATTCACCGCAGGCTTTGTGGGCGGCGAAGTCGCCAGCCGCTATGTGGTCGAACCGGTCGTGCGCAGTGCCATCGGCGGCCTGAGCGGCAACCCGGTCGACACCACGACTGGCCGCAAGCTGATCCCGGATGAAATCGACTTCAGCCTGCCCGGCCTGATGCCCATCGAATGGTCGCGTTTTTACGCCAGCAATCTGAATGTCGACAGCGTGCTCGGCAAAGGCTGGGTGCTGCCGTGGGAGCAAAGCCTGCGCAAGCGCGGCAGCTTCCTCTACCTTACGGATAACCAGGGCCGCACCGTTCCGTTCGTGGACATAGCGCCCGGCCAGCGCATCTACAACCCTCACGAACAGGTCTATCTGGTCTGCACACAAGGCGGTCACTACCTGCTGCAGACGCTGGACAACATCTTCTTCTACTTCGGCGAAGTGCCTGACGACAACAAGCCGGTCCCGCTGGATCGTATCGAAAACGCACTCGGCCAGTTCCTGCATTTCACCCGCACCGAACAAGGCACGCTGACCGACATCAGCGCGACGGGCGGGATCCGCGTGCACCTGCATTACGACGAAGTGACGACACGCCTGACCTCGGTCAAGCGCATCGTCGACAATGAGGCTGTCGAAACCCTGGTCCAATACCACTACGACAGCAACGGTCAGCTCGCAGAAGTGTTCAACCGCAACGGTGATTCCGTGCGCCGCTTCAGCTACACCGACGGCGTCATGACCCGCCACAGCAACGCACTGGGCCTGACCTGCGAGTACCGCTGGGAAACCATCGACGGCCAGCCACGTGTCGTAGAACACCAGACCAGCGACGGCGAGCATTTCCTCTTCCGCTACGACCGCGAGGCCCGTACTACGTGGGTCACCGATGTATTGGGACGCGAGCTGGAGATTCACTACAACAAGGACCACCGCGTCACCTCGAGCCGCGACTACAGCGGCGATCACTACGTCATCGAGATCGACGACACCGGCAACATGACCGGGCTGACCCTGCCCGATGGCAACCAGCTGGCGTTCGAGTACGACGAGTTCGCCCGGTTGCTCAAGGAGACCGATCCGCTGGGCCGCAGTATTCGCTACCAATACCACCACCTGACGACGCTGATCACTCAGGTCGATTACCCGGATGGCAGTACCTGGAAAGCCCGCTACGACGCCAAAGGCAATCTCGTCGCCGAGATCGATGCGCTGGGCCACAAGACCGAATACCTCAACGGCGAGGACGGCTTGCCGCACACCATCGTCGACCCGACGCTCAAGTCCAAATACCTGTGGTGGAACAACCTGGCGCAAGTACAGCGCTTTCAGGACTGCTCGGGCAAAAGCACGCATTACCGCTATGACGAGCGCCACCACCTGGTGGCCGTCACCGATGCCCTGAACAACACCACCACGCTGGAACGCAAGCCCGACGGCGAAGTGCTGCGCATCAACCACCCGGATGGCACCAGCGAGACCTTTACCTACAACGAACTGGGCCAGGTCCTGACCCACACCGATGGCAAAGGCCAGACCACCCAGCTGCTGCGCAACGGTCGTGGCTTGCCCAAATGGCGACAGGATGCCAAAGGGCAGACCATCACCTACGAATACGACAAAGCCATTCGCCTCGTCGCCCTGACCAACGAAAACGATGCGACCTACCGCTTTGCCTACGACGACGCAGACCGTCTGATCGAAGAAAAGCGCATCGACAACCTCACCCGTCGTTTCAGCTACAACCTCGGCGGACACCTGACACAGGTCGAGGAAATCGGCTACGGCGAGAAAGGCGAACAGCCACGGCGCAGCACACATCTGGAGCGCGACCCGATAGGCCGTTTGCTGGCCAAACTCAACGACGACGCGCGTCAGGACTACACCTATGACGACGGCGACCGACTGCTGTCAATCGAGCGCAAACCGACGGACACCGGCAGAAAACTGGGCGTCACCGCCGAGAAACTGGAATTTGCTTACGACCCGCTGGGGCGACTGACCACAGAGACCACGCCGCAAGGCGTACTGGCCTACGACTACGATCCACTCAGCAACCTGACCACGCTGACCCTTCCGACAGGCCAGCATCTGAACCACCTGTATTACGGCAGCGGTCACCTGCACCAGTTGAATCTGGATGGCCAACTGATCAGCGACATGGAGCGCGACGACCTGCACCGCGAGGTCTACCGCACCCAGGGCAAACTCACCAGTTGCTTCGGCTACGACAGCATGGGCCGCAAGGCCTGGCAGTACGCCACAACTCTGCCCGCGGAAAAGCTATCGCAGATCCAGAACCCGCTCATAAAGCCGGAGCGTTACGTCGAACACGCCTACAACCCGATTCACCGCCGCTACGAATACGACCCGGCTGGCGAATTGAGCCGCACCCTCGACAAGCTGCGCGGCGAAACCCAGTACGAATACGAAGCCAACGGCCAGTTGCTGGCGCGCAACACCGGCCGAGTGGTCGACGGCGAAGAATTCCGCTACGACGCCGCCGCCAATCGCCTGAACTTCAACACGAGTCGTTTCGACCACGTCAAAGACAACCGCCTAAAACAATGGGCGAACCACGAATACAAATACGACGCCTGGGGCAACCTGATCGAAAAAGTCGTCGGCATCGTGCGCTGGCAGACCTTCACCTACGACTGCGAAAACCGCCTGGTCAAAACCGAGACCATGGCCGACACGCAGGTGGAAAGCACCAGCAGCTACCAATACGACAGCCTGGGCCGAAGAGTCGCCAAACAGTCCGAGATCAAAGGCCACACCGACCACAAACGCTTCCTCTGGCAAGGCTTGCGCATGCTGCGTGAGGAAAGTCCGGGCCAGAGCAGCCTGTACCTCTACGAGCCCGGCAGCTATGCGCCGCTGGCCCGTGTGGACGAGAAAGAAGGCGAAGTCGAGAACAAGGTCTACTACTTCCACACCGACCAGATCGGTACACCGCTGGAAATGACCGACGCCGAAGGGCAGATCGTCTGGCAGGCCAAATACCGGGCGTGGGGCGCGGTGGAAAAGCTGGTGGTGAACGAGGTTGAGCAGAACCTGCGGTTTCAGGGGCAGTATTTTGATGTCGAGACGGGACTGCACTACAACACGTTTCGGTATTATGACCCGGAGATTGGGCGGTTTATTACGCAGGATCCGATTGGGTTGTTGGGTGGGGAAAATCTTTATGAGTATGCGCCTAATACAATCAATTGGATTGACCCGTGGGGACTGAGCTGTAGAACTGATTATGTGGGCCGTACCCCAGGGAAAAATAGCAAAACGGGAAGAACCGTTATTGAGAATATGCGGAAGGAAGGAAAAATACGTGGTGAAGGCGCCCGTATGAGATTTAAGAGCAAAGACGAAAAATGGTACCCCATTAAAGAAGCCGACATGGCCCATAAAACCGACGCAGTAACATACTGGAATACCAAGGGGGGGTATTTTGGAGCTAAATCGCCGGAAGTAAGGCAGTGGATGCGGGATCCTAAAAATTATGAGCTGGAGCACTTCTCGACCAATAGATCCGCAGGTGCCAAATTAGGGCAGATTTATAGACCTCCCGAAAGTATGATTGGGCCACACGAAAATTTTAGCTATTGAGGATTTTATGGAAGATTTGAGCGATTCGAATAGTGAGCTTTCACAAAAAATTGTAGACTTGACGGAGTCTGGCAATAAATTTGAAATCGAAAACGATAGTGATAAAGCACTTGAAAACTATCATCAAGCATGGGCCTTGTTGCCTGCGCCTCCCGAAAGATGGGATCTTGCCAATTGGATTTCTAGTTGCATTTCTAATTTACTCTTCGACTCCGGAAATTATGCGGAAGCAAAAAAATGGGCAATTATTGCAATTAAAACCAAACCACCACGAGAAACAAGCAGCCTTATTGATTTTGCAAAAATATGCTATGAACTTGGCGAAAAAGAGCTCGCAATTGAGTACTTTGACAAAGCTTTTAAACTCGGAAAGAAAAGAGCCTTTGAAGGCTTTGACAATAAGTACTTGAATTTTTATCTCGAGAATATAAAGGTATGAATCATGCTAGAGCTTGATGATGAGCTTTACGAAAAAATCTCCGAAATGAGTGACATAGGAAATTCACTTATGGATGACGGGGAATACCCGAGAGCATTAAATATCTTTGAGAAAGCTCTCAGTCTATTGCCTTCGCCTCGCAGCACTTGGGAGGCTTACACTTGGTTAAAAGCGGGTACAGCTGACGCTTTGTTTAACATGAAAGATTATGAACGTGCAATTGAAGAACTCTATGACGGTATGAACGGGCCTGATGGTGCATCAAACCCCTTCATTATGTTGCGTTTAGGACAGTCTCTCTACGAACTGAGCAAGCCTGAAGGCATAGATTTCTTATGCAAGGCTTATATGGTAGAGGGTGAAGAGATTTTTTCAGAAGAGGATGAAAAATATCTAAAGCTTGTAAAAAATCACTTGACACCAAATAAAGCTGACTCCCCTACCCCCAATTAAAAGCAGTAGCCACCGAGAAATTTATTTGTAATAGCTTATTAGTTCTTTAAAAATCAAGTTAATGGAAGGGGCTACTAGTATTGCGTTAGCCTACTTTCGAATTCATTAATGCAAGCTACAAATCCAAATACCTGTGGTGGAACAGCCTCGCTCAGGTTGAGCACTTTCAGGACTGTTCAGGCAAAGATACTTATTACCGCTATGACGATCGCGGTCATCTGATCGCCGTCACCGATGCCCTGAACAACACCACCACGCTGGAACGCAAACCCGACGGCGAAGTGCTGCGCATCAACCATCCCGATGGCAGCGTTGAGTCCTTCACCTACAACGCGCTCGGCCAGGTGCTTTCGCACACCGACGGCAAAGGCCAGATAACGCGGTTGTCCCGCAACGCCCGTGGCCTGCCAACCCGACGCGAGGACGCCAAGGGCAAAGCCGTTGCCTACCAGTACGACAAGGCCATTCGCCTAACGGCACTGGTCAACGAAAACAACGCCACCTACAACTTCGTATACGACAACGCAGACCGTCTGATCGAAGAAAAGCGCATCGACAACCTGACCCGCCGTTTCAGCTACAACCTCGGCGGACACCTGACACAGGTCGAGGAAATCGGCTACGGCGAGAAAGGCGAACAGCCACGGCGCAACACCCATCTGGAGCGCGACCCGATAGGCCGTTTGCTGGCCAAACTCAACGACGACGCGCGCCAGGACTACGCCTACGACGACGGCGACCGACTGCTGTCAATCGAGCGCAAGCCGACGGATACCGGCAGAAAACTCGGCGTCACCGCCGAAAAACTGGAATTTGCCTACGACCTGCTGGGCCGCCTCGTCAAAGAGACCACACCCCAAGGCGCGCAGGCCTACGAGTACGATCCACTCAGCAACCTGACCACTCTAACCCTGCCCACCGGTCAACACCTGAACCACCTGTACTACGGCAGCGGTCACCTGCACCAGTTGAATCTGGATGGCCAGCTGATCAGCGACATGGAGCGCGACGACCTGCATCGCGAGGTCTACCGCACCCAGGGCAAACTCACGAGCTGCTTCGGCTACGACAGCATGGTCCGCAAGGCCTGGCAGTACGCCACAACCCTGCCTGCAGAAAAACTGTCGCAGATCCAGAACCCGCTCATAAAGCCCGAGCGCTACGTCGAACACGCCTACAACCCGATTCACCGCCGCTACGAATACGACCCGGCCGGCGAACTGAGCCGCACCCTCGACAAGCTTCGCGGCGAAACCCAGTACGAATACGAAGCCAACGGCCAGTTGCTGGCGCGCAACACCGGCCGCGTGGTCGACGGCGAAGAATTCCGCTACGACGCCGCCGCCAACCGCCTCAACTTCAACACCAGCCGCTTCGACCACGTCAAAGACAACCGCCTAAAACAGTGGGCGAACCACGAATACAAATACGACGCCTGGGGCAACCTGATCGAAAAAGTTGTCGGCATCGTGCGCTGGCAGACCTTCACCTACGACTGCGAAAACCGCCTGGTCAAAACCGAAACCATGGCCGACACGCAGGTGGAAAGCACCAGTAGCTATCAGTAAGACAGCCTTGGCCGACGCGCTGCCAAACAATCAGAGATCAAAGGCCAGACCGATCACAAACGCTTCCTCTGGCAAGGCCTGCGCATGCTGCGCGAAGAAAGTCCCGGCCAGAGTAGCCTGTACCTTTACGAGCCCGGCAGCTATGCGCCGCTGGCCCGTGTGGACGAGAAAGAAGGCGAAGTCGAGAAGAAGGTCTACTACTTCCACACCGACCAGATCGGCACACCGCTGGAAATGACCGATGCCGAAGGGCAGATCGTCTGGCAGGCGAAGTACCGGGCCTGGGGTGCGGTTAAGAAGATGGTGGTGAACGAGGTTGAGCAGAACCTGCGGTTTCAGGGGCAGTATTTTGATGTCGAGACGGGACTGCACTACAACACGTTTAGGTATTATGACCCGGAGATTGGGCGGTTTATTACGCAGGATCCGATTGGGTTGGAAGGTGGGTTTAATTTATATCAGTATGCGCCCAGTCCTATCGGTTGGATTGATCCGTTAGGGCTGACTGGATTTTTTACACCCTCCACTTTCACCGCACCATCCGGCAGCACGCATACAGTTTACCAGCAAGTTATAGACTGGGACCTACCTGTCAATACAAGGGAAGGCGTCAAGACCAACTTGGATCTCGCATCTGAGGGGAGAAGTCCGTTTGTTGTAAAAAACGGTAGCTACTCTCAGCTTAATCTCCATCACTCTAAGCACGATGGACTAGGTTCTCTCTTCGAATTATCTGTCGATACACATAAAAGATTTGGTAACACTAACGCGCTGCATCCTCACCTACCTGCACAGCATCCGATCAACCCCGTCAATAGAGACCTATTCAACGGTGATCGCGGCGCTTACTGGGAGGGGCGTGCACAAACCGAAATTAATAGAAGAGCCGGGAGCCCTAAGCTTTCGGGAAACTGCGGATGAAAGTCATGATATCGAAAAAACTGGTAGATTTTTTTAAGCAACAAGGTTGGTGGTATGAAGATGCAAGCGCAGATTATGAAGTAGAGCTCAAGAAGCTGGATGTTGACTTATCGTCTGATTTCGCTCAGTTCTACTTACACGTAGAAGACGGTCCAACATTCATGCAGCACGGAAAGGAAATATATCAGGTATGCTGGTTCTCCAAAAATACTAATTTTGATCTAGATTTGAAGAGCACACATGAAACATTGCAGCTCCCGCAGGAGTATATTCCGCTAGATAGCTTCGAAGGCGAAAGTGGCTATTTCTATAATAGAGACACTGGCGAGGTACTTAGCGTATCTTTGGGAGATGAACTCCTGGATTTCAAACAAGGAAAATTGAGACCTCAGTGGGCAAATTTTAACGCTTTTTTGGAATATTATTTCGAACAGGCTTGACGATTTAATGATTAAGACCGCACCAGATAAAATTCTTTGCAATGTTGGCTTAGTTTCGAATCACTCATATTAAATTGGCTGCAGAGGGTGTTGAAAAAATAGAGCAGGCAATTTTATTTTTACAGGGCATCTGGCTTTTGCTGCTAGCCTCTGCTCTAATAAGAGCAAGTTTCATTGAGACTACAAAAAATATAATTAGTCCAAGTGAAGCTTGTAAGAAAGCTTGTTGGTAGTATTTTGTAATGACGGCTTTTTAGAGGCTTTGCACTTTCACGATGAGATAGCCGTAGCGCCACAGTAGTGATCTTTAAAAATTTGACTGAGATGGGGCAACTTCAATACCGTCCTAGCCTTGTACCAAGGTGATAAAACTTTGCCATGAAAGCGACTTGGATGGCCTTATTAACATCAAATTTGCGGCGAGCACCTCGTCAATGTCGAATTGCTCGTGTAACGAATTCGATCACCTGTTCACCGTCACCGATGCCCTGAACAACACCATGCTGGAACGCAAACCCGACGGCGAAGTGCTGCGCATCAACCACCCGGACGGCACCCACGAGACCTTTACCTACAACGAACTGGGCCAGGTCCTGACCCACACCGACGGCAAAGGCCAGACTACCTAACTGCTGCGCAATGGCCGTGGCCTGCCCAAATGGCAACAGGATGCCAAAGGGCAAACCATCACCTACGAATACGACAAGGCCATTCGCCTCGTCGCCCTGACCAACGAAAACGATGCGACCTACAACTTTACCTAGCCGGTGTAGAGCGGAAGAATCGAGTGGCATCGGCGTAGTACACCACCCGAAAACTCCATACACTCAGCACCCTGATCAGAAAAACACCAGAACACAGGATTTCCCGGAAGAAAGACGTCACCCCAATGGAACATCAGGAGCAGCACCATGAGCACAGCAGATCAGACGCGCAACACTGGCACCTACAGCGCCAAGTGGCAGGAGCGCTTCAATTTCTTCGAGACGTACGGTGCGCCGAACGACCCGCGGTTCAAGGCCGGCCTCAAATCACTTCCTGGCTTCAGGAAGAAAATGCGGATCAATTCCAACGTCATCGCGTATTTCTTTGGCCCCATTTATTTCTTCGTGCTGGGCCTGTGGAAAAAAGGCATTGCGTTGATTGGCATAATGCTCGCGACCAACGCCTTGATCCTTCTGGTATGTACGCTTTTGGGAACCGAGGTTCCTTACGCGCTGGGGGGAGGTCTGAATGTAGCCTTCTCGCTGATGTATGCCTTGACCGTCAATTATTCGTACTACCTCAAAGAAGTAAAAGGCGAGCAAGGCTGGAACCCGTTCAAGGGCATGCGTCTTTAATCCGAAAAGATAACCGATGACACCCTACCCTTGCCGAGCATGAGGGTTCGCGGTTCATCGACCCATGCCATGTTCAGCCAGCGTTATATTTGAATCAGTCATTCAGGTAATTGCCACATGGATGCGAAGCCAGGACTCCAATGACAGCGCCCTCCTCCCCCGCAGCCTTGCTGCCACTGAAAGTCATTGCGACTGGCGTAGCGGTGCCCGCAAATCGAGTGGACTCGTCTGCGCTGGACACGTTATTGAACAAGCCTGCGGGGTATGTCGAAAAGCGCTCGGGTGTACATTGCCGGTTTCACGCCACACTCGACGCCAGCCAGGCCGAACTTGCAGCGCAAGCGCTCCAGGACGCTTTGACCAGGGAGCAGATTCCGGCGAACTCGATTGATCTGCTGATCTCGGCATCAGCAGTACCCATGCAAGCATTGCCCTGCACCGCAGCACTGATTCTGAAGGCCGCCCACCTGCCGTCGGGTACTCCCGGCTTTGATATCAACAGCAGCTGCGTCGGCTTCATCACCGCGCTGCAGGTGGCCGCTGGTTTGCTCAATGCCGGGATCTATAAGCGCATTGCGATCGTGTCGGCAGATCTGGTTTCGCGCGGTATCGACTGGGATGACGAAGAAAGCTCGCTGATCCTCGGCGACGGCGCAGCCTGTGCCATTGTCGAACGCGGTAGCGGCAGCAGCGGAATTCTGAGCAGCCTCTCCGAGACTTACCCGGAAGGTAGCGAACTGTGCGAGATTCAAGCAGGCGGCACACGCCGTAATCCGCGTGCCGGCATGACTGACAAAGACTTTCTGTTCCACATGAAGGGCAAGCAGCTGTTTCGTCAGGCTGCCGCGTTGATCGAGGGCTATCTCGCACGATTACTCGAAAGCAGCGGTTTGAAGCTGGCCGATATCGCCACCGTCGTACCTCATCAAGCCAGCCATCTTTCGCTTGAGCACATGCGAAAACGTCTGGGAGTACCTTCTGAAGTGCTGATAGATATTTATCGTTATCACGGCAATCAGGTATCGGCCTCGATTCCAACAGCGCTGCATACTGCCTTTACTACCGGCCGCTTCACGCCAGGCAAGCCGGTAATGCTGATAGGTACCGCTGCAGGTTTGACACTGGCGGGCATGGTGCTGCTGCCATGAAGGTTCTGCTGACCGGCGCCACCAGTGGCCTTGGACGCAATGCAGCTGAGTGGCTGTTGAACGCTGGCCATAAGGTGCATGCAACCGGACGTGACCCAACAGTGGGAGGTCTACTGCGAAATCAGGGAGCCGAATTCACGGCAATGGATCTGACCAAGGCTACCGCGAAGGAATGCGAGCGAATGATGCTCGGCTGCGACGTCGTCTGGCACTGCGCCGCGAAGTCTTCTCCCTGGGGCAGCAAGGTCGAGTTTGATGAGGCCAACGTGGTAGCAACACAGAAGCTGGCCGAGGCAGCCGGACGTTGCGGCGTCTCGCGATTCGTGCATATTTCCACGCCCGCCATTTACTTCGACTTTCAGAATCATAAGTGTATTGACGAGCAATACCGTGCCCGACGATTCGCCAATCACTACGCCAGCAGCAAGTACCAGGCAGAACAATCCATACAGGCGATGGTGCCGCTTTATCCACAGACCACGTTTATTATCCTGCGGCCCCGAGGCTTGTTCGGCCCCCATGACCGGGTGATTCTGCCCCGGATCCTGGGCCAGATAGAACGCGACCGTGGCGTACTGCGCTTGCCCGGCGGTGGTCAGGCGGTTCTGGACCTGACGTTCGTGCTCAACGTTATTCACGCCATGGACTTGGCAAGCCACAACAGTTCTTTGTCTTCCGGAGCGGCCTACAACATCACCAATCACCAGCCTATGCGGTTAGTGGATACGTTGCATTTGTTACTGCACGATCAACTCGGCCTTCGTTATCGTGTCCAGCCCATGCCCTATAGGTTGCTTCACACACTGGCGATTGCACTTGAGTTGCTGGCCTCTGTAACGCGTAAGGAGCCCGTGCTGACCCGCTACAGTGTGGCAGCTGTGAACTTCGATATGACCCTGAGCCAGACGCGAGCCATTGAAGAGCTGGGCTACCGACCTCGGTACACGATGGAAGAAAGTATTCAGCTCACGGGGCAATGGCTCAAGTCTCAAGCGGTGAAGCGCCATGGCTAGCATCACCACTTTCGAAGTGGGTTACTGCACGCATATCGGCTGCATGGCGTTGCAAGGCGCTGGCCTGCGAGTCTGCAAATTTCCATCCAGGGCGTATCTGCTGGAGGTCGGCGATCGCCGCTGGTTATGGGATACCGGCTACGCCAACCATTTTCAGGAGCATACCCGGTCGGGGGTGTTCCGCATCTATAGCCAGGTTACCCCGGTATACCTGGATGCGGGTGAAACGCTGCTGGATCAGCTGCGTAATGCCGGTTACGCGGCCAACGACATTCAGGCGCTGATCATTTCCCACTTTCATGCCGATCACATTGCCGGCCTGCGGGACTTCAGTCATCTCGACTTTATCTGCTCGGGCGAAGGCTGGCAGAAAACCCGCTCCTTACGTGGCATCGCCGCGCTCAAGCGCGCCTTCGTACCAGGACTGATTCCCGAAGGTTTCGAAGCAGCGTTGCAGTTCGTGGAGGGCTTTGAGCAGGTGAGCCTGTCTGCACAGTTGGCCCCGTTTACACATGGCTACGAACTACCGGGCAGTGACGGGCAGATTGTTCTGGTGCCACTACCAGGTCATGCCGCCGGACACCTGGGGGCATTTATTCTCACTGACGAGGGCTGGACACTGCTGGCCAGTGATTCAGCGTGGTCGCCGCTAAGCTATCAAGAATTGCGCGGGCCTTCTGTGCTTGCCAACGTGCTGATGGACGACAGCAAGGCCTACTACCAGACGCTGAACCGTCTGAACCTTTTGTGGACGGCAGGCCATGTGGATATCCGCTTGTGTCACGAGGGAGATTTATGATCCCGGTGATGACGCTCTGGCACTACTGGCGAGCACGTCGTTTGCGTTTTTCCAGTCGCCAGGCACTGGAGCGTTTTCAGAACAGGCAACTGAAACGCTTCGCCCGACAGGTGCTGGCCAACAGTCCGTACTTTCAGCCTTACAGCGTTCTGCCGTTCAAAGAATGGCCGCTGATGGACAAGGCGCTGATGATGACGCAGTTCGACCAGATGAACACTGCGGGCCTGCAACGCGATCAGTTGCTGGTCTGCGCCCAGCGTGGCGAAGCCGAGCGGGACTTCACGCCACGCCTCGGCCGCTTCAGCGTCGGGCTGTCATCGGGCACATCAGGGCAGCGTGGCGTTTTTGTCGTCAGCCCGCAGGAGCAGCAGATCTGGGCGGGCGGGATGCTTGCCAAAATGCTGCCAGACGGTATTTTCGCGGGTGAGCGAGTGGCACTTTTTCTACGAGCGGATAGCAACCTGTACCACAGCGTGGACAATCGCTGGTTGAGCCTGGCCTTTTACGATCTGTTTTCACCATTCCTTGAGCAATTGCCTCGCCTGCAAGCGCAGGCACCGACCATCATCGTGGCACCAGCACAGGTGCTACGCGCCTTGGCGCTGGCCGTTCTGGACGGGCAGATTCAACTCGACGTTAAGAAGGTGATCTCCGTTGCCGAAGTCCTGGACGCGCAGGACCGTCAGTTATTGAACACGGTGTTCCGCGAAGTCGGCGAGGTCTATCAGGCAACCGAAGGTTTCCTGGCCGCCACATGCGCGCATGGCACGCTGCATTTGAACGAAGAGTTTGTGCATATCGAGCCCCAATGGCTGGATGAACATCGTTTTACGCCACTGATCACCGACTTCACCCGCAGCACCCAACCAATCGTGCGCTACAGGCTGGATGATGTACTGGTCAGGCAATCCGAGCCTTGCGCCTGCGGTCAGCATTCGATGGCCATTGCCCGAATCGAAGGTCGCCGCGACGATCAACTGTTGCTGCCTGATCAGCAAGGCGGGATGCAGATTATCTTTGCCGACCTGTGCAGCCGGGCAATTGCCAATGCGCTGCCATTGACCAGTGACTACCGCTTGATTCAGCTCTCGAAGACCCGATTGCAGTTGATTGCAGACTGCACGCAAGCAGAACTGGAGCATGGCGGCAGGCAACTTGTCACGTTGTTCGCGCAACAGGGCATTGCCACTGAAAAACTTGAATGGCAACTGACGGCGCAGGCCGTGATGCCGAACTTCGACCGGAAACGGCGACGTATTGTCCGGCAGGCAGAAGCATGAGCAACCCCCTACTATTCAGGTTATGGCAGATGCTGCTTGGCTGGGGCTCGGTCGGTCTGATCTATACGCTGACCGACCACCTGCAGAGCCCAGGTCAGATCATGACGCCCTCGTCGTTCGACCAAATGATCGCGTTCACGCCGCACGCCATCTGGCTGTACCTGTCGTTTTTTATTGTCGTTCCACTGGGCTACCTGATGACCCCGCTTGATCGGGTACGCTGGCTTTCCCGCGCCATGCGTCTTACTGCTGTGGGTGCAGGGACGGTCTATATGGTGTGGCCCACAACGATGGTATACCCGGTTGATGAGGGCACAACGTTAAGCTCTGCACTGCTGGCAGCACTGACTTATGTGGACTCGGCTCAGAATTGCCTTCCATCCCTGCACATGGCCCTGATGGTGCTGGCAGTCTGGGGAATCAGCGCAGCAAGGCGTACAGTACGCACCGCAGTGTTCGTGTTTTGGGTAGCCACCATTGCCTATTCGATCCTGCAATTGCGTCGCCATCTGTTCGTTGACGTTGTCAGCGGCGCTGTACTCGCGCTGGTGGCGGGATGGCTGATCGATGCACTTGCCCAACGCAGACAAATCGCACTGAAAGGTAATCTGCAATGAGCGATCTGGCCATTCCGATCATCATCATGCTGCTGGCAGTCACAGGCGAAGCGGTCATCCTGCACTGGATACAGCGCAAGCCGGTTGACTGGCATGATGTGGTGTTCAATCTGAATTCCGGGCACATCATGCTGTGGCTATTCCGTGGCCTGGAAGTAATCTGTTACGGACTTGTCGCCAAGTACTTGAGCCTTGGCCTGCTGGATACATGGCCGACACTATTGGTCTGGGCGTTCGCGTTGCTGGCCTGGGATTTCTGTTTCTACTGGCTGCACCGCCTTCATCACCACGTTGGCGTGCTCTGGGCCGTGCATGTGGTGCATCATCAGGGCGAGCACTTCAACCTGTCTCTGGGCGTGCGTAATTCGTGGTATTCGTCGCTGACGTCGATTCCGTTCTTTATTCCGCTGGCCGTGCTAGGGGTGCCACTGGATGTGTTTGTCGCAGTGTCGATCCTGCATTACTCGATGCAGTTCTTTAACCATAATGCGCTGACACCCAGGCTGGGCGTGCTGGTGAAGATTTTCGTTACTCCGACCCATCACCGCGTGCATCACGTCAAGGACAGGGCCTACTCAGACAAGAACTTCGGCGGTACTTTCATTTTCTGGGACAAGCTGTTCGGCACATTTTCCAGGCTGCCCGATGTGCCTTACACGTTTGGAATCGGAGGGCCTCGCTCTTCCGCGAACCCGTTCTGGGCCAGCAACGTACCTTTTCTGCATTACCTGCGACTGTCGATAAAATCGAACGAACCGACCCGCTCGCGCATTTCGGGTTTGAGCATTTTCAGTGGCGCGTTGCTGCTCTTCGCGCTGGTGGTGGGCTATATCTATCAATACGGCTATGGCTACAACGACATCACCTGGCCGCAGGTCGTCCTGTTCGTTTTTCTCGTGGCGGGCTCGGTGGCGCTGGGAGGAATGACCGAAGCGAGGACCTGGAGTGTTCCTGTCTGGCTGATAGTCAGCCTGGGGCTGGCGTCGCTGTTTCTGGGTTATTACGGCTGGTCGCAGTTTTACTGGCAATTACCAATGGTGGCCCTCGCCTTGCACGGCGTATGGGTGGCCCTGTCTTCTCGCGGCAAAAAAGATGTGTCAGCCGCAAATCCCGTGGAAAAACCTCATGGCTGAATCACTTGCCCCCCTGTCATTTCCTGCCGATGGCGAACAGGCATTTCATCAAGCCCTGAAAAAGGCGGCTCACGCATATCTGGCAGACGACCATCGCTATGCCAGCACTCGGCAAAAAGTAGTGGCATTACTCCTAACTGTACTGTGTGGTGGCTTTTATACCTTGAGCCTGATGCAGCACACCGCGTGGGCATTCGTGGGGTGCTATTTCATGTTTGTCCTGACAGGCATGCTGCTCAACGTCATGGTGTTTCACGACGCTACGCATAACGCTTTTTTTCGGCTGCCCTGGGCAAACCGACTGGTAGGCCGGTTAATGACTTTACCGCTAGGCATCGACCCGGATTACTGGCGAGTCAGGCATGTGCAGTTTCATCATGCCTACGCCAACGTCGAGCATTACGATCTGGACACCGAAGAGAATGGCGTCCTGCGACAATCGCCTTTCCAGAGCTGGCGCAAACACATGCGCTACCAACATATTTACTGGCCCATGGTCGCCGCATTGTCCCTGCCCTATATCTCCTGGATATTCGACTGGTCGGACCGCTTGGAGAAGACGCCGCTCAAGGCCAAAAAAATCCTGCCGGGTAACAAAGGCTGGGCCGTATTTTTAGCCAGCAAGGCATGCCACCTTCTGCTGGTACTGATAGTGCCGCTGGTGGTATTCGAGGGTAACTGGACAGTAGTGCTAATGGCATATTTGCTGAGCCAGATGCTCGCTTCTGTATGGGTGGTCTTTCTGCTGCTTGGCACACACTGGGCAGAGGCCGAGTTCTATCAACCATCCGACAACCCCTTAATGCCACACGGCTGGTATCGACATAATTTCGCGACGACCTGTGACTGGCAAACCAAGCCACGCTGGCTGCACCATGTTGTCGGCGGCCTGAACTTTCATCTGACTCATCACCTTTTCCCTGGATGGAGCCATCGCCACTATCCGGCGCTGGCAAACATCATCGCAGAGCTGGCCCCCCAATACGGTATGAGCTACCGCTGCATCGACTACCGCGAGTTGCTGAGACAGCAGCGAAAGTTTCTGCGCGGCATGGGCCAGGAACCGCACGTGACGAAAACTACATAACAGGCGCCGAGCCATAAACTCAAAGAGCTCTAGAGCTGTAACGACAGTAGCAACCAGCGTATTGGTACCAAGGAAGAAAAATGGGTAAACAATCTCGCAGCAAGCGGGCCTCGCCGGAGCCAATGGTGATTTACCGCAGCCACGTTGCCGCTTTCCGCTCTCGTTATCTGCTGTCCTTTCTGACTCCGATCTTCATGGGCATATTTTCCCTCGCTATTACCGCAGGCACGGTGGTCGATGCGTACTTTCCAAATGAGCCGGAGAGAACCGGCCAGTCGATGATGCTCATGATGGGCGTATCACTGGTTTTGAGTTTCGGCGGCATCATGATGAGTCGCGGGCATGCCTGTGGGATGTGGATATTGGCGGCCATTCTGGTGAGCTGCTTTTTCGCGGTGCTGCCCACTGCCCCTGCGCACTGGCGGCGTTTTGAATTGATGTTTTACATGCTGGGGCTGCTTTTCCCGTTGCTGGGCCTTTTATCGCTCAACAGCGAGCGCGGCCGGGAGCTGCGCATGCAATGGAGGATTATTCGATCCGAACGCAAGGAGACGCGTCAGGAGATGCGGCGGCGCAGGGATCTCGAGGTGCATCGTGAAAGCCTGCGCAAGAGAAAGGCACTGCGCAAGTAGCCCAGGCTCAACGAGGACTTTCTCGCGCCCAACAAAAAACCCGCCGAAGCGGGTTTTTCCAAGACCATCCCGACTCCCTGTCGGCTGCCTCCGAGGCGATGGTCGATCATCCTTGATCCTGGTGAACTCCTGTTCACCACTTGATGGATCCAATCTTACGGAGGACGGACCAGGTCGGAAATGGCCAAACCCCTCCACCGCGTGTAAGCCTTTCGCTATACCTCGGCGAAGCACAACCGCACCCCTCAATGAGCGTGCGGGTTCGCTGTGGATAAGTCACCCTCGGGCTTTATCACTGGCCCTCGACCAGCAGCAATTCCCCATCCCTATACCGCACCTCCTTCCCTACCCACGCCATATCAACATTCGGCAGCACCGCCGAAGGCTTGCGCAGTTCGCGCAGCAACGTAGACCCGTGGGAAAGACGCCCGCCCATGCGCGCGATCACGGCGCGTGCGTTCTGGTAGTGCGCGTGGCGTCCGGGGTCGAGGGTGTCTTCCAGCAGGATGTCGTCGCCCAGAATGCCTTGAACCTGCCCCGGATAGATCATGAAGCCAGTAGCCTGCTCGGTGCCCTCTCTACCGTCCTGCCAGAAACTGCCTGCGCGGCTGCGAATGTCTGGATGAGGCGCAAACCAGTGTGCCCTGTCGGCGCTGGGCATGGCGTGGTGCAGGCGGAAGAACAGGCGCATCAGATTGTCGCGATACCACTCGCGCACTTGCAGGTAGTAGCCGCGCATGCCCGGCAGGCCTGCGCGGTGAGCGACGCGAATGATACCCGGCCAGGTCGGAAACGCCTGTAACGGCAGGTCGGTCTGTGCCGGGCGTGGCGTAGCGGGGTCGGTTTCCCAGGGTAGCCGATGCGGGCAGTGCTCAAGGTCGTCGTAAGCGGTTGGCGGACGTCCCAGCAGGTCACCGCCGCTGCTGGCCAGCGAGGTGGCTATGCACAGGTTGCCTTGTACGACGAACACGTAGAAACGCGTGAACCAGTCAGCCAATTGCTGGCCGTCAGCAGCTTGGGTCGTGAGGGCGTGCAGCTCTCGGTCGAAGCGGTGCAGTTGCTTTTCCAGGGTCAGCAGGTGGCCGCGCGCGATACGCTGCATGCGCAGGAATACCGGCAACGAGCGCAGCAAACGCAGAGGTCGCCAAGGCAGATGCGGTGCTGCACCGCCGACTTCATCGGCGTAACTGCTGGACGCGACGCCCCAATCAGCAAGACGTGCGAGAAACAGGTCATTGTTGATGTAGGACGCTGCGCCAAACAGTGCGGTGAACGGCTCATTGTCCTGCAACACGCGAGAATCCCAACGCGCCATGATCGCCGGGATGCTGCCTGCGGCGCGGCGTTGTGCGTACTCGACCAGCCTGCTGGGCTGCGGCGGCAGGATCTCCGCAATATTGGCGGCGGTCAGGTGTCGGCGCCAGCCGTAATCACTGATCGGGCGGTACTGCAACAGCCAAAGCTGGCGGCCATCCCACGCCCACTCGACATCGCCCGGCACGTAATGGAAAACGCGCAGCACGCCTTGCAGGAAGTCCCAGAGCATTTCTTGTGTCAAACCGTGGGATGGTGTGAAGCTGCAGCTGCTCCAGGCATCGCCGAGGCGGGAAATGATCGCTCGCTCCGGGCTTGCCTGACCGTCGGCCAGCGACTCCAGATGCCCTTCGACCCACTCCAGCTCGACCGACAGGTGACGCGCAAACGCGATGCCGGAAAGCACCGGCGTGATGAACCGCTGCACCACGACTTCTTCGACGCCAGCGCCGTGCAGTTCTGCGATACGTGCAGGTACGTTTTGGGTGGGCTCGCGAAGGAAAGTGGTGCTCAGGCCAGCGTTGGCCGCATCGGCCTGATCCTCGCCGAAGCTGGACGAGCGCACCGCCCAGATAGCCTCCGGCTGGCTGGCCAGAAACGCGGGCAAGGCCGAGTCATCGCCCTGCACCAACGACAGTGCTGCGGGCACCGGTTGCCCGGCGATGGTTGCCAGACGCAGGCGGCCACCTTTGGTGTGTGCGACGAAGCCGCGCTCGCCCGACTCCAGCCACTGCGCAAACTCGGCCGGCGAGTCAATCCACGGGTAATGACCCCAACCCGGTTTCAGACTGATGCTCAGGTCGGCACGCGCCAGAATGGCCGACCACGCTGCCGCCTGCTCGATACCCAACACCTCGTCCTGATCGCCCCAGACCAGCTCTATCGGGTCTTGCACCCATTCCAGAAGCGGCAGCGCAGTGTCGGCGCGCAACAGGCCCCAATACGGTACAAAGGCGCGGCAGCGGGCGTAACCGGCCCCCATGCGCTGGTAGTGCGCCGCAGGCCAGGCTTGCCTGGAGAACTTGTGAGCAAACAGCCTGGGCTTGTTGGCCAGCAGCCAGTGAATGGTCTTGCGAATGGGCAGCGGCGACATCAGCGCAGGCAAGCGCCGCTGCCACAGAAAAGCTCCCACCGGCGCCAGCAGCACGCTTCTGCAGAAGTGTCCCGGCTGGCGCTGCAAGGCATGCATGACCAGCAAGGCATTGACGCCCACGGCGACGATGGCACTGCCCCTGACCGTCGCTGCCAATAGCGCATCGGCGTAGGCGGCGAGGTCTTCGCACGGAGGCTGAGGATTGTTGCCGAAACCTGGCAGTTCCAGCGGCACGACCTGATGCTGCTGAAAATGCGGCAGCACATCATCCCACCATTCGGCACTGCTGCCGTTGCCCGCCAGCAGGTACAGAAGGGGCAAGTCAGACATGACGGGGCTCCTTCAACGCGCTGGCAGCAGAAGTACGGCGATCATGGCGATACAGCCAAAGCAACGGCGGCAGCAATGCCAGCAGCGCCGCCAGATCAAGCCACACATGCGACCAGACACCCCCGCGCACGGAAATCGCTATGTCCTGAGGTGCCCAAAGCAGCAGGCCTGCAATCAGCCAGCCCCAAGGCATGGCGCTTTTCAGACGATTGCCCAAATGCACAAGCGCCAGCATGTATACGGAATAGGTTTGCAAGGTGGCGCCAAACAGCGCCATCCACCAGACCTGTTGCGCACGCGCAGCGGCAGGAACGGCGTCGGTCCAGAAGGCCTGCTCAAGCGTAGTCAGGTAGCCATCGAGCAAGCCGGAAAAACCTGCCCAGGTGAACACGATACTGCCCAGCACGTGCGCTACTGCGACGGCATACAGCCAGATCACCAGCGTGCGGCGCAGCGTGGTAGAAGGGAGCGGCATTGCAGGTCCTTGGTTCGTCCTTGTGAGGTGGCGAGTGTAGCGATTTCCAGGTGGGCTTAATACGAGCGTGGCTCGGCCTTGCTCAGGTCCAGCAGCGTTGAGCAGTTGTTATTTTTGTCAGTAGACAGCTTTTCCGCTGCGACCTAGTTTATCCATTCAATGAATGGTCAAAAACCGTAGGTAAGGAGATGGTGATCATGGACGATACAATGGAACTTGTGAAACAAGTGCTTCTCGCGCAGTTCGACATAGAAACGGCAGACATAAAACCGACATCTAATATAGCCGAGGATTTCAACGGGAGTAGTTTAGATGCTATCGAATTCATTATGGCTCTAGAAGTAGAATTTGAAATCGATATCCCGGATGAAGAAGTTGAAAAATTTAAAACGGTACAAAACATCGTCGACTATGTCTCAAAAAACATAAAATAGAGACGACCAGACTCGCAGTGCAAAAAAACCGCTTAGCACTCGACGGCAGGCGCAGGCCATCTGCCTCCAGTCAAAACTACCAGTAGCCGGCCCCCTGCTTTTCCCTTCAATGTACGGCTCCGCTCGTCAGGCCATCTGCCGGGCGAGCCCTGCCCCGCGGTCGATGTGCATCTGTCCTCTACGACAGCCGATTCCATCACCCTGTCAGTACGGCCCTATTGCCACAATAATCACTATGATTCAGTGCATCGCCAGACGCTTGCCCTGATCAGAGCGTTGATGCTGAACATGTCCTGAGCGGCACGCATAGGCAAAATTCATCGCCCACCGGCTAACCTGAACCCGTCAGCAGCCGATTAAAAGACCTCGGCCTTTTTTACGGCCCCTGCCTTTTACTCTTACGGATTCAACCATGAGCTTTCTATCTCGTTTTCGGGCCGGCACTTCGCGGACCGGAGGCGTACTCAGTGTCATTACGTCCGCGCGGGAATTGAACGACACGCTGTCGGCGTTAAGTTTTGACCCGGTCTACCTGACAGGCTTCGTTTCACCTCACGTCGACTTCGGTCAGGTTGCCCAGTCTGTCGCGGCACGCTTTCCCAACGCCAAGATCAGCCTGTGCACAACATCCGGCGAACTGTGCTCCAGCAATGATTCGCTGTATTGCGCGGCGGGTAATCAGTGGGACCGGATCGTGCTGGCGCTGTTCGACTCAAGCGTTATCCAGAGTGCCGAGGTAGTGCATATTCCCCTGCACAGCGAAGATATTCGCGGCGCGGGCAAGCGACTGTCCATGCGTGAGCGCATTGCGCGGCTGACCGACTCGATCAAGCGCACTCAGGTCAGCACGCCTATCGACCACAGGGATACGCTGGCCTACGTCACCTTTGACGGCCTTTCGGCCTCGGAGTCGTTTTTCATGGAAGCGCTCTACGAGTCAGGGCGTTTCCCATGCCTGTTCGTGGGTGGCTCTGCAGGCGGCAAAAGCGACTTCAAGAAGACGCTGATTCACGACGGTAAACGCAGCTACGAGAACCATGCTCAGGTGGTGTTTCTCAAGAGCGCAAAGAATGTGCGCTTTGGCGTCTTCAAGAGCCAGAACTTCGAGCCAACGCCACTGAGCCTGAGTGTCCTGACCGCCTCGCTGGAAGAGCGCTATATCAGCCAGGTGGTCAATTCCAGAGGCGAGATTGCCACGATGGTTGCAGCGCTGTGTGATGCGCTGAAGTGCGAGCGGCATGAGCTGGAAAGCAAGCTGGCGCAATATTCGTTCGCCATTCGGGTGGGCGAGGAACTGTTCGTACGCTCCATTGCGCGCATCGATTATGAAAGCGAGCGGGTTCATCTGTTCTGCGACGTGGCACCCGGCGAAGAACTGGTGATGGTCAAACGGACGTCGATGATCGACACCACGCGCAAGGACTTCACGCGCTTTCTACAGGGCAAGTCCGGCAAGCCGCTGCTCGGCCTGTTGAGCGACTGCATTCTGCGTCGTCTGAACAACGGCAGTGAATTGGGCCGCATGAATGATGTGTTCGGCGAGACGCCAGTAGTGGGCTTCTCGACCTTCGGTGAGATTCTGGGTTTGAACCTCAACCAGACCCTTACCGCAGTGTTCTTTTTCAAGGTGCCGGAAGGTCAGCCGTTCCGCGACGATTACATCGATAACTTCATTGCCTATTACGGCGAATTCAAGGCGTTCTTCCTGCGTCGGCAGATCAAGAAACTGGCCGGTTTGAGCCATGTAGTGGTCAAGCAGATCGACCAGTTCAAGCAGCGTAACTTTGTGCAAACCATTGACCCGAGTGGTCTGGACGAGCAGATCCGCCCGGTGTTCGGCGGCCTGAGCGATCTGGGCGATGTACTGGTCAAGGCTCATCAGGATCAGGAAGAAATCGCCGATCAGTTGCGCCACTATTCAGGCGAGCTGCATGTTTCGATGGATGAGTTGTCGCAGACCATCACGCAGCAGGAAACGGTCATCGATAAGGCGGGTAATACCGTCAAAAGCCTGGTCAGCCAGGCCGACGAGGTAGTGCTTGGCTCTCGGGAGCTGGCCAAGTCCAGCCTGCGCATCCAGTCAGTTGTGCAGATGATCCAGCAGATCGCCGGGCAGACCAATCTGTTGGCGCTGAACGCCGCCATCGAGGCAGCTCGGGCCGGCGAAATGGGCCGTGGCTTTGCAGTGGTCGCCGATGAAGTGCGTCAGCTGGCGCAGAAAACCACGCAAAACGCGAATGACATCGGCACGGATATCGAGCGGCTGGCCGAGGAGATTCGCAAGGTTGCGCAGCATATCGAAGAGCAATCCCTGGAAGTCGGCACGCTCACCAGCCTGCTGGCGGAGCTGGAAGGCTCCAGCGACATGACCGCGGGCACCTCGCAACGTACCCGGCAACTGGCGGATACCCTGCGCGGGCTCACTCGATAGCAGTGCCTCTGCTGTCAGGACGGTAGATTGCCCGTCCTGACAGCAGACCGTGTTGCAGGCGGCTTACTGGTTACCCAGCACGCCGACCTTGCCCATCACGTTGCTCATGAATTGCTGCACGGTCATTTTCTGGCCATTGAAGTCGACCATCTGGTCGGCATAACGCAGGTCGGAAACGATGTTGTCACCATCGACCTTGGCCAGTTGCATCATCTCGGCCATGGCACTGGCCATGTCGCCAGCGGCCTTGGCCTGCTCGGCGATGACCTTGAGGTCGGTCTGGCCTTCACGAATGGCTTGCTGGGTAGCAAGATCGCGGATCATCGGCTTGGACAGGACAACCTTTGCGTTGACTTCGCCCAGACTTTTCAAGAGCAGCGAATCGGAAGGCTGATTGAGCGGGCCTGGATCGGCCAGGTCCACTGCAATGCGCATGTGGCTTTCGCCGTTGCTGGTCTTGAGCGAGAGTTTTTCCAGTTCGATATGCGGCTTGGCGATCAGCAGCTTTTTCATCTGGGTGTTCATCAGCTCTTGATCAGCCGGGTTCAGCTCAAGACGAAACGGACGTTTCTCCAGTGCGGCCTGCTGCTGTTGAGGCAGGATTTTATCCTGATACAACTGATACAGCGCCTGCGTGGCCACCACATCGAAGTTGGCTATTTTGAAGCCCATGTGCGCTGAGCCAACGTCCTTGCCTGCGTAGGAAATCATGCCAGCATCGTAGTTGATCTGGGCAGCCAGGTTACCGGCGTCTTCCTGCGCCAGGTTGGTGTTGGTGAAGTCCTTGATCTGCACCGGCGGCTTGCCCACCACCTGAAAACCCGCACTCTGGATTTTCATGTTGGTGTGGCCCAGATAGAAACCGGACTGGCCTTTGGTGCCGCCCGTGTCAAAGGTCATGCCTTTGACGTCGATGCTGACCGGGCCGTCAGGCGACGCGACGTTGAGCTGCAGGTTTTCCATGTTGCCGGCCAGGCTGAATTTTTCGGCGTCGGCGGACGACTCTGCATTCAGGTCGAGCCCGGAAAACCTGAACGTACCGTCTACGTCGGTCATTTCCAGCGGGGCCATCTGCAGCGTGCCTTTGGTGGCGCGGTCATAGCCGATGCTGGCTTGCCCCTTGAGCGGTGGAACGTCCTTGCTCATGGCGAACCACTTTTCGGCGCTGGGGCTTTTCTCCATCTGGAAATTGCTCAGGGCCATGACGGGCAGCAGGTTCAGGGTCTTGAGGCGCGACAACGGAATGGGCCCGTGCTCGATCTGGTCGACAAACAGGAACTGGCCGCCCTGGGTGCTATCGGACAGGTTCTGGATGTCCACGCGATAGTGCGCCGTGCTGCTGAAGAAGTGCTTTTCCAGCGAGAGCATTTCCAGTTTGACGCTGGTGTCGGTGCCCTTGAACGACTTCGCGAGTTCCTGGTTGGCCTTGCTGATGGAGTCGGTCAGCGCGCCTTCCAGTTGATTGCCCGTGTACCAGGCGCCCGCCGTAACCAGTGCGCCCGCTACGACGATGACGCCAATCGCTATACCTGCTGATTTATTCATAGTGACGTGAAGATATCCGTTCTGATGATGGGAAAGTCGTACCGGGACTGGCAGCACAGTTGAAAACCGCGAAAGATTATCAGAAACACAGGGTAGCCACGGTATTCACGGAAACGTTAGGCTGAAACGAATTTGAGAACGGGATGTGATCACATGAGCGAGCAACACACCGAACGAGGCCCGATCAAGGCCGTCATTTTCGACATGGATGGCCTGTTGCTGGACACCGAGGGGGTTTATACCGAAGTCACCCACTTGATCGCCAGCCGCCACGGGCGCACCTTCGACTGGTCCATCAAACAGCACACCATCGGCCGCGGTGCCCGGGATTTCTCGGATTACGTGATCAAGGCGCTTGAATTGCCGATGTCGATCGACGAGTTTCTCGAAACCCGTGAACCGATGCTTGAAGAGCGTTTCCCCAAAGCGCCGGCAATGCCCGGAGCCGAGGCGCTGGTCCGGCATCTGGCAGCCCACAATATTCCCATCGCCGTGGGCACCAGCTCGTCGGTGCATTACTTCGAGGCCAAGACAACGCTGCACCGCGCGTGGTTCGAGCTGTTCGATACCGTCGTGACCGCAGACGACCCGGAAGTCGGCGCTGCCAAACCGGCCCCGGACATCTTTCTCGTCGCCGCCCGCCGCCTTGGCGTCTCGCCGAGTGATTGCCTGGTCTTCGAAGACTCGCCGTTCGGCGTGACGGCCGCCAAGGCTGCGGGCATGTACGCTGTTGCCGTACCGGACTCGCACATGCCGGTCGAGCAATACGAGCATGCAGACCTGCTGCTTGCCTCGCTGGCCGACTTCCCGCTCAAGGCGTGGGGGCTGCCTGAACTCGTCTGAATGACATGGAGATGTTGAGCATGAATTATCGAATCCTCGGCCAGTCCGGCCTCAAGGTTTCCACCCTGACACTCGGCTCGATGATGTTCGGCGAGCAGACCGGTGCCGAAGAGTCCCTGCGCATCATCGACAAGGCCAGGGATCAGGGCATCAATTTCATCGACACGGCGGATGTCTACAACGGTGGGCGCTCGGAAGAAATCGTCGGCCGGGCCATCGCCGCCCAGCGCAGCGACTGGGTGCTGGCCACCAAGGTCGCCATCGGGCCAGCCGACGGCGTGCCCAATCGCGCCGGTCTGAACCGCAAGCACCTCTTCAATGCCATCGAGAACAGCCTGCGGCGTCTGGACACCGACTATGTGGATATCTATTACCTGCACAAGGAGGATCAGGACACACCACTTGAAGTGACCGTCTCGGCCATTGGCGATCTGATCCGTCAGGGCAAGATCCGCTACTGGGGTGTGTCGAACTTTCGCGGCTGGCGAATCGCTGAAATCGTCAACGTCGCGCAGCGCCTGGGCGTAGACAAGCCGGTCATCAGCCAGCCGCTGTACAACATCGTCAACCGTCAGGCCGAAGTCGAGCAGATCACCGCAGCGGCGTATCACGGCTTGGGTGTGGTGCCTTTCAGCCCGCTCGCACGCGGGGTACTCAGCGGTAAATACGCCCCGGACATCGCCCCCGACAGCGAAAGCCGGGCCGGGCGTCAGGACAAGCGGCTGCTGGAAACCGAATGGCGCGTGGAATCGCTGCGTATTGCGCAGCGAATTCAAGAGTACGTGCAGGACAAGGGTGTAGGTATTGTCGAGTTCGCCATTGCCTGGGTGCTCAACAACCGGGCCGTGACATCGGCAATCGTTGGCCCAAGGACCGAACAGCAGTGGGACGGTTACACCAAGGCACTAACGGTTGATATTACCGCCGAGGACGAGGCATTTATCGATTCGCTGGTAACACCTGGGCATGCGTCGACGCCTGGTTTCAATGACGTTCAGCACTTTGTGTCTGGCCGCCTGACTCGCTGAGGCAGTACCGCCTGCGGCCTTATGCCGCGAACGCCATTCTAGTGCGCTCTGAAACGCCCGTTTCAGAGCGTTATGTCATGAAAGCATAACGTGAAATTCCTGTTATCTACGAATGCCCGTTCGGTACACAGAGCGAATGAGCGCTAAGATAGGCGCGTACTCATTGAGACTCGCAGGGCTGAACCGCAACCCGGCGCTTGCAGCAAAACATGATGATGCTTCTATTTTCGCGACTTACTGGCAAGTCTTGGCTAGTCTGTCGGCAATCCAGCGATTAATTGGACTTTATCCAGCCAAGGTTGATGAAGAAGTAGACCGATGCGCAAATCAGATAGAGAAGCCTTTCTAAGCTCCGTACTGGGCAACGAGCAGCCTCCGGCGCACCTTGCCAGAACCGTGATTGAAGAAAAGCTGCGAAATGCCATTATCGATGGCAGTCTTCCCAGTGGCACGGCTCTGCGCCAACAGGAGCTGGCCACACTGTTTGGCGTCAGCCGCATGCCTGTGCGCGAAGCACTGCGCCAGCTCGAGGCACAGTCGCTGCTGCGGGTCGAAACGCACAAGGGCGCAGTAGTCGCACCGTTGATTACCGAAGACGCAGTGGACGCTTATGCCTTGCGGATCCTCCTGGAGTCCGAGGCGTTGCGCTTGTCCATCCCGTTGCTGGACGCGGACGATCTGGCAGCGGCTGCAGGCTATATCGAGCAGCTTGAAGTCGAGACGGACTTTGGCCAGATCGGCAGGCTCAACCGGATGTTCCACTTGTCGTTGTATGCCAAGACTCACAACAAGCGCCTGATGCGTCTGGTTGAAGAAGGCCTGAACGAAGAAGAGCGCTTCTTGCGTTTCAATCTTTCCGCCATGGGGCTGGGCAAGCTTTCTCAGGATGACCATTGGCAGCTGCTGCGGCTCGCCGAACAGAAAGCAGTCGAGCCGTGTGTCGAAGCGCTGCAGTATCACCTAAACCGGGGTGTGCAGGCCGTCACCCAGTACCTGAACAGCAATAAGGCCATCAACGCCAAGCCAGCCCGTACAGCAAAGAAAACCCCCGCCTGAATCATTGAGACGGCTTATCCACAAGGCGATGACATGGCGCCTGCGGATTAGCCGCTCGCACTTCCCCCGTGCTTTCCCAACCTATCTTCAACACCGGTCAGGCCTGACGCCTGGCCTGGCGTTTTTATAGCTATTTTCCTGATCTGCCGGGTGGCCCGACACAGGAATCAGGCAAACTCGACCGTAGCGCAGAGGAAACCAGCCTGAGGAGGTTCCTTGGCTACGGCTGAACTGTCCACGCGGGACCGGAGCAGTTCTGTGTTCATTTGAACCCAATGGACAAGGAGTTGTTAAACGGGGCAAACGACATTGGAAGTCATTTCCAACATCGCCCATTAAAAACCCAACCACCTGATTATTCAGCATAACGGCAACGCTGAGTGAGGCATTCACTCATTATTGATAATTCTGACTCAATCAGTCGGAAGGGTTGCCTGCGTCCCTATAAAACATATTCCACGTGTTTTATATGGCAACTTACGCACCGTAAAAGCAACAACTTAAATATTATTAAAAAAGAATTGCGCACTGCATTAAATTTGTTTTAAGTTTTCTTCGCCGTCAGCGTAATTGACGGCACCCGGACTCAAAGCCGCAAATCATAAGGGCTGCAGCCCGGCTGATTGAACTTGTGCAAGCGTTTTAATGGACATAACCGACGTGCAGTTGCGGCAAATTATTGCCTCTGCCTTCAGGCCTTTGTTCGCCTTGCATTCAGGTCTTTCATCCTATTCATCCGGCACGGGCAACACGTTAAAACTTCGAATAACTGCACTGCCAACTACCGCTACAATGACCACAGGGACATCACCATGCATTGTGAGAAAACGCTGCTCGACCAAAAGAAAGTTGAACTTAGCCGTCACCCGATCTTTGCCGAAATCACGACGTTGGGCGTATTGCGACGCTTTATGGAAACCCATGTATTCGCCGTCTGGGATTTCATGTCTCTGACCAAACGTCTGCAACAGGAACTGACCTGCACGCAACTCCCGTGGCTGCCACCGACCGATGCCCGCGCCGCCCGCCTGATCAACGAGATCGTGCTGGGAGAAGAGTCCGATGACCGATTGGATGCAGGTCATTACAGCCATTTCGAGCTGTATCTGGACGCCATGCGCGAGATTGGCGCGAGCACGTTACAGATCGAGCGTTTCATTGAACTGCAGCAGCAGGGCCTGCATTACACAACGGCCCTGCAACGGGTCAACGCAGGTCAGGCCGCATCTGCATTCGTGACGCACACCCTCGACACTGCCCTTCATGCGCCGGCACACAGCGTTGCTGCGGCATTTCTGCACGGGCGCGAAAGCGTCATCCCGCAGATGTTCCAGAGCATCCTCGACGACTGGGGCATCACCGTCGAACAGGCACCCACCTTTCGTTACTACCTGGAGCGCCACATCGAAGTGGACTCCGAGGACCACGGCCCGGCAGCGGAGCAGTTGCTGGCCCGCCTGATTGCTGGCGACACGCAGCGTGAACGAGAGGTGTATCAGGCGGCTATCGCAGCGGTGGAAAGCAGGGTCCGGCTATGGGACACGCTGCGCATGAGCATGCGCGCGCCATTGATGCAGGCCAGTGCGTAACACCCGCTCGCAACACCCTGAAGCCTTTACAAGGAAGACATCATGAAAGCAGAAGACTACACGTCGTTCATCGATGCGTGGGAAGGCCGCGCCACCATCCGTACCCGCCCACGCAGAATGGTCGAGAACGATGAAAAACTGATCTACCCCCTCAGCCGTCAGCCGCTGGTGCTCAGTGAAACGTTTACCCGCGAGTGCGCGCATTTACGCGATTACGCACTGGTGCAAAGCCTCTATAAGTTCATCAACGATGTGGTGATCTTTGAAACCGAGATCGTCGACAAGACCGCACGCAGTATTGCCAAGGACAACTTCACGATTCGCTTCCCGTTTGCCTGCCGCTATGACGCGATGACGGTGGTGGTCGACGAGGACTATCACGCGCTGGTGGCGATGGATTTCATGCAACAGACCATCGCGCTGACGGGCATCGAGCCTATCCAGCTGCCTGCCGAAATCGAACTTAGCCGGGCCATACCCGCCGCGCTGGCTCTGGCCCCGGAGCATCTGCGCAGTGCAGTTGAGCTGATTTGCGTGGCTATCGCGGAAAACACCGTGACCAATGACGTAGCGGCCTTCGCCAAGGACGACTCGGTCAAGCAATCGATCAAGGGACTGATGGCTGACCACCTGCTGGACGAGGGACGTCATTCGGGATTCTGGGCGCGGCTGGTACGAATCTACTGGCACACCGCAGATGAGCAGGATCGGGAATCCATCGCGCGCATCCTGCCGGTGTTTATCGCTCAGTATTTGACCAATGACATACAGAACGGCTTCGATTTCACCTTGATCGAGCACTTGCAGGTGCCGGACACCATCAAGCAGGCGCTCAAGGATGAAACCAGGGCCGTGAGTTTCCCAGTCAACCGCCACCACCCACTGGTCGCCAATATCATGCGCTTCTTCAAGAGCAGCTCGATGCTGGACGATCCCTGTGTACAGCGTGCGCTGGCGGACTACCTGCCGGCTCGGGGGACGCTGCAATGAAGCGCCTGGAGATTGTGCTCATAGGTCACAGCCTGACCCTGAGCGATCTGAATACCGAGCTGCTGGACCACGGGCATGGCGTGCGGCACCTGTCTGACCAGCAGGCACTGTATGCGTTGACGATGCCTGACGGTTGCGTCCTGATCGAGGACGGCAGTCTGGACCTTCGCGGGGTACGAGGCCACGGCACTCATCTGGGCCTGCGGGTCGGCTTCAGCGCGGCGCTGGCGCACGGTCTGCCTCGCCTGGAGCTGCTCTGCTGGCATGGGCCGGCCAATGTTCGACGCCTGATAGCTCATGAGTGGCTGCCGGCCGAGGAGTCAGGCAACGGCCGGGTACTGCGTGATGCGGCTGTAGCAGGCATGGTGGGGATGGTGGCATTGCAGGTCAGCCGACTGTCCAGGGACGATGATTATTTCAACAGTCTGCCTACTGCAACACCCGCTCAGAGTGACCGGCAGGATGGTTTGCAGGCGATTGATCATTTGCTCTTCGAGCATCGTCTGAATCAGACAGAACAATCCCACCTGCTGAAGCGGGCTGAAACCTCGATCACCGAGCGGCTGGAACAGGCGCTGCTGATGTTTGCCGAACGTCCGGCACTGTCCGTTCGCAATCAGACGCTCAGCTATCGAGAACTGCACGCGCACAGCATCGCGATTCAGCGCCTGTTGCTGCCTTTGCTGGCGTCTGCGAAAGCTGACACGCATCCGGTGATCGGCATCTGCCTGCCCAAGTCACCCGAGTTGTATGCGGGCATTCTGGCGATTCTGGGCTGCGGTGCGGTTTATCTGCCGCTTGATCCCGGCCAGCCTTTGCAGCGTCAGCAGTACATTCTGGAAAACTCGGGAGCGATGCTGTTACTTCACGACGGCTCGCACCCATTGGCCGCTGCGGAGTTTCCGGCACTGGATATTGCTGCGGTGCCTATGGGGAATGCCGTTTCAGCCCGCATGCGCGTTCATGCCGCGCAGAACGCGCCCTGCATGGCGCTGTACACGTCAGGCACCACCGGGCAGCCGAAAGGCGTACTGCTCAGCCAGCACAACCTCAGCCATTTCACTGCCTGGTACGCCGAGTATGTGAGCCTGCGCGAGCAGAGCCGGGTGCTGCAGTTTTCTACGTTGAGCTTTGATTCGTCGATCATCGACATTTTTCCCACCTGGCTCAATGGCGCCGAACTGGTGGTGCCTGATGAAGATCAGCGGCGCGATCCCTTGCAACTGGTCAGCGTCCTGCAACAAGGCATCACTCACGCGTTTCTGCCACCGGCACTGTTGAGCATTCTGCCGCTGGATCAGCCTCTGGGACTGGAGCATGTCATGACCGGGGGTGATGTCTGTGAGCCGCATGTGATTGCACAGCTCACTAGGCAGTGTCATTTCCACAACCTGTATGGCCCCACCGAAGCCACCGTGTTGATCACGGCCTGTGAGTTCGCGCCGTCCAGCAGCAATCGGCATCTGGGACGACCGATTGCCAACAGCCAGGTATGGATTCTCGACGAGCAATTGCAGCCCGTAGCGGAGCAAACGCAGGGTGAGCTGTATATCGTCGGTCCTGGTGTTTGCCTGGGCTATGTAAACAATCCCCCGCTTACCGCCGAGCGCTATGTGTGGTTGACCAGGCCGGACGGACAGCAACTGCGGGCCTATCGCACCGGCGATATCGCCAAGTGGACGGCTGATGGCATCGTACTGAGCGGACGCCGCGATAACCAGGTGAAGATTCGCGGCTTTCGGGTCGAGCCGGAAGAGATCGAGCATTGTTTGCGCGACAGCGGGCTGTATCGACAAGTGGCTGTGGTGATCGACGAGCAGCGACGCATTCTGGCGTTTCTCGCTCAACCGTATCTAGAGCATGACGAACAAGCGTTGAGAGCGCATGTGCAACGTCTGCTGCCTGACTACATGCATCCTGCTGTGTACACGACGCTGCCCAGTCTGCCGTTTGCCAGCAACGGCAAAGTCGATCGCAAAGCACTTCTGGAAATACCGCTGAGCTTCAGCGGGCAACGCACTGGTCGTCTGCCGCAGACCGAGCAGGAGCAAGCGCTGCTGGCGTTATGGGCTGAACTGCTGGAACTGCCGTCAGAAGATATCTCTACGGACGAAAGCTTTTTCAATCTGGGCGGTCATTCGATTCTGCTGTCACGTCTGTTGCTGGGGGTTCGTGAGCGGTTTGGGCGCAGCATTCCAATCAACCGTTTTATAGAAGCACCTACCGTCCTGACACTGGCCAGCCTGATCGACAGCGATGGTGCTTCGGCTTACACCATCAGTGCGCAGGCACTGTTGGATGCCGATGCGAATAACCCGCTGGCGACTTTGCCCATCAGCCAGTTGGGTGATGTTCACAAGGTAATTGTCACCGGTGCCAACGGTTTTCTCGGTGTGCATATCGTTGAAGCGCTGTTGAACTGGGGGGCGACAGAGATCGCCTGCCTGGTTCGTGAAGCTGCGGGGCAAAGCGCACAACAGCGTTTCGAGCATTCACTGCGGGAAAACCGTCTGGACCATATGGACCTGAGTCGCGTGAAGGTCTACGCCGCTGACGTGACCAGGCCCAGGCTGGGTCTCAGTGAAGTGGTATATGAACGACTGGATAGCGAGTTCGGTGCGCTGGTGCATAACGCTGCCAATGTGAACCATGTGCAGGACTATGAAACCCTCGTCAAAGACAATGTTGCGCCGGTCTTTGAATGCCTGAAGCTGTGTGAGGGGCGCAGCAAAAAGATCTTCAACTTCGTCTCGACCCTTTCCGCCTGTAGTGCAGTCGATGCAGCCGGTAACGTGCTTGAACAGCCCGCTGCCGCTACCCCGCCGATCTACATCAAGAACGGTTACAACCTGTCCAAATGGGTAGCTGAGCGTGTTCTGCAGCGCGCGCGGGAGCAAGGTGCCTGGGTGAACATCTATCGGCCCGGCAACATAGCGTTCAACAGCGTCACCGGCGTATGCCAGCCGCAAAAAAACCGCCTGATGCTAATGCTCAAAGGCTCGCTGCAACTGGGTCAGGTTCCGGCGTTCGCTATCAACTTCGACCTGATGCCGGTGGACTTCCTGGCACGCTTCATCGGCTTCCATGCCAGTCGCTATCAACCGGAACACGCTGTGTTCAACCTGCATAACCCCGAGCCCTTGAGCTGGAATAACTATGTGGAAGCCTTCCGCGGGGCAGGCCGTCAGTTCGAGTTGGTCAGCGTCGAGCAATGGCAGGCCCAACTCAGCCGTGTCGACAGCCAGAACGCTTTATTTGGCGTGCTGGGTTTCTATCTCGACGGGTTTGAAGAAGACATCGGCGACATCTCGATGATCGAGTACCGCAACACCCTCAGCGGTATTCACCGTATGGGCGGGCATTACCCGCAGAAAACCCCTGAGCTGCTGCGCAAGGGCTGCGATTACCTGAAAGAAATCGGCTTCATCTGAATTGATACCCCACTGACGTAAATGGAGAAAGACATGAGCACACCTCACAGTAATCTGAAGCCTGACACCCTCATCCGCAACCCGGTGTCGTGCCGAGTGGCTTCAGCCGTGGAAGTCCCCGGTAATGCAGCCAGCGTATGGGCTGTGGTCGGGAATTTTGGTGGTTTCCAAGCCTTCATACCCGCGCTGGACAGCATTGAGGTCACAGGGGAAGGTAAGGGCTCGGTTCGAAGGAAACTGTTCAAGGACGGCAACGTGGCCATCGAACAACTGAACTCCCGGGATGATCAGGCGCTGTACATGACCTGGTCACTGATCCACACCAGTTTACCGGTGAGTAACCTATGGGCGGCAATGACTGTTGAAGCTACCGGGGAAGGTGCGTGTGTGGCCCGTTGGACGATCGTTGCCGACCCTGCTCAGGGAGGTCCTGAAGGGGATGCATTTGAAGCGTTTCTTCAGGGGTTTGCTGACGGCGCGATGAGTAACGTACGCAGCCTTTTTGGCTGATTCACGCACCATCAATGAAGCCCGCTCAGCGCGAAAGCCTGCGCGGGTTTTTTTCGGGCTCCATAACGACAAAACCCCTCATCGCAAGAGCGATGAGGGGTTTCGGAATTCAATCTTGACGATGACCTACTCTCACATGGGGAAACCCCACACTACCATCGGCGATACATCGTTTCACTGCTGAGTTCGGGATGGGATCAGGTGGTTCCAATGCTCTATGGTCGTCAAGAAATTCTGTTGCCGATCCGTTAACAGGTAACGTCTCAGCGAATTTTGATGCTTCTACTTAAACAAAAACCCTCAACGCGTAAGCGATGAGGGTTTCTGGAATTTAATCTTGACG
>NZ_JAWHPL010000023.1:0-520 GCF_032587875.1 Pseudomonas syringae group sp. 243L2
CGCTCCGCGTCGCATGCCGTTTCTGGACGCTCCGCGTCCTCTTGACGACGCAGAGCGTCGTGAACTGCATTCCCACACGGGAGCGTGAGGAACGATCACTTCAACTATCGTGCGGCGCTCCGCGTCGCATGCCGTTTCTGGACGCTCCGCGTCCTCTTGACGACGCAGAGCGTCGTGAACTGCATTCCCACGCGGGAGCGTGTGGAACGATCACTTCAACTATCGTGCGACGCTCCGCGTCGCATGCCGTTTCTGGACGCTCCGCGTCCTCTTGACGACGCAGAGCGTCGTGAACTGCACTCCCACACGGGAGCGTGTGGAACGATCACTTCAACTATCGTGCGACGCTCCGCGTCGCATGCCGTTTCTGGACGCTCCGCGTCCTCTTGACGACGCAGAGCGTCGTGAACTGCACTCCCACGCGGGAGCGTGTGGAACGATCACTTCAACTATCGTGCGACGCTCCGCGTCGCATGCCGTTTCTGGACGCTCCGCGTCCTCTTGACGACGCAGAGCGTCG
>NZ_JAWHPL010000024.1:0-2925 GCF_032587875.1 Pseudomonas syringae group sp. 243L2
CGGCTGCAAGCGCACCCGACCGTGCGCGAAGTGATCGTGCTGGCCGTGGACGGGCAATTGGCCGCGTATCTAGTCCTAGCCGAGCCTGATCAGGATCAGCAAAGCCTGCGCGAAACCCTGAAAGCCGAGCTCCGTGCGCATCTGCCGGATTATATGGTGCCGACGCATTTCATCGTCCTCGACAAGATGCCGCTGACCGCCAACGGCAAGCTGGACCGCAAGGCGCTGCCCGCGCCGGATGCCAGCCGGTTGCAAGCGGCCTATATCGCTCCGCAAGGCGAGCTTGAGCAGCAACTGGCGGCGATCTGGGCCGATGTGCTGAAGGTCGAGCAGGTCGGTCGTAGCGACAACTTCTTCGAACTCGGCGGCCACTCGCTGCTGGCGGTACAGATGCTGGTGCGAGTACGTGAGCAGTTGCAGCGCGAGGTCGGCCTCAAGGACCTGTTCGAACAGCCGGTGCTGGCGGACTTCTGCACCACGCTGCACGAAAAAAATGGCGAAAGTGACCATGCGCTGGACGAATTGACTAAATCACTGGATGCACTCAAACGTTTATCAGCGGAGGAAATTGATAATTTGATTGCTTAGCAGGAGAGACCCCAGTGCAACAGTTGCTTGACTCCGTTAAATCGCTGTCCGCCCGTGAACGCAAGGCGCTGGCGGTCCTGCTCAAGCGC
Source organism: Pseudomonas syringae group sp. 243L2 (assembly GCF_032587875.1). Lineage (NCBI taxonomy): Bacteria > Pseudomonadati > Pseudomonadota > Gammaproteobacteria > Pseudomonadales > Pseudomonadaceae > Pseudomonas > Pseudomonas syringae group sp. 243L2. The sequence goes on from NZ_JAWHPL010000024.1 coordinate 678, forward strand.
CAGGGGGTGAATCTCTACGGGGTCACGCCGATCGCTGTAAGGGAGACGCAGGCCCCGTCTGCGCTCTCCTATGCGCAGCAGCGGCAATGGATCATCTGGCAACTGGAACCGCACAGCGCGGCCTACAACATTCCGCTGGCGCTGCGCCTGCATGGCGCGCTGGATGTCGAGGCATTACGGCGTAGCGTCGAACACCTGATCGAGCGTCACGAAACCCTGCGCACCACGTTTGAACAGCAGGGTGACGAGGCGTTGCAGGTGGTGCATCCGGCGTCGCCGTTTGCGCTGGACGTTGATCAACTGGCGGCTGGCGAAACGCTCGAGCGTTATGTCGATCAGGAAGTGCAACAGCCCTTCGATCTGCAACACGGGCCGCTGTTGCGGGTCAGGCTGCTCAAACTGAGCGAGCAGGAGTACGTACTGGTGCTGACCCAGCACCACATCGTCTCCGATGGCTGGTCGATGCCGATCATGGTCGACGAGCTGATGCAGTGCTATCAGGCCGCCACGCTGGGCCGCAAGGCCGAATTGACGCCGTTGCCGATTCAGTACGCCGACTATGCCCTCTGGCAGCGCAACTGGCTGGAAATGGGCGAGCAGGAACGCCAGCTTGCGTACTGGAAGCAACAACTGGGCGAGCAACAGCCGATTCTGGAACTGCCCACCGATCGACCGCGCCCGGCCCTGCGCTGCTACGAAGGAGCGCGATTGAATGTCGAGCTGGATGCCGCGCTGCTGAACGACCTCAAGACTCTGGCGCGGCAGCAGGGCATCACCCTGTTCATGCTGTTGCTGGCGTCGTTGCAGACCTTGTTGCACCGCTATAGCGGCCAGGCCGATATACGCGTCGGCGTGCCCGTCGCCAACCGCACTCGCAGCGAAACCCAGGGGCTGATCGGTTTCTTCGTCAACACCCAGGTGCTCAAGGCCGACTTCGACACGCAAACCACCGTGGCCGGGTTGCTGCAACAGATCAAGCAGACTGCTGTCGAGGCCCAAGCCCATCAAGACCTGCCGTTCGAACAACTGGTCGAAGCATTACAACCGCAGCGCGACTTGAGCCGCAGCCCACTGTTTCAGGTGGCCTACAACCACCAGAGCGAAGGCCACAACGAGGCCCGCGAACTGGCCGGTCTGCGCCTGGAATATCAGGTGTCCGACAAACACACGGCGCAGTTCGACCTGACCCTGGACACCTGCGAACGCCCGAACGGCCTGGCCGCTTCGTTGACCTACGCCACCGACCTGTTCGACGCCGCAACCATCGAGCGCATGGCCGGGCATTGGTGCAACCTGCTGAATGGCATGTGCCGCGACGCCAACCAGCGTATCGCTGATCTGCCGCTGTTAAGCGTCGAAGAACGGCAAGACGCCTTGCGCGACTGGAACCCTAACCTTGCGGTTTATCCAAGTGAATATTGCGCCCATCAACGTATCGAAACCCAGACCGAGCGCACGCCGCTGGCCATCGCCCTGACTTTTGCTGGCGAGCAATTGAGCTATCAACAGCTCAACAGCCGTGCCAACCAACTGGCCCATAAACTGCGCGAGCAGGGCGTTGGCCCGGATGTTCGCGTGGGGCTGGCCGCTGAACGCAGTCTGGACATGATTGTAGGGATGCTGGCGATCCTCAAGGCCGGTGGCGCATACGTGCCACTGGACCCGGATTACCCGCAGGATCGCCTGAGCTTTCTGATGCACGACAGCGGCATCGAACTGTTGCTGACTCAAGCACATTTGCTTGGCCAGTTACCGATTCCTGCACATGTTCAGACACTGGATCTGGCGGATGCGCTGGACAGTTACAGCACGGAAAACCCGGTCAACCAGACCACGCCGGACAATCTGGCCTACGTGATCTACACCTCGGGCTCGACCGGCAAGCCAAAAGGTACCTTGCTCGCTCATCACAACCTGATACGCCTGTTTGCTGCCACGGATGACTGGTTCAAATTCAGCGAAAAGGACGTGTGGACGCTGTTCCATTCATTCGCTTTCGACTTCTCGGTTTGGGAGATTTTCGGCGCGCTGCTGCACGGCGGCCGACTGGTGATCGTGCCTCGCGAAGTGACCCGTTCGCCGGAAGACTTCCATGCGCTGCTGGTGGAACAGCGCGTCACAGTGCTTAACCAGACGCCGTCGGCGTTCAAGCAATTGATGCGTGTGGCGTGTGATTCGCCTGCGCCGATGTCGCTGGAAAAAGTCATCTTCGGCGGCGAAGCGCTGGACGTGGCCAGCCTGAAGCCGT